>DASYDW010000063.1:0-300000 GCA_036499395.1 Pirellulales bacterium
CATCAAGATCGCGAGCTGGTTCATTATTGCCGTGGTGATCAGCTCATTTGCCTCGCGGGTCAAGCGCAGTACCGAGCTGCGATTTAAGGCCTTCGACTTTGCGAACTTCGAGTCGAAGTTTCTGTGGGAAAGCTTAAAACATCTAGAATTCCCCGTTCTCGTTCCGCACCGTCCTGGCCGTCGTGGATTGGATGACAAGGAAGCCAGCATCCGGCGCCGCCATCGAATTCCTGACGATGTACCGATGGTGTTTATTGAGGCCGAACTGGGCGATGCCAGCGAATTCCAGCATAGCCCGCTGATGGAAGTGATCGATCATGACGGTCGGTTCGTCATCAGCGTAACGCGTTGCGCCTCGATTGCACATGCGATCGCGACAGTCGCCCTGGAGCTGTCCCGCGTAGGAAAGCCGCCCGAAATCCACTTCGGATGGTCGGATGACAACCAGTTGGCGGCGAGCATCGGGTTCTTCCTTTTAGGAGAAGGAAACGTTCCCTGGCTGGTCCGCGACTTGATCCGAAAGGCCGAGTCGAATGCGAACCTTCATCCGAAAGTGATCATCGGATAACTTTGCAACAGTGGCCTTGAAGTTCTCTGTCTGTCGTAGATCACGTTACGCAGCAGCTCAATCGCAGCCGCATGGCCCGTATTGGCCAGTGCCATGACGCCGACCAGAAAGTTGGTCGGAAGAAGATCGCGGCCGCGACGAGTGGCGGAAGGGAAGCTTAGTTGGCGCCCATATGCAGGCCGCTGATATTCGAGTCAGTGGCCCACACGTCTGCCGTCGAACGACGAAAGCGTCACGGCTGCGCCTGAGCCGTCCTCGCTCATCCTCGCCGCGCTCGGCGGCTTGGCGTTGATGGCGATTCGTCGTAGATGATCGCCTCGCGACGGCACGGTGGAAACTGATCTCACAATTGTTACACACGGTGCGACACACGAAGAAAACAAGAGCATGGCCTCATGACCAGGGATGGGTCGTGTTTCTTGGGAGGCACGATCGGCGATGCTGGAGGAATCAATGCCGGTGAACAGGTTGTAGGGCAATCGTACACATTTGCCAATTCGGTCTGCCATGCGGTCAGTAAATAGTGGCGGACTGCGGCTGGATTTGATCCTCTCGATTGCGGACTTGGTCACGCACCGAGCTTCCAGACACGCGTCGGTCAGATTGAGCGAGGCATGGCGAATCGCATGGGTGACTCGCGTCGGTTCCCCGAATGGCTTTTGGGTACACCCAAAAAGCAGACGTGGCGCAACACGCCAGCATTCACTGCTAACGATAGGCGCAGTGGAACTATCGCGAAGCGACTAGCAAGGACCGGTGCGAACGTCGGAAAGTCTGCAGATTTCGGCGTTTCGGCGCAATTTTGCAGGTCAGGCGCGAGTTGCGATCCATCGGGCACGACAGTTGCGTCACCTGCCGAGGTTGCGCGTCAAGTAAGCAAACTGACAGGTAGCACCATGAACCCCGATACTATCGAAGAACACAAGGAAAAGAAGAAGAACAAGAAGAAGAAAAAGCATGCCCTATTAGCGGCTACAACAGACGAGAGCGTGGCTGGCAATGGCTCGAATGGGCACGCCGAGTTGGTCCTGCGCGGAGATCGAAAGGCCAAGCGGCACAAAATCGACAATGAGTTCTACGAGAAGGAGTTGGCGCGGCTGCAGATCGAACTGGTCAAGTTGCAGGCGTGGATCAAACACGAGGGGCTGAAGGTCGTCGTGCTGTTCGAAGGGCGCGACGCAGCCGGCAAGGGGGGCGTGATCAAGCGAATCACAGAGCCTCTTAATCCGCGGCTGTGTCGCGTGGTTGCGTTGAGCAGTCCGACCGAGCGGGAGAAAACGAGCTGGTACTTCCAACGCTATGCGGCCCATTTGCCGTCAGCCGGGGAAATGGTCCTGTTGGACCGCAGTTGGTACAACCGCGCGGGTGTCGAGCATGTGATGGGTTTTTGTACCGAGCAGGAGTATCAGGAGTTTCTGCGTAGTTGCCCCGAGTTCGAGCAAATGCTAATACGCTCGGGAATCATCCTGGTGAAGTATTGGTTCTCGGTCAGCGACGTCGAGCAGGAACGTCGATTTCAGGGGCGGATGCACGACGTGACGCGGAGTTGGAAATTGAGCCCGATGGATATCGAGTCACGGGCCCGGTGGATCGAATACTCGCACGCCAAGGACCGAATGTTCGCCCATACCGATACCAAACAGTCTCCGTGGCGTGTGGTCAAAGCCGACAACAAGAAGTGCGCTCGGTTGAATTGCATCCGACATTTGTTGAGCGTGATTCCGTATCAAGATCTCACGCCTACGCCGTTGGAACTGCCACCACGTCCGCCGGCGACCGACTACGTTCGTCCGCCGATGGAGGACCAAACGTTCGTGCCGGAAATCTACTGAGATTTTCCCGCGTCTTCGATGACTCCCTCACTTTCCACGGACCGTCGCGAGTCGGTGCCCATTGCGCTGGCTCTTGGCCGTTTATGAACAGGTGCCATGCGCAAATACATCATCATGGGGGTGCAGGGCTGCGGCAAAGGCACGCAGGCTAAGCTGTTGGCGGAGCAATTCGGTTTGGTACATATTTGCGTAGGGGACATTTTTCGCTGGCACATTCAAAGCAAGACAAAGCTAGCGGCTCGGATCGCCCGACTGACGAATGCCGGCGAGCTGGTGGGCGATGACATTGTCGAGGAGATCGTCCGTGGCCGCCTGGACCAGCACGATTGGAACTACGGCTACATTTTGGATGGCTTCCCGCGCAATCGTCGGCAAGCTGAGTTCTTTCTGGAAAGTTACGATATTGACGCGGTTATCCAGATCGACCTGGCCGACGAAATCGTCCTACAGCGCGTTCTGAACCGTCGGGTCTGCGGCAAATGTGGTCTCGACTTCAACCTGATCTTTCATCGGCCGGTGGATCCAGAAGTGTGCGACGTGTGCGGCGGATCGCTGCTGGCTCGGGCCGACGACAACGCGGAGGCGCTGCAAACTCGGCTTCGCGACTACCACGGCAAGACTAAGCCGATCCTCGAGCTTTTCAGCCGAAAAGAGTTGATCGTGCAGGTGGACGGATCACGCTCGACCACTGACGTGCAAGATGAAATCCGCCAGCGGTTGGGGCTGGGTTGAGATCGCCGAAAACCAGTGCTTGCAGGCCACCGGCCGCAAAATATAGAGAGTTAAGGCAAGCCCGCGAGGGGCACTTCTGTTTCACGAACTTCTGGTTCTTTTAGGGCTTTTCGCACATTTCGCTGTGAATCGCTGACGCGACTTCTATTTCGCAACGTGGAGATTCGAGTCCTCCCGGAGGTATTTACTTATCCAACGACGCCTTAAGGTGAATGACCTGCGGAGTTTTTCAGCATTGTATATTGGGTGAACCCATAGCACTGCGTCGTATTGCTTTTGCAGGCAATTGGGAAAGTGGCTGGATCCGACGAGTCCGAACCAGACGTCTGCGATCAGGTCATACTCGCGCTCGCGCGTGCCAGTAGTTGGATAACCGAATTCCACGGGAGCTGAACCTCTTGACGGACGCCGAAGCGACCAAAATGCTCTTTCGCCAAGACGAACCGACAAAGGCGGATGTGGCTCTCGTCTTCGGTTCCAACGAAGAGTTGCTATCTAAAGCCCGTGCGCGACAAGCCTCGTGGTTGTACCTTAATGGTTTTGTACGCCTCGTCGTTCTCACTGGAGGAACGAACGAGCCCGAAGCGTTACCCGAAGCGGTTTGCATGGCGAAGGTTCTCTCCGACCACGGTATCCCCCAATCGGCGATGCTACTCGAAGTCACGTCGAGAAACACCGTTGAGAATGTCCGCAACTCCCTACATATGCTTGACGAGAAAAATCTGCTCACAGAGCCCTTCAAAATATTGCTGGTCTCTTGTCCCTGGCACATGCGGCGGATCTTTGAAATCTCAAAACGAATCTTCCCGCTAGGTACAGGTCTAGTTTCAGCGCCTCACTCGGAGTGCTGCACTGCCACGAATTGGTCGACATCCCCAATCTGTCGCAGCCGAGTGCAAAACGAACTCCGGCTACTTGGGGCGACACCGCTTGTGCCTTCGATCGGGGACAATTGCGACTGACCGGACCGTCATTCCCGACGCATCTATGCTTTGACTCCCGCCAGATGTCCGCTCATCCCGCGAAACATTTCCTCGCACCAGAAGTGGCAACGCCAGACAAATTCTAAATAGCGCGCAGTTCTGGATTCGAGCAAATCGCGGATCACGTTTTCGACTGATAGCACATCCGGAAAGCCAAATCGCTTTATCATGGCACGTTTGGCAACTACACGATCACCACTCGTTTGAAACCGACGAACGATAGCCTGACCGCCGCCTTTGGCGCCGCCGGTGACGAGGACACGTTTGGCAGCGAACTCGCTGCTGGAGACGTCGAAACCATATGTAGTAGTCATGCCTTCACCATCGATTTGTTGTGAATGATGACGAGCTGAGTGATCCGGCCGCTCCGGAGGGTGAAATAGAAGCTCAAGATCAACGGGTCGGGCAGGCCCGTCTTGTCGTAGGTCCCGTCGACGCGTGCATGCACCGTGACATCGCTGTGGTGATCCCAGGCCTGCTGGACGTCCATGTTCACATTCGCTCCAAAGATTTCAGCGTCGGCGAAGCCGCGGATGGCCTCTGTGCCTACGAACTCACGTTGGAAGTCGTTAAGCATGGCGTCTGGAGCGAACGTCGCCATCCAGGCCTCGATGTCGTGGGCATTACAGGCGGCGATGTGGTCGACGATGATCTTTGGCAGGTTATGAGTGATATCGGTGTGCAATGGAGATCTCCTTCGCATAAGAGGGGGGGGAAGCCTTTAGCGCCTATCGCCGACGGTTTCCGGCGGAGGCGCCCTTCGAATCGTGGACTTTCCAAGCGTGGTTCAAGATCGATAGAAATTGCTCGGTACTTGTGCTCCACGAATCTGGACTTGATTGTTCACCAGGAAGAACGAGAAGCCCGAGATGCCGATCCGCCGAACGGCATTTTCATCATCTTGCTGGATGAAAGAGCGGAGCCCATCGCTCCCTCTATTCCATAGACACAGGCGGTGAGGGACTGTGACAAATCTTTGTCAAGATTCTTCAGTTAAGATGGAGCGCGGCGCGGACTTGCTGGTTTGTCAGCAGCTGCCTGAGCCAAATGGTCTGATCCACTGGCTGCAAGAATGGATGGTCGCGATAAATAGCCGCGTGCTGGCGTTCAACAACGTCCTCGATCTCTCGGACCGTTTTGGCGGCGGCATCTTTGACTCGCTCAATGTGCTGAGGAACGAACCACAGATGCTGGGGATCGACGTGCCCCGCCTCGATAAAGCCCCGGGTCTTTTTCGCACAGCGGCAGGGATTATTCCTATTCACCAGGCCGCACTGATTGTTCATGAAGCTGTAGAGGTCGCGGCGCGCACGGACTAGGCACTGGCGGAAGTTGTCGGGCTTCATTTCCAGAACATCGCCACCAACCCTGTCGCTGATGCCGAGGATTTCGCCAAGCGTAAAAATCAGGCGTTGCTTGCGGTCCAGGCAGAGCAGCATGCCTGTCGTACAACTGATCTTGGTCTCTTCGATCAAAAGTGGTACCTCGACCGGCACGCTTTTCGGATCCGGCAGCTCCAGGTCGGGTGTGTCGTCAATGGCCGCGCCATACGTGGTGAACGTCAACTCTTCTGTCTCCACCCTCTGGCGTTTCATATTCAGGACGTGGTTGGCCGCGATGCGGTAGAGCCAGGTGCGAAACGCGCTTTCACCTTTGAAGGTGCTGAGCTTGGTGATGACCTTGACGAGCACCTCCTGGGTGACCTCTTCGGCGTCGTGTGGGTGGCAGACCATGCGGACAGCGATGTTGTAAATCCATGCCTGATGCCGTAGGACTAGCCTTTCCAACGCGGCGCGGTCACCGTTCTTCGCCTGCTCAACCAGCTCCGCATCAGCCGAATCATTCCCAACGCTTTCAATAAATGGATTGAACACGACTTGGCTCCTCGGTCCGGGGCACAGTCATACTAGGCAGTGGACACAATGTCCCATCCCTTGGACACGCTCCAAGGACGAATGTGACAGTCCAGTAGAAGAAATCACGGAGTAGCCGACAGTTTTCCCTGTCATGCCTTCTGACCGGCAGAAGGATTACCGGTGACACCTTCACGGGCTGATCGGCGGCAGTATTGGCAATAGACACCAGCCACCCTATCGTTCCTAGGACACGGAGTTTCATGGAACTCGCGGAGCGAGTAGGGTGTCCATGCAATCGCCGATCGGGTACCTCTCGAGGCTCAATTGGGCGTTGTCCTTTCCGGCTCAGGAAGTCGGTTCATTACTTACCTCGCGAATGCACCTGCAGACATAATGCGGATGAAGGGCAATGATCCTGGTCCGGGCGGTCTAGAGCGCTTAAAAGACAATCATTGGTTCTTGATTTGCACTCTACGGGGCAATTCCTGCGCTGCATGTGCAACGGGCATCGGTCTTTTTTGCGGCCATCGCAAAGTCCTTTTTTCCGATGGCGGCAACCACTATTTGAGTCTAAAATCTGGTTGACGCACCGTTTCCTAACAGCCTGCGAGTGACCCATTCGATGCCTTTTTGTCAATGTCCCAAGTGCAAATCTGTGTTCACAGTCCAGGTCGCTGATACGAAGGCCTGGTACGCTGAAAAGTGGCCTAACTACTCGACGAACGAAGTCGTTCCAGAAGTTTGTCCAACATGCTCACAGAAGGCGATGGATCGGATGACGGAGATGGGCAGCGACCAGAGGCTTCCTCCATTTGGCCGGACCTAACGTCGGCCTTGACAAGGCAGCGGCACCAGACCGGTATCTCGCCAATCTCGTCTTGATAATGGCGCCGACAACATGAGGGCGTTCACTCGACCACTGCGCTAAGTGACCCGCTGACATGGTCGCTGTGACGGCACCTTCGATCGGCTCACTGAATTTTGGCAGATCGATCGATCAAATTTGACCTGCCCCCTTCAAACGAGTCCATCGACGGCGCGATAATCCGTTGGAGAGGACGCAAGCGAAGGAGGGCGACCGATGCCACGAGGTCAGAAGTCCCGGCAGAAGCGATCATCGCGAAGTTGCGTGAGGCGGACGTAGAGCTCGCAGGGATTCTCATTATTCGGTCCGACAGACGAAAAAGGGAAATTCGATCACCAAGCAATTCCGCGGATGCCATACATCACGGCAAACGTCAGATACCCAATAATTACCCCAGCGACGGTCTGCATGAGAGTGTGGCGACGCAGATAGACGCGTGCCCAAGCAATAAGTGGTACAAGCGGTGCGTAGCGGAGTGCCGCACTGCCCAAGACAAACGTTGCAAATGTGATTAGGCCCGCCATCGCCGCAGTATGAATGCTGATTTTCCAACTCAAGGTGATCGCAAATAGGAGGAAGGTCTCTACGAAAACGGCTAGCAATGCGACAAATAGGATCGTCGGTGCATGCAGGGCATGTAATAGTATCAATCCGCACAAAGCAGCACACAAGCTGACCACGAATGGTACCGTCCGTTGATGTCGCTCGGACAAATGAACGTCAGACACACGATTCGTGGTGACCAGCCAAAGGACATAGCCGAGCGGCGGTGGTACAGCGATCAGAAAGTACAACAACGCGAAACGGTAAGCCCCTGACATTCCCGTGGCCATAACGCCCAAGATGAGGAAGGGAATTCCCAAGACTGCCGGATTAAAAACATCCGAAATGATCCTGGCAATTCCGTGCAAGGAAATAAGTGGGCGTGCGTCCGAGCCAGTGAATCGATATGTGTTCGCCATATAAGTATCTCGATGTATGGCGACAATCCTGGCCGTCGCCTGTTTTAAGATTGAAGTTCGAGAGTCATGCGAAGATGGTCGACGTAGGAATTCAAAAGGGCGCGTTGCTGTAATGGAGTGAAAATTTGCGGATCGCAGCGAGCCCCGATCGAGAGCCGACCCGCGTAAGAATGGGCCGAAAACGAAACGCGCGTGTCCGGCCGGATAGGGCCAGCCCCCGCGCCACTTTCCAGAATCAGGTCGCCCGCGAGTTTATGCCGATCTGTGGACGGTAACGGCATAGAATCGAAGGCCGAACCCAGATTTGTAAAAACGGCCGTCGCGAACGCCCATCGACGATTCAACGACCAGCGCACGAAGGCAGGGAAGCGACAAAGCAGCCTCAGCCCTGCTTCGTAATACAGACCAAGATTGTCGCGCTTAATCGTCGCCATGTTCAGCGAAATGCTCTTTAATAGCTGCTCTCGACCGGCGCAAGCCGACGCGAATCGAGTGATGAAGGCATAACTGAACACGTTCGCCGCCGGCATCCGGCTGTCTTCGCGTCGCCGCATATTGGTCGGAATCATAATCCGCAATGGCCCACGTTCTTCGGATGTGCCGCGGTTCCAGGCTGCGAGCATCAAAAAGAAATCACGCAGCAATAGATCGTTGACCATGACGGAGTGCTTGGACGCGACGCGAGACAGGGCCGTTGTCTCGTCTTCGGTGAGATGTTCGACCAAAAAGTCGGTGGGCAAGCTCGGTGCGAGGTGATCGTTCTTGTCCGCTCCCGGTTGATCGCTAACCAAGGCGGCTGGACGAATGCTCAAGGGAAGATGGACGCGCAGCGTCCGCCACAGATCCACCATCTTCCATTTTCTGCGAAAGAGGTGGTGCCGATCTCGTTCTCGAAGTAACTCGTTGTTTAAAGTACGCCACGAGGGAGCGCCAGCCGTTTCTGCAGAAAAATGTGCATAGGCGACGAATACGTCGGAAATGAATTGGAACGCACCCAGCCCATCGACGGCCCTATGACGAAAGGCGAATAATAAAACCACACGGGTGCCATTTACGCGAACGTGCAACTGCACGCCAGCCTTCGAGGCCGAGTCAAATCGGGCAAACGAATCTTGAATTCGCCCGTCTTCGATTCTGGGCTCCACGCTCTGCTCAAAGATCACGCACTGTGGTTCACCGGCCGACCAGTAGGGCCATCCTTTGTCTTCTCCCTGGACTCGCGAGGCTAGAATTGGATGGCGAATCTGGGCCAGGGCAAATGCCTTTTCCAGCGCTTCCTGATCCAATTCTCCGGCCGCGATGACTTCTATGGGAATGACCCCCTGATACGCAGGCCGGTCATCACACAGGAAAAAGAATTCAAAGGGGGTCAGGTTTAGGGGAAATAACGAGGTCGGACTGACGCTTTTTGGGTCTGATTCAGGCTGAGGTCGGGTTGTTAGGGGCTCTTTAAGAGACATGAGGATGTGACAAGGGGACTCGTCCTCCACGCTGATGCATTTTAGCTGTGTACATCGCACTGCTTTCGAGGGCCGGCGCTTGCATTTGGTGATGTCGCGAATGGCATACCACAAATGGCGAATGTTTGAAAATTACGCAAATAACCAGAGGACAATTACCGCCGAAGTGCAAGATACACGGAACTGTGCCTGGCGGTCGATCAGTTAGCCGGTGGCCGCGATCGCGTCCAGGACGCTGAATTGAGCTGATTTTAACACGATATGGTCGTCCCGCTGTCGCATTGACTGCCGAACGCCGAATCGCGCGTGCTATTTATCGCGATCGACTATTTCTATCGGATGCCTAGGATGCAGTGCGGAAGGAGAGTCATCGTAAGTCAGCTTTCATCGAGTTAGCCAGGCACAATCATGACGAAACAAGTTTCCGCAACGATCCCCCATTCGCTCGGCAAGGAAGAGGCGCGCCGCCGGCTACAAGAAGGTTTCGCTAGGATTCGGCAGCAGCTCAGCGGTGGCCTGGCAGGAATGCTCGCATTTCATGACCGGTGGGACGGCGACCGCCTGTATTTTGAGGGAGGCGCCATCGGGCAAAAAATCAGCGGCCGGTTGGACGTTCTCGCAGACTCAGTTCAGATTCAGTTGGATCTTCCGAACGTACTCGCCCTGATCGCCGAGCAATTCACCGGTCGGCTGAAAAAAGAGACTCAAGTGCTCTTAGAGAACAAATAAGGCGATTGCGCAATTGCTTCGGCAAATACCAAGCAATGGACCATCGCTGTCTCCCCGCCGTAACCGGCAGGACATCATTAATGCAATCCTCTCAGTCCGATGCTACCAGTCAGTTAACGCGGATAGGAATTTCGAGCCCGCACCTAGAATTTGTCGCTGCAAATGTCGAGAAACCTGCCGTGCGAACGTAGCGAGACGTTACAACACGGCCTCGGCGCCGATTTCGATCACGCGTTCCGCGGGCAAGTGAAAATACATCGGAGCGGCATTCGCATTCCGCGACATCCACGAGAACAGCTTCTCACGCCAATTGTAGAAGATCGAGGTATGCTTCGACACCGCGGTCTCGCGACCGACAAAGTAGCTCAACGTCGAGAGATCGAGCCCGGACGTTAAGGGCAGCAAATCTTGTGGGACGTTCGGTTCGTCCTTGAAGCCGTAGGTGAGAACGGCGCGGGTGATGTCCTCACGAACCTTTTCGGTTTCGAGCCGTTCCCGCGGCGGCACAAAGGGGCGCGCCGCGGTTTCGACGGTCACGATAAGATTCCGCTCGTGCAAAACGTGATTGTGCAGCACATTGTTCTGCAGAGCCAACGGTGTGCATGTCCGCGTACTTGCCATAAAAATGGCCGTGCCGTCGACCCGGGTCGGAGGATCGGCCTCGAGCCCCGCGATGAAAGACTCGAGTGAGGGCCTGGCAGGATGAATGCGCGCCGCGAGTCGTTGTCGGCCATCGTGCCAGGTGCTCATCAACAGGTACACCGTGGCTGCAATCAGCAAAGGAAACCAGCCGCCATGCGCGACCTTGATAAGATTGGCGCTAAAGAACGACAGGTCGATGATCAGAAAGAATCCGGCCAGTAGGATTGCCACACCTACAGGCCATTTCCAGTGATCTTTGATCAGCACGAAGAACAAGATGGTGGTGATCACCATGGTGATCGTAATCGCCACGCCGTAGGCAGCAGCCAGATTGGTAGAATTGTGAAACCCCAAGACCAGCGCAATTGTCGCGAACATCAACATCCAATTGACCGTGGGAATATAGATTTGGCCAATGTGCTCGGATGACGTGTGTTCGATGCGCAGCGGAGGGCAATAGCCAAGTTGAATGGCCTGCAATGTCAGTGAGAATGCGCCGGTAATGATCGCTTGCGAGGCAATGACGGCCGCCCCTGTCGCAATCGCGATCAAAGGGTACAGGGCCCAGTCCGGAGCCATCCAAAAAAATGGATTCTTCGCGGCCGAAGGATCGTTCATCAATAATGATCCTTGGCCAAAATAATTCAGTAGCAAGGCTGGGAACACCAACGTGAACCAAGAGATGCGAATTGGCAATTTTCCGAAATGGCCAATATCCGCATAGAGCGCTTCACCGCCGGTCACCACCAGAAACACCGTCCCGAGAACGATGAAGCCGGCCTTGCCATTCTGCTGAAAAAAGCTCCAGGCGTGACTGGGATCGATAGCGCCCAGGATGTCTGGACGCTGGGCGATATGCCAGATGCCGAGCGCGCCGATCAACACGAACCAAGCAAACATCAAAGGTCCAAACAGGGCGCCAACCGTCGCCGTCCCCCGGGCTTGCAGGCAGAAAAGACCGACCAAGATCACCACGGCGATCAGTTCGACGTAGGGCCCGAAGACAGGCGTGGCCAGTTCGAGCCCTTCGACAGCGCTCAGGACCGAAATCGCTGGAGTGATCATGCCATCCGCGTACAGGAACGTGGCTCCCGCCAGACCGAGTACGACGATGATCCCTCGCCGGGGGCTGGTCTTCATACGGGGATTTAGCATGGCCACAAGCGCTAAGATGCCTCCTTCACCTTGATTGTCCGCTCTCAGGATGAACACGAGATACTTGAGCGAAATGATCAGCGTCAGCGCCCAGAAGATGAGCGACAACATTCCCAAGATATTCCCCGGCGACACTTCCAAGGCGTGGGCGCCGTGAAAGCATTCCCGGATCGCATAAAGCGGGCTGGTGCCGATGTCGCCAAAAACCACGCCCAAGGCCGCGATAGCGAGTATGAACCAGCGGCTGTTCGTTTCTGCGCGACTGTCGCGGGGTGCCTTTGCGTGGCGACTGCCTGGGAGATCATTCAAATCCGTCGCCATCATTCGGTCAGACCTTCGCGTTTTTAAGCATGCGTGCGGTGAGATATGGTCGACCATCGCCCTGGCCGGGCGACAAACCGGAATTGCCAGAGACAGAACTGCGGTCGGTCAAGGATTTCAAGAATAACTCGCAGTGTCAAAACATTCCGAGGATCGGTTGGCATCAGCAAATAGCGATGCATAGAACTTAGCTGACGCGAATTTCCACTTTGTGAGTTATTCCATCGTCGACGAGCGGCAAAAAGAGTTCCGGTTGTTCGATCCCATCGAGAATGACGCGGTCGACGACGATCCCGCTGCCGCCGTTCCAGATCGTGATTTCAAAGTTCGTTTCATGGAAGCGGTAATAAACTTTGATCGAAGGCCAGCCGGCCGGCAGACAGGGCGCGAAATACAACTTGTTTACGTCCAATCGCAAACCCAGCAGTGATTCGGTGATCAGGCGATACATCCAGCCGGCTGAACCGGTGTACCAGGTCCATCCACCTCGCCCCACATGGGGAGTAACTGCATACACGTCCGCCGCAATTACGTAGGGCTCGACTTTGTAGGTAGCGATTCCCGGCGGCGTGGAACCGTGGTTAACGGGATTGATTAACGACAGCAATTCCCACGCCCGGTTGCGATCCCCCAAGGCTGCAAACGCCATCACGGTCCAGATCGCGGCATGGGTGTACTGGCCGCCGTTCTCACGGACGCCTGGCAGATAGCCCCTGATATAGCCAGGATCCAGCGGTGACTTATCGAACGGGGGTTGGAACAACTGAATCAACGACGCGTCACGCCGCACCAGCCGGTCGTTGACCGCGGCCATCGCTTGACGACACCTCGCCAAATCCCCGGCGCCAGACAGAACGGCCCAACTCTGAGGGATCGAATCAATCTGGCATTCCAGGTTGGTCGCTGAGCCCAGCGGCTCGCCGTTATCGAAATAGGCCCGTCGATACCATTGGCCGTCCCAGGCGTTGGCTTCGATGTGTTTCGTCAACTCGACCGCCTGCGCCTCGCACTTTTCCGCAAATGTCTGATCGGCGCGCTGGCGAGCAATGTCAGCGAATTCCTTCAAAACATTGACCAGGAAGAATGCCAGCCAGACACTTTCGCCCTGCCCTTTTTCGCCGACCAGATTCATTCCGTCGTTCCAGTCGCCGCAGCCCATCAAGGGTAATCCGTGTCGGCCGAAGCGCAGGCCATTCTCAATCGCCCGGACGCAATGTTCGTAGAGCGTGGCCGACTGGTCGGAATGGCTTGGCAAGTCGTAGTACGCTTCCTCCTCGGGCTTGAGCGCTCGACCTTCAATGTATGGAATACGTTCGTCGAGAACGCCGGTGTCACCGATTTGCTTTACGTAACGGCAGGTCGCCAAGGGCAACCAGAGAAAGTCGTCGGAAAAATGCGTCCGGACACCACGTCCCGTTGGTGGGTGCCACCAGTGCTGAACGTCACCTTGAGGAAACTGGTGTGCCGCGGCGCGCAGTAGATGCTCGCGAATCAGTCGTGGCTCGGTATGGACCAAAGCCATAACGTCTTGCAGTTGATCGCGAAATCCAAACGCACCGCCCGATTGGTAGTAACCACTTCGTCCCCAAAAGCGACAGGCCAAGGTCTGATAGAGCAGCCAACCATTGGTAAGAGCGTTAATTCCGGGATCGGGTGTTTCTACGTAGACTGCCCCCAACGTGCGTTGCCAGTACTGCCATACCGCTTGCAGCGCCTTGTGTGCCGGATCAACTCCCCGGAATCGCTGGATCTGCGTGCGTGCGTCGTCGATGTTTGCCGCGGCGCCTAGGCGGAAGACGATTTCGCGCTCTTCACCTGCCGCGAGTACGAACTGCGTTTGCAACACTCCGCACGGATCAAGCCCGGCGCCGAGTTTTCCGGAAAGACGGTCGCGGCTCATAGCCGCGGGGTTAGCGTAGGAGCCGTTCCGCCCGATGAACTCAGTGCGATCGCCGGTATACGATCGCGCCGGCTCACTGATATCGAGATAAGCAACCCGTCCGGGAAACTCCGAATTGTAGGAATTTCGGGCCAGCAAAGCGCTCGTGCCCTTGTCGATTTCAGTCACCACGTGCATCAGCGATTTGTGACGCAGGTCGCCCAAGATCCACTCGATGCAACAAGTCGCCGATAGCCGACGTGTCTCCTGCGACGTATTGCGCAGCTTGAGCGAATAGAACTTTACCGGCGCATCCAGCGCGACGAACAAAGTCAACTCGGACGAAACACCGTCTTCGATCGTCTCAAAGACACTGTAACCAAAACCGTGTCGCGTCACATAGCTATTGTTGCCCGGCGCAGGCAGTGGCGTCGCCGACCAGAACCGACCGCTGTCCTCGTCGCGGAGATAAAGCGCCTCGCCGCAGCGATCGGTCACCGGATCGTTGTACCAGGGGGTAAGTCGAAATTCATGCGCGTTTTCGAACCAGGTATATCCGCTTCCGCTTTCGGTCACGACCGTGCCGAACTCGGCATTCGCTAAGACGTTCGACCATGGGGCCGGCGTGCGTTGCGCGGCGCTGGTCGTGATAACGTATTCCCGACCATCGGGAGTAAATCCCCCCAATCCGTTCGCGTAAATCAGATCGCGATGCGGCAGGCGTGGCTGCGAATCAGCGGCATTTGTCCGCACTCGTGTCGAAATCAGCGACGGCATCGTCGGTTCACGGCTGCCGCGCCGTTCGATTTGATCTGACAGCGTCCCGGCCGTGTCGGTCAGTACGATGCGCGCCGCGGTCTCGAGCAGAATCCGATCTTCCTCGGACATCAGCTCGGGCCGTCGAACGAAAATCCCGCCAGGGCGATCGACGAGATTGGCTTCCGTGCTATTGCCGATGATGTGCATGATCTCATCGTGCAATTCTTGGCGGTAGCCCGACTGGTCTTCATTCCAAATGACCAGATCGACGACTAACCCTTTGAAGCGCCAGTAGGCATGGGCACGGACGAGCTGCTCGACGAAATGAATCTTCTTCTGATCACTGAGCCGTAACAAAATAATCGGCAGATCGCCCGAAATGCCATGTCCCCATAGACCAGATTGGCCCCGCGTATTCTTGGCGAGTATGTTTACGTTCGCGCGCCGGGTGCTGCTGGCATAAATGACAGCGCTTGCCAGGCGCCCATAGAGTTGAGCCTCGGCCTCGCTCGCATTTAGTTGCTGCAGAACGACTTGACTGTGCGTCCACGCCAAATCGATGAGCCGGTCGGCCAAATGGCGATCGTGATATTTCTCGATCAAACCGATTGCTACGTCGCGAGTTTCGGCGGCGCCACTGACAATGTCGACCACGGCGGTTTCACCGGGCTCAATCGTCAGAGTGGCTCGAATCGCCACGATGGGATCGAGAACGGGGCCCTCACTGTTCGAAAGCGGGGCCGCCCGTGTCATCACCTGCGGATTGCGCACGTTGTGAGCGCGGCCCAGAAACTTGGCTTTGTCGGTTTCAAACGACGTCGAGCCCACCGTCCGACCGTGAACCGACATCAGATGAAGCATCCAGGGGGGATGTTCGCTGTGCGAACGAGGGCGGCGAGTGCAAAGGATGGCGTCGCGCTCGCGTACGATCTCGGTTTGCACAAATAAATTACTGAACGCCGGATGCGTCGCATCAGACTCCGCCGAGGCCAAAACCACTTCCGCATAGGTCGTCAGTTCAATGGTCCGCGGATGTCGCGAACGATTGGAAATATTGACGCGGCGCAGCTCGACGTCGTCCTCGGGGGATACCGCCACTTCAGTGTACGTGTCCAGATCGAAGTCGCGGCGTCGGAACTCGGCACGCGACTGGGGAAATATCGCCTTGTAAGATGTCGCCGACTCGAGCGTTGGCTGGTACGTAACTGACCACACCTCATTCGAGGTGACATCACGCAAGTAGCAGAAAGTTCCTGAGTCATCTTGCGCGATGTCCTCGCGCCAGCGCGTGATCGCGATGTCCCTCCAGCGGCTGTACCCGCTGCCGGCATTCGTGATCATTACATGATAGCGCCCATTGGAAAGTAGATGTACTTCAGGCGCCTGCGTATTCGGTGTGTTCAGGACGCGCATCAGCACATCGCGGACAACCTCTGGTCGGGAGGCGTCGTCGTTCTCTGCGGATCGCGGAAATACGGGAATGGTTTTGGGAACGCGCTCGTGCAAGAGCAACTCTGTCGCCTGAAACGGCGCATAGGATTCAAATCGCCGCTGCATCGGTCGCTTCAATAGTTCGTAGGCAAACGCCAAGAAGCTCATGCCCTGATGATGCGCCATGAACGATCGTACGACGCTGTACGGTTGCCCTCGCCCAACGCGGGCGGTCGTATAATCCAACGCTTCGTAGAATCCATATCGCCCTTCGATCCCCAATTCGGCAAGGCGGCGTAGATTCGCGCAAGAGGCATTGGGATCCACCATCAGCGCCATCGCGGACGCGTATGGCGCGATGACAAGGTCGTCCGCAAGACCTCGTTTGAAGCCCAAACCGGGCACCCCAAATGCGCGGTACTGGTAATTCAATTGAGCGTCGGTGGCGTTGTATCCCGATTCGGAAATGCCCCACAGGACGTGGCGACTGTTTCCGTAAGTAATTTGTCTGGCCACCGCCCCTTTGTACGTTTGATCGAGCAGGCTGTCGGCAAACGTGGGCATTACCAAGAGCGGCATCAGATATTCGAACATCGACCCGCTCCACGAGAGCAGCGTCGGTTCTCCATTCACGCCGGTCAGCAATCGCCCCAGTGCAAACCAATGCTCCTGCGGCAGTTGACCCTGCGCGATTGCCACGTAGCTTGCCAGGCGTGCTTCCGAGGCTAGTAAGTCATAGAAACTTGCATCACGCCGGTATTCAGTGACGTTGAACCCGATGGCCAGCAGTTTTCGCGACGAATCGTAGAGAAACTCGAAGTCGGCGGTACTCAGGTCTAGGCATGCTTCGGCCAATTGCTCGCACGTGTCCATGCGCAACTTGGCCTCGCGACTTATCTCGCCCACAAGGCGTTTCAACTCAGCCAGCTTCTCGTGATCGTTTTGCGTTGAAACCGAAGTGTCAGTGAGCAGCTTGGCCAACTCCTCTTCGAGCGCCGCCACGCGACGCCATGTAAACGGGCCTGCATCGGGGGAAATGGCCGCCTGCAAAGCATTCGAAAAGCTACTCCCCAAAGCACCGTCGCTCGACGGTTGTTTAGGATGCAGCAAGCTCGCCAGCGGCGCGAGCCAACTTACATCGTCGAGCCAGCTACGGACCTGCCGCCGTAAAGCACCGGACCACCAGCGAACTTCCTCGTCGGGATGCTTTTCCAATTCGGCCAGATCCGCACATTCGTCAATCCCCCGAAGCAACGTCATGCGGGCCGAAAAGTTGGGTGGTGCATTCAATAATTGTGCTTCGAGTGTCCCAAGCTCTCGGCATGCACGATCGCTGTCACGGCTCAAGACGCCGGCTTCGTGCGACGTCGATCCGCTACTCGAACGTATTGCCTTAACGAGCACTCGTAACGTAGCGCCTAACCCGTGCATCGCACCTAGGGGGAGTACGTCATGATCAGCGATCTGCAGCAGTCCCTCACGGAGAACAAGCAGATGGCCCACAAGATTGCCGCTGTCTACTGTCGAGACGTATCGCGGCAAGAGTGGGGCGAGAGTGCGGGTGTCGTACCAGTTGAAAAAGTGTCCTTCATATCGCTCAAGCCGCCTTAACGTCGCAAAGGTGTTAGTGGTTCGCTCCGCCATCTCCTGAGGCGCGATAAAACCAAAATCATATGCAGTCAGATTCGACAGCAGCGCCAAGCCGATATTTGTCGGAGACGTGCGATGCGCGATGACCGCGGCCGGGTAGTCCTGAAAGTTATCGGGCGGCAACCAGTTATCTTCGGCGCTTACGAACGTCTCGAAGAATCGCCAGGTCTTCCGCGATAACTCGGCCAGGAAACGCTCATCATCAGCGGTCAATCGTCCGGTCGTGCTGGGCAGCGGTCGGCTCAACCACCAGGCTACAACCGGAGACACAATCCACAGCACCAGCACGGGAGCCGCCGCCGCCATGGCGCCTGGGCGATATCGCATCAGATACCCGGCGAGCAGCCCCGCCAGCACTGGGCCGAACCACATTGCGACAAGCAAGCCAAACAGATGAGGACGGGCGCTTCGTTCGACATCACTCGAAGTCCGCCACTGCAGCAGGTTGCGCTTCGTGATAAATAGTCGGGTTACAGTCCGGACCACGGCATCGCTGCTGTAGTAGGCCTCGTCCGGCAAAAATGTTAAGGCACATAGCGCCTGGATCATCCGCAGCCCCAGCGATCGCAAGGTATCGCGCGCGTGCAGCGGCCAGGAAAGGTCGGTTGGCTTCTTGAGAAATTCGACGAAGATTCGCAGCAGTACTGGCGTCAGCAAGATCAAGGCCACAAAGAACGTCCAAAACGCTGCCGTTCCCAATGGAACTAGCCAGTACAACGACAGCAGCAGCACGAGCGAGATCGGTACAAAGCTACGGCGAAGATTGTCCAGGATTTTCCAGCGCGATAGCGCGGAAAGTGGATTAGCTACTAGGCCGCCCTGCGGCTTTGGTACCCACGGCAACGCCCACATCAGAATTTGCCAATCGCCGCGAATCCAGCGATGGCGTCGGCTGACATCGACGCCGTAGTGGGCGGGATACGTCTCGAACAACTCGATATCGCTGACCAGGCCGGAGCGGGCATGGCAGCCCTCGAGCAAGTCGTGGCTGAGAATCAAATTGTCAGGAAAACGTCCGCCCAGGAATCGCTCAAAGGCGTCGACGTCATAGATCCCTTTGCCGATGAACGACCCTTCGTGGAATAAATCTTGATAGACATCCGAAACGCTCCCGGTATAAGGATCAATTCCTGCCTGGCCACCAAAGATGCGCACCAGCCATGATCGTCGAGCACTCGCGAGGCTTAACGACACGCGCGGCTGCAGAATGCAGTACCCGTCGCTAATGAGTCCGCTGCTGCTGTCGACGCACGGACGGTTAAGAGGATGCGCCATCGTCGCAATGAGCCGTCGCGCCGCCTCTCTAGGTAACTGAGTATCGGAATCCAGAGTGATGACGTATCTCACCTCGCCTATTGACGCGGTGTCGCCAACGACTACGGTAAATCGCGAGTTATCGTTACCGCGCAGGAAGGCGTTCAAGTCACCGAGCTTGCCGCGTTTCCTCTCGTACCCCATCCAGGTTCGCTCTTGGGAATTCCATCGGCGCGGTCGATGGAAGAGGAAGAAGATGTCGCTGCGATCGCCTTTGTATTTGTTATTTAAAGCCTCAATCTCTTGGCGAGCCTGGTCGATTAATGCCTGATCTTCCGGCAGTGTCTCGGTGGGCGCATCTTTCAAATCCGTGAGCAGAGCGAAATGGATTCGCTCGTCGCGATTCGCCAGATAACGAACTTCGAGAGATTCGATAAGATCATGCACGCCGTCGGGGCTCGTCAGCATGGTCGGTATCGCAACCAGCGTACGACTATCCGCCGGGACGCCCTCCGAGAAATCCATCCGCGGCAACGTACGCGGCGCCGTCCACAGTGTTGCCAGCCAATTGACAACTGCCACGCCTAACTGCGACGTGCCGAGGAGAACTAACACGGCCGTCGTCAACAGTAACAGTCCGCTCGCACCATTGCCGTAGGCATAGGCCAACGCGCAGGCTGAAAACGTCGCAGTGATCGTCGCGATGGCGCCCAGGTATAAAGGGAGCGGGTATCGGCGACCAAACCGACTGATCATCTGCCTTAGCGTCCGGCGAGCGTATGTCTCCTTCTCGAGTATTGGCAATCCTCGATCAATCAGGAAATAGCCGACGTGGGCCGACCGGTCGTGGACTCCTCTTTCATCCGCGCAGCGTTGAGCCAATCGAGACGCTTTCAACGCGACTTGCCATTCGGGCAAACCACTCGACTTCGCGACTTGTTCGACCGCGTGGCGATATTGATCACGAGTCGCGAAATCCATCTCCTCGTAGACATCCGAATAACTTTGTAAGTCTTGGATAATGCGGCGGTAATAGGCGGCATCGTCTGACGAGTCGCCAAATGCCTCCAGCGGATAACCTCTCAGTATTTGCTCGACAATGCTCAGCAGTTCGACGAAGGCACGCCAGTCGACGGCTCCTAAGAAGCGAAGACTGCTGACACTGTTGCCGATCGACACTTGATCGGCGGCCTGCTGCTGTCCCTCGCTCTGCATCAGCTGATCAATCGTGACATTGCGCTCGGCGAGCCGCTCCTCGAGCCATAGCAATGGCAAAGCCATGGCGTGGCTGCGTTCCTGAAGGCGGCGCGCAAGTTCGGCGACGAACTCGCTATCCATCGCCGGGGCCGCGCGCGTCATGTCGGCCATAACAACCACGATTCCGGCCGGATCCGCTTCGGCCGCGATATTCATCCGATCGGCCCAGGCGTTGGCCTCGTCTCGGTACAGTCGAGCCGCGGTCATCCGTGCCACCACCCGGCGCAAGTTCTCGACCAGCGCCAGGCGAAGCATAATAGGAATCGCCCACAATTCGCCGAGCGTCAGCGGATTGACCGTTTGATAGGCGGCGACGAGTGAAACCAGGCTTTCCGAAGTGACCCGCCCATCGACGTGCGAGATCAGTTCCTGCATCAGGTCGTAGACGCGCGGAAAGCCGGCCAGTGGACCCACGGTCAGTCGCGGGAGCTCAGTGCTGTAATCCTTGGGAAGATGGCGCCGGGCTATACGGATCTGATCTTCAACGAGGTAATAGTTGTCCAGCAGCCATTCATCTGCCGGAGACGTACGGCGCTTTGCTGCAACGGCCGAAACGACGCGGCGATACCCTTCGTTGAGAACCGCTTCGTTTTCCTGCAGTCTGCCGAGAAGCCGGTCTGGTCCAGGGCGTGCGTCGACCTCGTGCGATGCGGCAACTGTCTTGGCATGCTGTTCCAGTTGCTCGGTGCTGAGTAGCTCCGCTCGCAAGGGGGCCTCTTCGGCGAGGCCCTGCTTATTCCTTATCTTCGGATTGGCGAGATCAGTTAACTGCCGCGATAAACCACGATACCAGCTCGCCAATGGCTTTTACTCCATGTGTCTATTTGCAGACGCGAACACGCTCGGCACGCTGCAGTAGTATATAGGCTTCCGCCCGGGCAGCCGTTTGTGATCGAAATCCGCACTCGCGCTTCGCGAAGCTCGCCAATAATTCGTTGTATGACCGACTGCCAGGGTGGACGCTGAACGCGCAGAACGACTTACACCTCGCTCCGGTCAAATGACGTGTCTGGGGCGTCCTTTATCCGGTACCACATTTGCTACGCGATCCTTGTGCCATTCCGAGGAACTTCGAAATTGAGCCGTTTTATGGACGTCAGCTTGCAAATCGCGATCGCCGATGATGACCGCTCTAGCCGAGCAATTCTCCGGCAAATCCTGCAAAAGCTGGGGCATACCATCGTGGCTGAGGTCGACAGCGGCTGGTCGCTCGTCGAGCAGTGCGCAGTCACCAACCCCGACGTCGTGATCACGGATAACCGGATGGCGGATATAAGCGGACTCGACGCTGCGGCCGAGATCTGCCGTCACAGGCAGCTTCCGATCATTTTAGTTTCCGCGTTTTGCGACCCGGATTTGGTGCGCATTGCTGAGCAAAAGCACGTTTCCATGTACTTGGTGAAACCCATTCACGAAGCGCACGTTGCCGCGGCCTTGTCTCGCTGCATTGCTCAGCGAGATGCTAGCGGCTTTTTGGAGGAGCCCGGCGCAGTCATCCTGCAATCGTCTGAAGTGGCCGACAGTCGCTCAAGGTTAGTGCCTCGCGACCGCTGAATCGTGGCAAGCGCCGGCAGCATGGGGGACCGTCTAGATTCGTTTTCCTACCGCCGACCTTTGTCGCTGCTCTGCTCTTCCGCGAGTCCGATTTCATCGATCGAGTGCGATGATGTATCTTGCGATTGGAGCTTCTCGAAACGATCGTGGAGGCGCACGATCTCTGCTTTGCTCAGGTCCTCAATATTGATCAGGCGTGGGCTTGCCTTGTGCAATGCTGCGAGTGGCTCGTTGACTTTGAGATGAAGAGCCATGCCGTCCTTCGTCTGCGACCGCTGCAAAAGGAACAGCAGATGCGTCGATGATGCGCACATCCAGTAAGCCTTCCTGACCAGATGGCTCTGGTTTCTTGTTTTTTCGAATGCAGTCAGATGAATAGATGATTTCCGCAGCGATCTGGTAGCGATGTTTAAAAGTCGTGGTTTTGGATTTCTCCTTCTGTGACACCGTTTGCTCAATATCACCGTTCCAAGTAAAAGCCGGATCCATCTTCAGAATCCCTTCGGTCCCAATGATTTGGTATTCAGAGACCTTTGTCTCGCCAAATCCGCACAAAAATGTCGCCAACCGATCCTTCGGGAAGCGCAACGCAGCTCACACCGCCTCGGGCACTTCCTTAAAGCGGCGATCTTTACTGCGAATGGCGAAAGCCGTTACCTCTTCGGGCTCGGCTTTAAAAACGTAGCGAGCGGCATTCAGGCAGTGGATAACTCCGAAAGATCGGCACGATTCGACACCGTCGCGCCTAAACAGAGACGACTTGCGCAAGATGCCGTTTCGCACGTCTGATAGGAATGATGCTGGCCCGGTCTGCATTACGATGAGGCAGGAATTCGTAGTCGGAACGAAGGAGTACTACTGCTTTTTGCGCGCAGTGCGGTTGTAAGGAGGCCGAAAAGAAACTTCGCTTACCCTGCTCCGGAATGCACCAAAGTGCAGAGTAGAATCCTGCAGCGTCTTAGTACCTAGTTTCTGCCGGCGAGTGCTCTGTCGTTTGCACCTACGAGGGCGCCTCGAAAGTTGTTGACGCTGGAACGACCGCAAACCCCTCATCAAAAAAAACGGGCAAGTTGTTGATCGTGAAAGAATTAAACCTGCAGACGCACGTAGAAGGATAATCTGCCCGCGACAACGGTCATTATTTGGCAATCCATTTGTTGAGGACAACTATGCGAGTGTGGCCGGGACGACCTTACCCCCTTGGTGCGACGTGGGACGGAAACGGCGTCAACTTTGCACTCTTCTCAGAATGCGCCACCAAAATAGAGTTGTGCCTATTTCATTCGGCCGAAGACTCCCAGGAGTTTGAGCGCATCCCCGTCGTAGAGCGTCGAGACCTGGTCTGGCATTGTTATCTACCCGACATTCGTCCTGGCCAACTCTACGGATATCGTGTCCACGGTCCGTATGAACCCGAGCATGGGCATCGCTTCAATCCGCACAAGATTGTGTTGGATCCTTACGCAAAGGGCATCGGACGCGACGTGCGCTGGTGCGATGAGATGTGGGGGTACAAGATCGGCGACCCTCAAGAGGACTTGTCGTTTGACGATCGTGACAACGCGCATGCGGCACCATTGGCGGTCGTGATCGATCCGGCCTTTACCTGGGGCGATGATCGCCCTCCTCAACGGCCGTGGCATGAGACGATTATTTATGAGGTGCATGTAAAGGGGTTTACCCAGCTACATCCGGGGGTGCCGGAGGAGTTACGCGGCACTTATGCCGGACTTACCTCACCGGCCGCCCTTGATCATCTGAAAAGCTTGGGAGTTACAGCCGTTGAACTACTCCCGGTCTATCAGCGCATTGATGATCGCCATCTGGTCGACAAAGGTCTTTGCAATTATTGGGGCTATAACACGCTGGCTTTCATGGCGCCTGACCAGCATTATGCATTGGCGAAAACCGCAGAAGACGCCGTCAAAGAATTCAAGACGATGGTCCGCGGTCTGCATGCGGCGGGCATCGAGGTTTTGCTCGATGTCGTCTACAACCATACGGCGGAGGGGAATCAAATGGGCCCCACTCTGTCGTTCCGTGGAATCGACAATGCATCCTATTATCGCGTCTCGCCGGAGGATCCGCGTTACTACATGGATTTCACCGGCTGTGGAAATGGCTTCAACATGCGAGCGCCGCGGGTTCTGCAGTTAATTATGGACAGTCTTCGGTACTGGGTTACCGAGATGCATGTGGACGGGTTTCGGTTTGATCTCGCGAGTGCCCTGGCCCGGGAGCTGTTCGAGGTGGACAAGCTCGGGGCATTTTTTGACATCCTGCATCAAGACCCCGTGCTGTCTCAAGTCAAGTTAATCGCCGAACCGTGGGATCTGGGCTCCGGCGGCTATCAGGTCGGAAACTTCCCCTCTCAATGGTCCGAATGGAACGGTCGCTATCGCGATAATGTCCGCCGTTTTTGGAAAGGGGATAGTAAAACGCTGTCGGAGTTCGCCACGCGCATCTGCGGCTCGGCTGATTTATACGAATGGAGCAGCCGCAGACCCTACGCGAGTATCAACTTTGTCACCTGCCACGACGGTTTCAATCTTCATGATCTCGTGAGCTACAACGAGAAGCACAATGAAGCCAACGGCGAAGACAATCGTGACGGGGCGAACGACAACGAAAGCTGGAACTGCGGCGCGGAGGGTCCGACGGAGGATGTCGCGATCAATCAGCTCCGCGAGCAGCAGAAGAGAAATTTGCTGGCCACGCTGTTTCTCAGTCAAGGCGTTCCGATGCTTTTGGCAGGCGATGAACTCGGAAAGACACAGAATGGCAATAACAATTGCTACTGCCAGGATTCAGAAATCTCCTGGTTGCAATGGGAATTGGACGACGAGCAAAAGCAACAACTCGACTTTGTACGAGGCCTAGTAGCGATCCGCAAGACTCAGCCTGTGTTTCGTCGTCAAAAGTACTTTCAAGGGAGATCCATTCGTGGCCAAGAAGGGGTCGTTTCGGACGTTGGTTGGATCGGCACTGACGGCAAACCGGTAACCGATGAAGTGTGGAACGCCGACTTTGTGAAATGCATTGGTTTACGACTGGATGGCAAATTGATCGACGAAGTCGACGAACAGGGAGTGCCGATCGAAGGCGATACCGTGCTCTTACTCTTGAACGCGCATCATGAGAGCATCTTGTTCACGCTCCCGACACCGGTCGCTGACGCGTTCTGGGAACCGATGATGGACACTGCTCAGTTTCCCGGAAGACTGTCGGATACAAAGGGCGGAACACGGTACGAAATACTCGCTCGCTCAATGGCTTTGTTGCGGCTGGCCTCGCCCACGATTGTGGAGAAGCAAAAGGAAGGGTTTGTCGCGGCCGAAATCATCGCCGAGGCCGCGATGGAAACCGCAACCACTCTGCCGGCAGGTAGCACAACAAAAACATCCAGCCAATAATCGTCAAGCTACGGATGTGGGCCGTGGACGACGATCTGATGGCCGACGTTGGCTGGTCGCTCGGGCCGTTGGTCGCAATCCGTCAGAGTTGAAGTAGGAAGTGGCCATACAATCTCTGCGGAGTGGTTGGCAAATTGTCTGGGGCCAACGATACGTCCGGTAAAAGGCAGATAGCTGCGGCGAGATCCGAAACGATGAGAGGCCAATCAGAATGGCGCTCTTTTATTTCCGGATAGACGCTCGCGACAAATCAAGAGTTCAAATCCGCGAGGATTTCTTCGGCCATCTCGTGGTACTCGTCCACGAGTTTCTTGCCGAAGGTGTAGGTTAGACCCGCCCCAGCCGCGACGGCGAGGGCCTGGCCGGCGAACGGGATGAATTTTGCAAACGTTTTCGGCACTTCGTGTTTGCCGATAGTCTTCAAGATGCCGACGATGGCCGACTCGGTACCATACTTCAGAGTTAATGCGACCGTCTTTTGTAATACGGCACGCCCATCCGGTCCTTTCAGCAGAGTTTTCCAATACTCTTCTTGCTCCTTGGTCAAACTATAAATCTCAGCGACCTCGCGCGAGAGCCTGCGAAGAATTCCGAGATCGACGGTTACATCAAGGCCGACTACAGGATTGAGGCCATTGAGCGCCGCCATGCCTGCATACCAGGCCGTGAAGCGCATGGCATTCTCACGCTTCCTCAGCAGTGCCTCTTTGCTCCAGGCGGCGAGATCGTTTTCCAGCCGCAATCTCTTCATTCCATCGAACGAGTCTTGAATATCTTTCAACAAAGTCGGCAAGTCGAAGTGCGCCGGATGCCGAGCAGACACCATGTACACCTTCTGTACGTCCAAAGGTGCCAGGTTCTCCCTGATGTTGTTCTCGATGGCCGCTTTGCTCTCCGCTTCGGTCAGATTATGTCCGTCGTACGCGGCGTCAGCCAGTACAAGATCGAACTTATTCCGCACGAGAAAACACGGCTTCTTCAGTTCATTTCTGATTTGGGAGTATACGATCTTGTCGTCCTGAAAGAATCGCAACTCGGTGACGAAGATGAATAGGTCATGGTCGCTCAGATTGAGTTTTTTGATGTAATCCTTGGTCGGAAAGCGCTCCTTGCCACATCCAGGAAGATCGACCAAGACCAGACCACGATGAAAATATTCGTGAGGCTCAACAGTCGTTTCCTTTGCAAAGCCAACAGCAGCGAGTTTTTCGCCAGTGATGGCGTTGATGAGGGACGACTTGCCTACTCCACTGCGGCCCACGAAGCCGCATTTGACCTTGGTGAGTTCGTACTCTTCTTTTTGACGGGCAAAGTCGCTGAGCAGCTTGGCGATGCCCGTTTCGTTGTCCTTCTGAGTTGGCATCGCACTTCTCGTTCTGCTGATTGAAATGTCGCTACCGCATGCGGCTACGCATCGGGCACGTCATCCGGATGGCCAACTATCCACCAAGCGACATTCGCTGCTTCCGATTCCCCGAGATGAACGCCATGCTTTTCAAGCGTCCGCTGCACAACTCGGCCTAGCTCAATAAACGCCTCTTCTCGCACGGAATCTAACAATCCTGGTACGGAGATCGCGAATCGTACCGCATCAGCTTCTGCAGCCGTGGGGCGAGGTTCACGTTTCTCCGCCGCTTGATCGACACGATTTTTGAGTGTTGCTGCCGGACGAATACCTGCTCCGAGTGACCGTTTTGGCTTGGCCATTCTCGTCGGTGCACGCTCGCTCGCCGACTTCGAACGTCTGGCCAATTTGGTGGGCTTGGTGACTTTGGCCTTGCCGTTTGCCCGGGTGGCCGACCCAACATGTTTGTTCTTCGCCATTCGCGCACCGGAATTGTTTGAGGTGTTGGGCAAATGCCGCTGTGTGCGACGACAGAAGCTTTACATGAGACCCTAGCGGCTATTCTATCCCACAATCCCTGCTTCGTTGTTACCAACTACCATTTGGTTGAGACCTATCTCGATGGACGTCCCTCCTCAGCGGTCTGGGAAATGCATTCGTGCAAGTCGAAATCCAAAATCTACGACTAACGGGGCTCAAAAGCGATCGCTCTCGCTACAGATTGGACGCTGCACTACCACTTCGCCCGCTGCAAAGGAGCATTTTCGAAATGACGCCATCGCATCAAAAGACCAAAGCTGATGATGCGTCGCGAAGTAGAGGGCGTTGATTTCGGGTTTGGTCAGGTGGTTTGCTGGTAATTCCACAGCGCAATGATGGCTTCGGTCACGCGCTCATGAGCACCAATGACGTTCGAGCAGAGTGGGAAAGTAAGAGTCTCAAGGACGCATTGCTCGATGCGTTAGAATAGCGGAACTTTATCGCAAAACGGTTGTTTACGTCCGGCGGTCACAGGTATATGACTTATCGACCGAGACTCGTGGGTTGAGGTGAGGCACGCGAGGGGCTCAAAGCTAGGGCCAAATGCGATCAAGCGCCCTCCGAATTGGCATCGTTGTGTTCAAGCTCATATTGGCGGATTTTGTCAAAGAGTTGACGTCGACTGATTCCCAACGTTTTGGCTGCCTTCGTGCGGTTCCATTCGCATTGGTCCAACGCTTGTTCAATGACACGGCGTTCTGTCTCAGCCAGGATCTGCCGCAAGGACAGGGATTCGTTGGCTACTTGACCTCCTTCCGAGGCGATCGATTGTGACTTCTTCGTTACGGTAGGAATATCGTCCGCCAATATGACCCGACCTCTGGTCAGCGCGGCCGCTCGCGACAAGACGTTTTGTAATTCCCGAACGTTCCCTTCCCAAGTGGCTTCGCAAAGCTTGCTACAAGCCTCCTGCGAGAGGGCGAGCTGGGGCCAGTGGTACTTGCGGGCCAGATGGCGAACAAAATGCTCGGCGAGCAGGGGGATATCGTCAGGACGATCGCGAAGCGGAGGAAGGGAAACGCAGACGACATTAAGCCGATACAACAGGTCCTCGCGAAAGCTGCCTGCCGCAATCATATCGGAAAGGTCTTGGTGGGTCGCGGAGATCACCCGCACGTCGACTGAAATTACATCGTTGCCCCCGACGCGTTCAAATTGGCCAGTTTGCAATACCCGTAAAAGCTTGGCCTGCAGGTCGATATCGAGATCACCAATCTCGTCCAGAAACAACGTCCCTTGATGGGCCTGCTCGAATCGGCCGATACGCTGCGCGACCGCACCGGTGAACGCTCCCCGTTCATGGCCGAAAAGTTCGCTCTCCAGCAGAGTTGGACTAAGTGCCGCGCAATTTACTTTGACAAAGGGCTTTGCTGCACGAAGCGAGTTTTTATGGATAGCGCTGGCGACTAATTCCTTGCCCGTGCCGCTTTCGCCCAGGATCAGTACTGCTTCCGATGTCGTTGCAGTGCGTCCGATGGTTTTGAACACTTGCAGCATCGCTGGCGTGCGGCCGATGAATTCTTCATCGGACTCAGGTTCGGTAACACGTGGCCGCTCTTCAAGCGAACGCAGCTGGTCGAGCAATGCCTGCTGCTTGAGAGCTCGGCGCACCGTGAACAGAACCTCGTCCAGATCGAACGGCTTGGTGATATAGTCGAAGGCGCCGAGCTTCATGGCTTCAATGGCTGCTTGGCTGCCACCGAAGGCGGTAATCACGATCACCGGGATGTCTTCCAGTTGATCCTCGAAATCGCGCAACAACTCCAAACCGGTGTGTCCCGGCATCTTGAGGTCCAATAGCGCTAAGGTGATTTTGCCCGTCGATAGAACTTCGGACGCCTGCCGGCCATCGCTCGCCTCGAGCACTTGATAGCCTTCGGAACGGAGTAGGACTGCTAGGTTTGTGCGGATGGTCGTATCGTCATCCGCAACAAGTATGGTGGTTTTCGACGCGCGCTGATTCGTCATTTCTGGCCTGATCGAAGAGGAAGCGTTACGCGAAACGTGGTTCCCGGCTCGGGGGAAGCCACGTATTCGACACTTCCGCCGTTTTGAATAATGATTTCTCTGCACAGCGCCAAGCCGAGCCCCGTGCCCATGGGTCTGGTTGTAAAGAAGGGTTCGAACAAATGGCGTCGACTCTCGGCCGAAATCCCCTCCCCACTGTCCTGAAATTCGATAACGTAGTGCTTGCCGTCAGCTTGTCGGGCACTGCTCACCAGAACGCGGCCACCGTTAGGCATCGCTTGCAACGCGTTTTGGAGCAAGTTGACGAACACCTGCCGCAGGCCGGTAGGCGATCCGTTGACAATTATTTCGCCGGAAGCAAGTCGCCAGTCGATTGTGACCTGCTGTTCGACAGCCTGGGCCGCAAGCAGCTCTGCAGTTTCATGCAATAGGTTGTGAATCTCGACCGGTTTCCGGTCCGAGTGGTCGGCGCGAGAAAAATGAAGCAACTGCGAGATGGTCTGATTTAACTGGTCCACGGCACCCACCACGGCATGTAAGGATTGAGGAGTGCGCGTCTCGTCGGGAAGCCGCTCCCATAACTGGACGGTCGATCGAATGGCCGCCAGCGGATTACGCAACTCGTGGGCAACACCTGCCAGGAGCTTACCCAGTGCGGCAAGGTGCTCCGACCGGCGGAGATCTTCTTTTAACCTTGCTTCCTGCTCGCGTTGCGTTCGCACAGTTCGGCCCAAACTGATCAAGAGTGCCGCCGCCAGTATCAATCCGCCAATCGCCATTGCCGTGGATGCCTGATAGCGACGCACTTGATTGCCGAGTTGCCGCGGGTCGACGAGGCGGTACATCAGCCATGTTGCCAGTCGTGCGGGACGTTCGGCGCCGACTGGCTCTGTCACAATCATGACTCGGCTAGCTTCCACGTCGCGAACCGACAGGCGAGTGTCGCCTGGTGCACTCATCAAGCTCTCTCGTGCTTGCAAGCGAATGTAGGGCGCCTCCAGCGGCGGCGGGTCACTCTTGTTGGGCTCTCGCCCCGGGTGATGATGCGTGGGAAATGCATAGCCCAAAAAGCGGTCGACCTGATCGTCGACGTAAAATCCTCCTTCGATGTCGGGAAAGTTCCGCAGGACTTGCGTCGTCAACTCGCCCAAGCGTCGATTGTAGTCGTCGATGGATTCGGCGCTTTGCAGCTGCGGGCTTCCCAAGCGTGCTGCCTCTTCCGCCATTCGATGACTGGCTTCCTGCAATTGCGCTTGTACTTCTCTTTCTCGCTGAGGGCTGCTGCGCGTCACGAACGCATCGAACGCCAAGAGAGCGAGCGATGCCGCCACCACTGTTGCCAGCAGCACAGCTTGCGTGCGTACAGTCCAGAATCGTCGTATCGAGAAGTGACTCACAAAAGTTCCGGCATCGGCGGCCAAGACTAGATGCATACCCCGGAAGCGAACAACAAATACCATACCACGCCAACGACGAGCCGATTAATGGTCCCGCACGACTGAAAGTGGGCAGAGATCTGCTCACGGAAGCGGGGGGTTTCTGCCCACATCGCGATTTGGAACGCACGTCGTTCCTCTCGGCTGGTTGCCCCAGCGTATTTGTCAACTTGCCGCGAACTCAAAGTGCAAGGCCAACAAGTGCCGTACTTGATGTACTTTTCGACGTGTGCCGACCGTGTCGTTCGCAAGGTGAACACATGCCGCGAACTCGCCTTCGCATGCTTTGGCATTGCGTTCGCTATTGTCGCAGAGCGTCAGATCAACTTGGTGCCGGCGACGGTGCAGGCGCTACATTTTTCAAGAAGGAGACTCATCATGTTATGGAACTGGAAGTTAGCTCTTCTATCCGCTGCGTTTGGCCTGTTCGGCACCATCGCCTGGGGCCAGACGTCCAACACCTCAGTTCGCGGAGAAATCAAGAGCTTCACGACAGCGCCAAAGGGAGAGACCGATGGCGCGATGTTGACAGACGGGAGCTACATCCATTGGCCTCCGCACGTCGGCGAACGGATCGCAGCGATCCTCAAGGTCGGTGATCGGCTTGAATCTGAGGGCCGTTGGGAAAACGGTCCTGAAGGCGATCGACGATTTGAGGCCGAGCGCGTTATCAACACCAAGACGAATGAACGAGTCGAGATTGATGGACCGCGCCGAGGGGCACGGCCGGATGCGAAACCGCGTCGTGGCGATACCAGTACCAAGGTCGGTCGCATTAAGGAAGTGACTACGGCACCCAAGGGTGAGGTTGACGGTGCGCTGCTGAAGGACGGCACGACGCTGCATTGGCCACCTCACCTTGAAGGACGTTTTCGGACGGTGGCAGCAGTCGGGGCCGAAGTACGGGCTGTCGGCAGGGATGAAACCACTCCCAGGGGCGATTCGCACTTCGAAGTTCAGTCCCTAACGAATCTGGATACCGATCAAACAGCCGCCAATGATGATGAGCCCGCACCACCGCGCGGACCGAGGGCAAACCGGGACGAGCGGCTGCGCGACTTGCAGCAACAGCTCGACCGCATCCAGCGAGAGATCGTCGATCTGCGACGCGCGGACTAGCGCCGAGAACTATTGTCTCATGATGCGACGTGTTGCGCGCAGGGAACCTAGCTCGCAAACGTCGCGTTTTGCTTTCCTCCCGGAACTAAGAATGTGTGGAGACGAGATCAACCCCATGAATCTGAAAGTCATACTCGCGGTAGTGGGGATGCTGTGCCTGTCAAACGTGTTCATGACGTTTGCCTGGTACGGCCACCTTAAGGATCTCGCCCATCGCCCGTGGTACGTCGCGGTACTGGTGAGCTGGTTGATTGCGTTTTTCGAGTACCTCGTGCAGGTGCCGGCCAATCGTTTCGGCGACGCTCATCAAATCAACCTCGGTCAACTGAAAATTCTGCAGGAGATTGTCACGCTATCAGTTTTCGTGCCCTTTGCCATCTTCTATATGCACAAGCCGCTGAACTGGAACTTCCTTTACGCAGGATTCTGTCTGTGCGGCGCGGTGTATTTTGTTTTTCGAAGCTGAGAACCAGCATGTCTCTTAAGACTCAAAATGCCCACCAACATTCGGATGACCCAGCCATGGCTGGGGAGAAAGAGCCTTTCGGCGACGCCATCAATCCCGCAGCACAAGCAAAATCCAGAGGCAGCGAACGGGCGCTTGACGCAACCGCATTTTTTCTTGCAGATGTTGCCGACGGCTTAGGGCCATTCCTGGTGATCGACTTAACCAGCCGCCGGGGCTGGAGTGCCTCTCAAGCCGGGCTGGCGATGGCGATGCTTTTGGTTGGCACGGTCGCCATGCAAACTTTTACCGGTAGCTGGATCGATCGCACGCGTCACAAAACTATGGCGATTGCCATGGCGTGTTGCATCGTGGCTGCTGCCACGGTGGGGCTCTATTTCTCGACGACACCTTCAATCGTTTACGGCCTGCAAGCCTTGACCGGCGTGATGGTGACTGTGTTTCCACCTGCACTGGCAGCAATCAGCTTGGGGCTGGTCGGTCGCAATCGCCTGGCCGCTCGCATAGGTCGCAACGAAGCTTGTTTTCACGCAGGCAATGTGACAGCGGCATTCCTGGCCATTGCGACCAACTACCTGTGGGGAACCATCGGTATCTTTTGCAGCGTGGCAGCGATGGCGATCGCCAGCGCGGTGAGCGCGCATTTCATCGACAACTCACAGATCGACCATGAATTGGCCCGTGGAGCAGATGATGGCGGCGGCAGTCCGTCTATCCTTCCCTGGCGAAGCGTCGCCACCGACCAGCGAATCCAATGGTTTGTTCTCGCCGTAGTCCTGTTCCATTTCGCCAACGCAGCCATGCTGCCGCTGGTGGGTCAGAAAGTAGGACACTCCAATCAAAACGCCGCACAATCGATGATGGCAATATGCATTATCGTTGCCCAGATTGTGATGGTGCCCATCGCATTCTTGGCCAGCCACTTTGCCATCCTAGGTCGTCGCAAAGTATTTCTGGTCGGTTTTCTTATCCTGCCGATTCGTGGTCTGCTCTACACGCTAACCGATTCGCCAAGCTGTTTGATTGCTATTCAAGTGCTCGACGGCATTGGTGCAGGCATCTTCGGTGTGGTCGCCGTCCTCATGGTGGCTGACCTGACTCGTGGCACGGGCCGGTTCAACTTCGCTCAAGGCCTGATGGCGACCGCAATCGGCTTGGGAGCGGCGGCCAGTCAGTTCCTGGCAGGGATAGTCGTCGACCGCCTCGGTTTCGATGCCGGATTCCTGTTCTTGAGCGGGATCGCCGTACTAGCTGTCGCGGTGTTCCTCTTCAAAGTGCCAGAAACGTCTCCGCACTTACGACGGACGGCGTCACTTACGGATGGTCGTTTACCAGACTAGTTGCTATCGAGGGGCCGGCGAGAAGCTATTCGCGGAAACCATCCGCCTAATTCTATAGCGTGGTCGCTTCGGATCCAAAATGGGCGGTCAGCAGTCGCACGTTGAGCGGCGGCGCAAAAATCTGCAGCGCGCCAGTGCTTAAAAAAGGCCGTTGAATGGGCCACGAATTGGCAGTTGTCGGTATATTTCCCCAGGATCGCCCTCATTCGTGCGGATCTCCGTCCATGCTAGCTTTTGTGCGTGAGATACGCCAATTGGCTTATACGCCATTTGGCACGCGAGGTGCAGTGACGCCAAGTGGAGTTCGAGAATTCGCGAAGGAGGAAAAAGCCATGACCCGTACCAATAATAAAGGTAACCGAAAGAAACCGATTAGTCGGGTTTTGCGGAAGACAATCCGAGACAAAGGACTCACCGCTTACGCGACCGCAAAACAAGCGGGCGTATCGGTGGACGCAGTTCAACGATTTTTGAAGGACCAACGCGGTTTGTCCCTGGAGACGGTGGACAAACTTGCCGGGGCGCTCGATCTAACGCTCTGCGATGACGACACGAACACGGGGACGACTTGACTGTCTTAATCCGCCGTTGACTGGGTCAGATGGCGGATGGGCTGTCGACCGTCGTGCAATAATCGTGATCGAGGATGATTAATCGTAAGGCTCGTTAATCAATGGCCCAGATGTTCGACGCAAGCCTCTTCCGTATACTCATCGAGCATAGTTTCGACGCCATCACCACGATTACGCGTGACGGGAGGGCCTCATACGTGAGCCCTGTCATTACGCGCGTTCTCGGTTACTCTCCCGATGAATTTCTAACCTTTGACGCCTTTGAGATCGTCCATCCCGACGATCGAAAGGCAGCAGCCGATCGCTTTACCGAGCTAGTTGCAACGCCAAATAGTTCACAGACTACAGTTAATCGGGTTAGACACAAAGATGGGTCTTGGAGGTGGATCGAGACAGTCGCGTCGAACCATCTCGATACGCCACACGTCGATGCGATAATCGCAAGTTGTCGAGACGTCACCGAACGAAGGCAAGCAACTGAGGCGGTCCGTCAGGCGGAGGAAAAGTTTCGCAGTATCGTTGAAAGTGCGACGGAGTTTGCAATTTTCACCACCGATCTTAATGGCAATGTGAATAGCTGGAATTCTGGTGCAAGTCGACTTCTTGGCTATGACGAATCCGAAGTAATCGGACGGAGTTGCCGAATCTTCTTTTCGCCTGAGGATAATGAGCGAGACAAAGCTGAAGCGGAAATGCACGATGCTCTAGTGCAAGGGCGCGGGAGAGATGAGCGATGGCACGTAAGGAAGGACGGAAGTCAATTCTGGGGCAGTGGCTGGATGATGCCGCTTCGAGACGAAGCGGGGAGCGTTCGCGGATATCTAAAGATCTTTCGTGACATGACTCGCACTAAACTAGCCGAAGAGGCTTTGAAAGAAGCTAGTCGAAGAAAAGACGACTTCTTGGCGATCCTTGCCCACGAGCTTAGAAATCCGCTGGCGGCGATTAGCAATGCTGCTTTGCTCCTACAGATGCCAGCGGATGACCGGACAAGCGAATGGGCTCCAGATATGATCTCTCGGCAAACGAAATACTTATCGCGGCTCCTTGACGATCTGCTTGACGTATCGCGGATTACAAGAGGAAAGTTACGACTTAAAAATGAACGGCTGGACCTCTCGCCGGTCATTGCAAAGGCAATTGAAACGGTCAGGCCTCTCGTTGAAGAGAAGAGACATAGCCTCGCTTTTACCGTTTCGGCGGGTGGAATATCTGTCGTGGGCGATCCCGTGCGGATCGAGCAAGTATTCGTGAATCTGCTTTCGAACGCTGCGAAATACACTGACGAAGGAGGCAGCATCTCGGTCATTGCACAGAAGGACGAAATGGCCACCATTGTCGTCCGGGATAACGGCATCGGAATCTCCGCTGATATGCTAACTCGGATTTTCGAACCCTTTGCTCAGGCAGAACAATCGCTCGACCGTTCGCAAGGCGGATTGGGTATTGGATTGACGTTGGCCAGGTCACTGATCGACTTGCACGGGGGGACGATCTCCGTAAAGAGCGAAGGAGCAGGCCGAGGGAGCGAATTTGCGATCCGTCTTCCGTTGGCGAGTAGCGAGAATGACCCGGAAACGTTACCCGCGAACCAAACACTTCTACCGCCCAAAAGGACGTATCGCGTTCTTGTTGTCGACGACAACCAAGACTCTGCCGTCTCGCTAGCAACTCTGCTCAAAGTCCGAGGATATGAGACGAACATCGCTTACGACGGACCGGCCGCAATCGAGCTCGCGCGATCATTTGGTCCCGATGCGATCTTGTTGGATATCGGACTTCCCAACATTGACGGTTACGAGGTTGCTAGGCAGATCCGAAACAGTGAACGAGGAAAGTCAATGTTTTTAATCGCGATCTCCGGCTACGGCCAAGAACAGGACCGCCGCCGCTCCAAAGAAGCTGGGTTTGACCATCACTTTGTCAAACCGGTCGACTTTACGTCGCTGTCTAGCTTGTTGTCGGAACGTGTTCCGAACGTTCCCAAGTAGTGAGGTCGGCAACCAAATCGGCCTGCGAGCGCCTAAGCCGTTGCCAGTAAATGCCGCGCCGCTTCGAGTTGTAAGTCCGGAGATTCGCAACAAGCTCGGCCTTGAAGCAGGCCAGATAATGCACAAGAAGTGCCCCCCGGTTGGGCAGTAGTGACGCGACACGATCGCCTTGAAGGAGGCCCAACGCCAAATACTGTCCTGCCAGCCGAGTCGAAGCTTGGTCCAGTTCGCGCCACGACCAAGTCCGTTCCAGCGAGATCAACGCTGGCCCGTCCGGTTTGCTTTTTAAGCCGACATCAAGCAGACTCGCGAGCTTGACCGGCCGTTCTAAAACGGCTCCGACAATCGCCACAAGAACTCCTTCACATTAAGCCTTCGTCGATAAAAAGTGGACCGCCGCAACATGTTAATAATTTGCACTAATGCCAACTAAGATGGCCAAGGGCTTGGGCTATACCGCTGTCAGCACTTCAATCGTGAAAACGATCATCGCGAAACTGCCGCGAGGCAAATAATTCAGGCCAACTCGTCAGAATTGGTTTAACCAATGCGACCGCAGTAGGTTGCACATGATCGGTCGCCCGATGATTCGGGAGGAAATCTCCTTCCGCTCTTGAATCAACAATAGTTCGGCGTTTTTGCCTTACTAATATGCTTCGGTCACATCGACCGGTGGCACTAAAGTCACCTGCTTTGGACCGGCGGAAGCGACAATGCCTCAAGAACCGCGCCGGGTGCTGTCCCTGGGAACACGAACTTGCTGGAAAGTTGCTATGGGCATAAATATCGAGTGGCCGCAAAAGCAGCGCGAGTTGCACAACCATCACTTCGACTCGACGATCTGGAACGAGTTCTCGTTCCGCGACGACGACATCATCATCGGGACCTACGCGAAGGCCGGCACGACTTGGATGCAGCAGATCGTTGCGCAATTGCTATTCAACGGCGAGCCGGCGTTGGAAGTCGCCGAAATGTCCCCCTGGCTCGACCTCCGCGTGCCGCCAAAGGAGATCAAGCTGCCCGTGGTCGAGGCGCAAACTCACCGCCGCTTCATCAAGACGCATCTTCCCGTCGATGCGCTGCAGTTCTCGCCGGCGGCGAAGTATCTTTACATCGCGCGTGACGGTCGCGATGTGGTGTGGAGCATGTACAACCACCATGCCAATGCCAATCGATCCTGGTACGAGGCTCTGAACGATACGCCGGGACGCGTCGGACCGCCGATCGAACCGCCGCCGGACGACGTTCGCCAGTATTGGCGAGATTGGATGACGCGCGATGGGCATCCGTTCTGGCCTTTTTGGGAAAACATTCGCAGCTGGTGGGAGATCCGCCATCTTCCCAACGTGAAGCTCGTGCATTTCACAAACCTCAAGCTCGACATGCCGACAGAGATTCGCCGGGTCGCGGAGTTTCTTGAGATTCCGATCAACGAATCGTGTTGGGACGCGATCCTTGAGCACTGCTCTTTTGACTGGATGAAGAAGAACGCGACGAAGTGCGTCCCGCTGGGAGGAGCGTTCTGGGACGCTGGGGCCGAGGTCTTCATCAACAAGGGGGTCAACGGGCGATGGAGTGACATCTTGACGGCCGAGGAGTCAGCCGAGTACGAGCATCGCGCCGAAGCCGAACTTGGACTTGAATGCGCACGCTGGCTTGCGACCGGTAGGTAGATCCTCCGATGGCGTGCCCACTTCGGTCACATCGACCGAGGCACCGAAACGACTCAATGAGGCCGAGCTAGTAATCGTTCCTTTGCCGGTGCTCGCAGCAAGGCCAGATCCACGGCAACTCATGGTCGCGTACGATTCCAAAATACGGATGCGTTTTCGGAGAACTCAGACCGTCTCGTTAAACGGTTGTGTTTCTGACTCGGTCCACGAATCGCGTCATCAAACGGTGCTTTTCTCGGAGACCATGTAAACGTATGAGTTAATCGGACCCCCGAACATCGCACAACGCTCTGGTTCGGAGTTTGTCGGAGACGGCGACTAGCCATTTCGTCCCGCATTGATCGTGTTTCGGAGCGAAATTGGGCTCGTCCACGCCCAGCAGTTGCTCGACCTCGGCGCGGAATCGCACCATTTCGTCGTTCTTCGGATCGTTCTTCTCCATCCACTCGACGGCCTGTTCGAATAGCCGCCGGTCAGGGATATCTCGCCGCTGCCGAGACGTTTCCGAATCCGCTGGTTCCGAATTCCGCAGGCATCGGTTCGAGCCCGTTTGGCCGGATGAACGTGCAGAGTCATGCCGAAGAGCTGCAGAAGGCAGGTGCGGCGGGGATGCCGTGGGTGGTCGACCTATCTTACGAAGCGTTGGCTGGTACATACAATTTTTTCGAGCTTCAATGCATCACGCTCGGTGCGAACGCTCGTTCTTTTCCCGAGCCCCTTCGATCTTCTTATCCAAATGCTTGGTTTTGCGCAGTTCTTTGTGCGCCTTTCGCTGCAATTCCTCGACATGCATTTCGCTGACACCGAACGGCAGACAGCTTACCGATTCATGCGACCCGCGTCCCATTTGACCGAATGGAGTTAGAGCCTTAGAGTACCCGCTACTCGATCAGTCCGTTAATCGGATCGCGTTTTGCCGACTCGACCGTCGAGTTCGCTGGCTTGAGGATCGTTCGCCGCTGGCCCACCCCGGCAGCCTCGGCCGCCGGTGCCACTGTGCGGTGATATCGTGGTCGACTAATACGCCGAAGAGCACCCATGCGGTTTTTCACCTTCGTCATCAAAAACCTCGTGCGGCGACGATTTCGATCACTACTGACCATCGCCGGCATTGGATTGGCCGTGGGGGCCATGATCGCACTGGTCGGTATATCGCGCGGCTTTGTCGACTCGTTCCTGGAATTGTATCAAGGACGAGGCATCGACCTGGTCGTCGTGCGGTCCGGCGTCGCCGAGCGCTTGACGAGCGCCCTGGACGAATCTCTCGGCGACAAGATCCGCCAGTTACCGGGAGTGAAGCAGGTAGCCGGTGTGATGATGGATGTGATGTCGTTTCCCGAACTCAATTTATTCGGCGTGCCGATCGTGGGATGGGAGCCTGACGCGTTCATGTTCGATAATCTGAAACTGGTATCAGGCCGATCGCCGACGGCCGACGATGGCCGAGTAGTAATGCTGGGAAACATTCTGGCGAAGAACATGGGCAAGACGACCGGTGACACGCTCGACGTTCTCGAGGACGAACCGTTTCAGATCATCGGCGTCTTCGAAAGCCTCAGCATGGTGGAAAACGGGTCGATGATCGTGACGCTCGCTGAATTGCAAAGATTGATGGATCGCCGTGGGCGGGTGAATATGCTTAATGTAATTGCCGAAAATCGCTTTGACGAAGGATCGCTCGAGCAGCTACGGAGCGCGATCACGGCCGTGGCTCCCGGACTGTCGGCCATGACGACCGAGAATTTCGTCACCAGCGATACGCAGATTCGGGCGGCCCGGGGCATGGCGTGGATGACGTCGCTAGTTGCACTGTTGATCGGCTCGGTCGGAGTGCTGAATACAATGGTGATGTCGGTCTTCGAGCGGACTCAGGAGATCGGCATCCTACGTGCCCTGGGTTGGCGCAAGTCGCGCGTTGTGCGGATGATTTTGTTGGAAGCGATTCTGTTGAGCCTGGGCGGAGCGTTATTGGGGGCCGCAGGCGCCGTCGGCCTAACGCGGATGCTGAGTCGGGTGCCGGCGTTCAGCGGCTCGATCGCCAGTCACATTCCGCTGCCCGTCATTGCTCAAGGATTTTTGATCGCGCTATTCTTGGGATTGATTGGCGGACTTTATCCCGCGGTCTATGGCGCGCGGCTGCAGCCTACCGAGGCGATCCGACATGAATAATCCATCAACCAACGGTGATTTCCTCCGTACCAGCGGACTGACCAAGGATTACCCTGATGGCAAAGTCACGGCCCTCACAGACGTGAACCTGGTGATCCCGCGCGGACAGTACGCGGCCATCGTCGGGCCGAGCGGTTGCGGCAAGTCGACGCTGTTGAACCTGCTCGGCGCACTCGACCGGCCCACCTCAGGAGACGTTTATTTCGAGGGACGGTCGTTCGCCGCGATTGGGGACCTGGATCAGTTCCGCGCCCTGAAGCTCGGTTTCGTTTTTCAGTCGTTTTATCTGCTACCGATTTTGACCGCGCGCGAGAACGTGCAGATTCCAATGTTTGAAGGTTCACTGGGTGCGGCCGACCGGGCCGCGAGAGCCGGGGAGTTGCTGGAGTTGGTCGGTATGTCGCATCGGGCCCACCATCTGCCAAAGCAATTGTCGGTCGGCGAACGCCAAAGGGTGGCCATTGCCCGCGCCTTAGCGAATGCTCCTGAGTTGCTGCTGGCGGATGAACCGACGGGCAATCTGGATTCAAAGGCCGCGCAGGGTATTTGCGACATGTTCGAGCACCTGCACCGCGAACGCGGCATGACCCTGGTCCTGGTGACGCACGACCAGAACGTCGCTGATCGGGCCGAGCGCATCATTCGCATGCGCGACGGTCGCGTACTCGAGGCATAAATCGCAGAGCCGGCGCGAGGAGGCTTTCGAATATCCCGGGACAATCGGCTATTGCTGCGCAATTGCGTTGGCGCGGTCCGCCGTTTTTGTTAATCATGGGGGGCGCTCCGTGGCTACCCGCCCTCGACAATTGTTGCGAGATATTGCCTTTGTTCCGTCGAACCAGACTCCTTCTGCGCAGGCTTTCCCCCTTGGTGGGAATCGTCGTTCTGGCCGCGGTAGCCCGTCCGGCGGCCGGGGCAGATTCGGCCGTTGCCAGTAGTGGATACGACCTCCGCGAGCAATCGCTGCCGAGCATTCGCGCCGGCACGGTTATCGGCGCTGCGGCTCCTAAGAATTGGTCGCACCTGGTTATCAAAAGCCAGCCTCGCGTCGCGCAGGGCGATGTCAACGATGTATCGCAACTCACACTGTCGCTGGCGCGATTGCTGTCGGTCAGTATTGTCGCGAATATCGAGGCGAACGACGTGGGAAAGCATCCGCATTATGTGCTCGACCGCGTCGCCCTCGGTCTGGGAACGCGAATCGGTGGTCGGGACGTGATCATCAATAGCGACACGCAGTCGCAACTCGGCGCCAACCTAAGTTTGCTGGCCCGCACCGTGCTCAGTAGCACCGAGGCCGAGATGCAATTAATCAGGCAGGTGCTGCGGTCGCAGACCTTGCTGATCTTTGACGTACCCACGATCGCGTTGCTGCAATCGGAACATCAGCAGATGATCGTCCGTCACGCGCTGATCGTGGATGGGGCGAACGGCCAGTTGAACACGCTGGTCTGGCTCATCGACAAAAGTGACGCGGGGGAATATGCCCAGGCCGTCGGCACCATGAGTTTGCTCGCGCCCAACACTCTGGAAGACCGACTGCTGAGCGTTGATGCCAACGAATTCACCCTAGGAATTCCTTCGAGCAAGGCGATCGCGATGGTCCGCATCCCACCGGGAAAGCCAATTGCCATTGCTCCACCATTGCTCCCCTTCGCCTCGGCCCCCCGTTTTACCGATGAGAGCGCGCGGCAACTCGACGCCGGATTGCGGGACTTGATCCGCCAGGCACAGCGCGACCGAGCGACGGTTCGTGAAAACCCTGGTCCTCCGGCCGCCAACTCAGCCCGCCCTCGCGGCAAATAACATTTCCTCGAGTCACACCACGATGTTTGTTCCAACGCTATTGCTCGCGTCGCTCTTGCTGGGCGCCGCGCACGACGACAATCCGATCCTGAAGCAGTTGGTCGACGCAGGTGTACCGGTCGGCTCGGGGGCACCGCTGAAACTACCGCCGCCCACGTTGCCCGATGGCCTGGACGCGGCCGCGCAGAAAAAAGCCATACAAGGAATTGCCGACGCCAACCATCCGGTCGATGCTTTGTTGCGTAAGTCGATTGTGTCGCCGTTTCAGCTGATCATTCGTAGCGAAGGGAATGCCACGGGCGACGTAACCGGTAAGCGAGTCGACATCTGGTGCGTCGTTTACGGAGACCTGTCGACCATCACCAAAGAGGGGTTCCTGGAGGAGCGGTTCTCGCTCGGATCGAAGGGAGAAAGCAACAACAAGCCCGCTGCGAAGTCCGTAATTCTATCCGCCGAGGAGTTGAAGAAGCGCAACATCCAGATCGCGACCGCGGCTGACGCGAAAGAGGGTTTTGCATACGCCAGCTTTTCGCTCTTCGACCGTGTGCAGATTAGCGGGACGGGCCACGTGTATCAGACGCGGACGAAGACGTCGGTCCTGATGGCCTCACTCCTGGCGCCTGGCTTTGCTGACGACGCGGACTTTGCCAACCGCTGGGCGGCCATCGATCGTGACAAGGAAGGGAATTTCAAGGTCGGCGCGCCGCATCCCTACGCAGGCTATGGATCGTACGTAAAGGTGACCGAGCTGATCGAACCGTCAGGGGCCCTGTTTGTGGAATACCACTTGGTCTTCGACGAACCGAAAGCCTGGTTCAGCGGGGCGAATCTGCTGCGCTCGAAGCTACCACTGATGGTGCAAGACAATATTCGCAAGTTTCGCCGCGAAGTGGCAAGCGAGGCGCACTAGAACGGAAGCTACGGCAGGAACAACGTGTTGCAGGCGATAGCCTCGGGACGCCTCAGTCGTGTCGTAGCGCGGCCGTGGGAAGAAGTCGCGCGCTGCGATAGGCTGGGTAGGCCGCCCCTACGAGCCCTACCATCAAAGCCAAAATCCACCCTTCGACCATGACGCGCCAGGGGACCGTTCCATCGACTACTCCACTGGCAACGGGCAAGGTGCTCAGGAGCTTCGTCAAGCCGACGGCGCCAAGCGTTCCGATTGCCGCTCCGATCAAACTGACGAGTAGCGATTCCGACAGGATCATGCGGACGATGCGTCCTTGACGCCAACCGATCGCGCGAAGGATGCCGATCTCACGCGTCCGCTCCAGTACCGTCATGAACATGGTATTCAGCACGCCGATCGTCCCGACGATCAGGCCAATGAGCGCCGTCAGCCACGCCATCCCTTGCACGGCGCGGATCTGCGAAATGCCCGCCACGTGATCCTTAATACTCATAGCGGTCAGTCCGGGACTGACCGCTTCTATATCCTTGGCGACGCGTTCAATTAGCGCGACGTTATTGGGTTCGGCAACGCTGACGGCAAAGCCGGTCACCTGGCCCGGCCGATCCATGAGTCGCTGCAAGTCGGCAAGCGCAATGACCATCGAGCTGTTGTCGAAGACATTGTGACTTTCATAGATGCCGACGATGTTGAACTTTTCCAAAGCATAAAGTTCGATCGAATCGCCGAGTTTCTTGCCGAGGTTCTCGGCCAGCGTTCGCCCGATCAGCAAAGCCTGGCGATCGTCGCCCTGCAGGGCGCGCCCTTCAACGACGTTGAGGTTGCCGACGAGCCGCGACGAGGGCTGCAAGCCGCGCAACGGAACGCCGTACAGGTTCTGCTCTTCGAACGAGACAACGTCCAAGAGCGTAGGGATCACATCGACTATGTCAGGAACGGAGCGGATCTTATCGCCGATTTCGATGTCCAGGCCGCTATTTATCCGCTCTTGCACGCCGGTGCGAACGACGATCATGTCGATGCCGGCCCCCAGGTAGACGTCGAGGAAAGACGCCACAAAGCTGTCGGCGATTCCCACCAGCGCCACCATGGACCCGATCGCCACTGCCACGGCGATCACCGTCAACGCCGAACGCAACCAGCGACGCGTCACGTTGCGCCAGACGAGCGTGAACAAATGCATGAGAGGGGCACCTCCAAGACGGACCAAGACCGTGACTATCCCTGTCGCGGTCCGGTAGGTCAAGAGGCCATCGGTGCGATGCCGTCCTGCGCTGTTCAAACCGACTGAGCCTCGCGAATCACGACTGCATCGTCAGATCCGGATCGATTCCGCGGGCTTCTTTGGCGGACAGCGGCGTCATCGCCGGCGCGCCATCAATTTCGAACTGCTTGCTGGCCCGCGCCAGCTGGCGACGCAACCGTTGTGCCAAGGTTCGCACGTGTGGTTCACGCATCATCGTCAGATGGTCGCCGGGAACCGTGCGGCTGCGCAGGTCTTCGGTCACATGATTTTCCCAAGAGGATGCTGCTGTCGGGACCTCGTCGCGGGGCCGCTCTTCGGCTTTCAACAGAGCGACGGGCCCCTGGTAGGATTGCGGACGAAACGCCAGCCAGGCGCGGCAATTCGCTTCGAACACTTCGTAGTGCCGCTCGATTTCCCAGCGATCCGCACCCGGTTGAACTAGGCCGGCTCCCTCGATCTGGCGGCCAAAAAGAACTAGCTTCTCGGAGCGGGAGAGTGCCCGAATTTGGTCCGGCAGCATTTGCTCGACGGAAGGAAACATCGACATCAACGCGGCAAAGGCGTCATCGCCTTCCTCTTGCGAATTGTCCTGCGCCGCCTGCGAGTCAATCAGCACCACTAGCGGCACCTGCTCGCGAACATGGGCCAATTGCCGCGCCATTTCGTACGCCACGAGCCCGCCAAAGGACCAGCCTGCCAGGTAATAGGGGCCCTCGGGTTGGATCGTCCGGATTGCCTGAATGTAATCGCGGGCCATCGCTTCGACCGTCTCGTGAAAGGCTTCATGGCGAGCCAGGCCGCGCGACTCGAGCGCGTAAACCGGCTGATCCGCGCCCAAGTGATGCGCCAAGGCGTAGTACGGAAAAGCGCTGCCGCCGGCCGGATGAACGCAGAATAGCGGCGGGCGATAGCCGGTTCGGCGAATCGCCACGAGCGGCGAACCACGATGCCGTGCCGCAGCCGCGCGCACCACCGCCGCCATCGTCGCGATCGTGGTGGCCGTGGCCATCTCGCTCGGCAGAAGGACGATGTCGTTTCTCGCGGTGAATTTTGCCAGACATTGGTGGGCCGACTGCTGGCCGTCTCCCAGTCCGACGAGATTGTCTTCGACACCCAGCGGGCTGAGTCCCAACGTTTCCTGGCAAATATCGGTGAGCTCTGCTTCCAAGGCATTGCGGGGCGCGACATACCGGGAGAGGGCCGCTTCTCGCAGCGATGCGACGGACGCGCAGTCGACAATCATGTTGCGGAGGGCGTCGAGGAAGGCGCCTATCACGCGTTCGACCGTCTCGCGTTGATGTAACCCTTCGCAGTAGGTCCAGTCAAAGCGCAATTGGCCCCCCACGATCACGCCATTAATTTCCAGCAAATGCGTGCGATGCTGCCGCGACGAGCGCATCGAGCCGACCGACTCGCTTGCCGTGCGCAGCCGTCCGCCGGAATTCGCAAGCTGGTCGACCTGGCCGAGATAGTTGAAGGCGATCTCGGGTTGCGGCAGTGTCGCGAGCGCAGTGGTCACGGTTTCGTCCTGGCACAAGTACTTGAGCGTTCCGAATCCGATACCACGGCGAGGAATGTCCCGCAGCTGCGCTTCCATAGAGCTCACAGCGCGGCGGACGTCGGTTGTTTGATCAAGGCAGAGTCGAACCGGGAAGACACTTGTGAACCAGCCAACGGTACGCGACAGATCGACGTCGTCGAACAGGTCCTCGCGGCCGTGCCCTTCCAGATCGACCAGTAACGAATCTTCGCCGGTCCACTTCTGGAACGCTTGGGACAGGGCCGTCAGCAGGATGCTATTCAAGGGCGCGCGGTACGCGCGAGAAACATCTTCCAGGAGCCGTCGCGTTTCGTCCACCGCGAGTGACGCCGATACAGTACGGGCGGAAGCGATCGAATTCTCCTCGCATCCCTTGTAAGCATGACCATTGCTACCGGATTGTGTGTGGCCATTTCTCGTGTGCGAGGAAGTGGACGAAGCGGCGCCTTGGACCGGCAGGCGATCGACGGGGAGGTGCTTAAACGGAGCTTCCGCCAGCCGGAGCCAATAGTCGAGCTCCTCGCGAACCAGTGCCGACTGAGCGTACTCGATCAACCGCTCCGACCATCGCTGATACGAGGTCGTCTTGGCGTTCAAGCAGGGCGCCTCGCCGCGGCTGAGCTGCTGATAGATCAGATGCAAATCCTCGAGTAGGATGCGCCACGAGAAGGCATCCACCGCCAAGTGATGAATGACGAATAGCAATCGACTCGGGCGTGCCGGACCAAGGTCGATCAGGCACACACGCACGAGCGGTCCCTCGGCCAGGTTCAAGCTCGCTTGCAACTGCGTGGCAACGGCTTCGATCGCGTTCGGCTCCTCGCTGGTCGGAACTCCGGCAAGATCCACGCGGCAGTAGAGCTCGGCCTTATCGCTGGCGTCATTGGATTGTTTCCAACCATTCTTCTCGCGAACAAAGCGCAGACGCAGAGCGTCGTGGTGCGCGACGAGATGCTCCACCGAGGCCTGCAGAAAGGAGGGTTCCAGGCGATCGTCGACTTCGAGCATGACCGCCTGGTTGAAGTGCTCAGGCGCGGCGAGTCGTTGTTCGAAGAACCAATGCTGAATGGGGGTTAACGGGACCGGCCCCACAACAGCTTCCTGTGCTGCTGCGGTGGCAAGGATCGGCACGGCCACGGTCGCCTGCTCGGCAACGGTTTGATGCTCGAATAACTGGCGTGGCGTCAGGCGCAATCCGACGCGTGCGGCGCGCGAGATGACTTGCATACTCAGGAGTGAGTCGCCGCCAAGTTCGAAGAAATTGTCGTGAATTCCGACCCGCTCCAAACCGATCACGCCGGCCCAAATATCGGCCAGGGTCACTTCGACGTCGGTACTCGGGGCTACGTAGCATTGGTCGAGCACGGGACGGCTGCGATCGATCCCGGGCAAGCTATTCCGATCGACCTTACCGTTGGGGCTTACCGGCAGAGCCGGCAGCGCGACGAAAGTGGACGGGATCATATAGTCGGGAAGATGCGACTTGATGAACTGATGCAGTTCCGTGGTCGTGGGCGCCGGAAGTTCGCCTGTGCCGACGTAGGCCACCAGCCGCTTTTCGCCCGATTCCTGTTCGCGCACGACAACGACTGCTTCGCGGATTGCGGGGTGCGCGGTCAGCGCCGCTTCAATTTCTGGCAACTCGATGCGGAAACCGCGAACCTTGACTTGATCGTCGATTCGCCCCAGGAATTCCAGCTTGCCGTCAGCCCGGTAGCGAGCCAGGTCGCCCGTGCGGTACAGACGTCCGCCGGATCGACCGCTGAAACGATCGGGCAAGAACTTTTCAGCCGTCAGCTCGGGGCGATTCAGGTAGCCACGCGCCACGCCGACACCGCCGATATAGATCTCGCCGGGCATGCCATGCGGCACTGGTTCGAGGTGCCGATCAAGCAAGTACACATTGACGTTGGCGAAGGGGCGGCCCAGGGCGGGCGCGCGTCCCTCGCCCGCATGGCATTCCCCTTCGGTTGCGCCTACCGTTGCTTCGGTGGGGCCGTAACCGTTGATCATTCTCCGGCCCGGCGCCCAACGATCGACCAATTTCGCTGAGCAGGCCTCGCCGGCGACGACCAACGTGCTCAAATGTGGCAGAGGGGCGGCAGGCAATACCGACAAGACCGACGGTGGCAGGATGACAAACGTGATGCGATGATCGTCGAGCAACCGGACTAGATCAGGTCCTGGTATCAACGCGTCCTCGGGCGCCATGTATACCGATCCACCCACGGCTAACGTGGCAAAGATCTCCAGGACCGAGGCGTCGAAGTTGGGCGAAGCGAATTGCAATGTTCGACGTTCGCTGCCAGGACCGATCCATCGTGCGGCCACGGCCACGGCATTGCACACGCCACGGTGCTCGATGAGTGCACCCTTGGGCTGCCCGGTGGATCCGGAAGTGTAAATCACATAGGCCAGATTATTGGCAGTGGCCGTCCGTTGGGGATTCTCGGTCGACGCGGAGCAATCGCCTGCCGTTTCGTCGGCGAACACCATCCGGGTATTTTGCGCGGCGAAAACCGTGGCGAGTTCACGGGAGGTGACGACTACGTCGAGCTGTGCGTCGCGGAGGATCAGGTCGAGCCGCGCGGCGGGGTAATGTGGATCGAGCGGCACATAGGCGCCCCCCGCTTTGAGAATACCCAGCATGCCGGCCACTAGCTCGACCGATCGATTGAGGCAGATGCCGACCAAGACGTCGGGGCCGACACCCATCGTGCAGAGGCGATGCGCCAATCTGTTGGCCCGCTCGTTGAGCTGACGGTAAGTGAGCACCTGCTCTTGGAAACAAAGGGCGACGGCATCGGGGTTTTCTTCCACCTTGCGCTCGAACAATTCATGAACGCACACGTCGTCGGCAAATCGGATCCGTTCGCCTGCTGCCGCGGCGAGCAGACGTTGGCGGTCATGCATACCTACCAGCGTGAGCTTCGAGATCGGATTGTCCGGTGCGGTGACCGCGGCGCCCAACAGCGTTTGGAAGGATTCGAGCAGGTGTTCGACGTTCTCCTGATCAAATAGATCCGTATTATATTCCAGCCCACCAACGAGTCGGCCGGCCTCTTGCCTGAGCGAGAGGGTAAGGTCATGCCGCGCTGTGCCATTGTGAACTTCTTGGAAGGTCAAGTTCGGTCCGGTGAATTCGAGCGGCGCGTTCTGCAGGATGAGTGCCGCCTGGTAGAGCGGTGAGTGGCTCAGTACCCGCCGCGGCGCAAACGCCTCGACCAATCGCTCGAACGGAAGGTCCTGATGCTCGTACGCTTCCAGGGTGACCTGTCGTGTCCGTGCTAGCAGGTCGCGGAACGTCGGATCGCCTGACAGGTCGCCGCGCATCACAAGAGTGTTGACGAAAAAGCCGATCAGCCCTTCCACCTCTGGTCGGGTTCGATGGGCAACGGCCGTGCCCACGCTGATGTCGGCTTGGCCCGTATAGCGCGAGAGAAGCGTCTGAAACGCCGCGAGCAGCGTCATATACAGCGTCGCCTGCTGCTCACGGCTAAACTGCTCCACCGCTTGCGACAGGGAGAGCGGTAGGCTCACGGGAAGGAGCGCGCCGTGAAACGTCTGCAGCGCCACACGCGGTCGATCAGTCGGCATCGCGAGCACTGCAGGCCCGTCTTCCAGCTTGCCTCGCCAGTATTCGAACTGCGGGCTAAGCGCATCGTCGGTGCATGTTGTCCGCTGCCAGGCGGCGAAATCGGCGTATTGAATATCGAGGTCCGCCAGTGGTGATCGTTGACCGTTGGAAAAGGCCTCATAGATCAATAGAAGTTCGCGGAGAAAAACACCCATCGACCAGCCATCGGAGATGATGTGGTGCATCGCCAACAGCAGCACGTGCTCGTCTGCCGTCAAATGCAGGTGCGTCACGTTCCACAGCGGGCCGGTCGCCAGGTCGAAGCGTTGCCGCGCCGCGGCCGATGAGATGCGCTCGACCTCGGCAGCGCGATTCATCGTGTCGAGTTCGCGTAAATCAAATTGCGCGATCGGAACGGCGCCCAACGAGCTTACGCGTTGCTGCGGCAGTCCGCCCGCATCCACAAACGTCGTGCGAAGCGATGCATGGCGGCGAGCAATTTCCGCAAGGCTCTTTTCCAGCAGCGCCGTCTGCAGGTCGCCGCGGAAGCGCGCTGAAAGACAGAGGTTGTTTACCGGTACTTCCGGCAGCAATTGGTCGACAAACCACAACCGCTGCTGCCCAAACGAGAGCGGCGAATCGTCCCGCTGATCGGCAGGGACGATCTTCGTAGGGCTTGCCGCGGAAGGGGTGGCGTAGTTCCGTTCAACGACAGGGGCCAACTCGGCGACCGTGGGATGAGCAAACAACTCGCGCAGCGGCAGAGTGACGCCGCAAGCCGCCGAGACGCGCGACATGAGTTGCGTCGCCAGCAGTGAATGGCCACCGAAATCGAAGAAGTTGTCGTGGATTCCCAGGTCGTCCTGGCGAAGCACTTCGACCCAGATCTTCAGCAGCGTTCGCTCGGTATCGGTGCGTGGGGGGACTGCTTCTCGCCCCTCGGCTCCGCCGCTGCTATTGTCGCACCGGCTGGCGTTCCATTGTGTCACGACCGCCAGATGGTCACTCAGATAATCATCGCGGCAGGATCGGCGGCGGATCTTGCCGCTGGTCGTTTTACCGATGGTGCCGGCCTTGATCAGCACGATGGCTTCGACTGGCAGGTCGTGCTCAGCGAGTATTGCGCCACGTATCGACCTTACGATCTCGTTGAGATCGAGTTGCTTGGGACGGGTGACTTCCTGCACGACGACGAGCCGTTCTTGACCGTCGCGTTCCATCGAGAACGCCGCCCCGCCATCGATCTTTAAGGCCGGGTTGCAGGCCCAAATGGTGCGCTCGATGTCTTGCGGATAATAGTTCCGGCCACAGATGATAATCAGGTCCTTGAGTCGGCCGGTGACATACAGCTCGCCGGCATGCAAGAACCCCAAGTCGCCGGTGCGCAAAAACGGACCATCACCGGAGTCCGCCAGGCGAGCCGCGAACGTGCTCCGCGTCTCCTCGGGACGATTCCAATAGCCCTGCGCCACGCCGGGGCCGCGTACCCAGATTTCTCCTACGCGATCGGATGCGGCGCGCGTGAGCGTTTGCGGATCGACGATCACGACCTCGGTTTCCTCGATCGCGGGACCACAGCTTGCCAGGGTTCGTGAATTCGATTTCCCATTCAAATTGGCAACGACCTGATTCTCCTCCAGATTCGTTGCACAAAAGTCACCGACGGTGTAGAGACTTTCGTGGTCTCCGCCAGTGACGCCCAAGGTGGCTTCGGCCAGCCCGTAACAGGGAACGAACGCCGTCGGGCGAAAGCCACAGGGGGCGAAGGTCTGAGTGAATCGCTCCAACGTGTCGCGACGAACCGGCTCGGCGCCATTGAGGATGACTGCCAGGCTGGTCAGATCGAGGGCTTTGATCTCCGCGGGCAGTACCGTTCGCGAGCAAAGATCGAAGGCAAAATTCGGGGCGCCGGTGATTGTGCCACGATAGCGGGAAATCGCCTCGAGCCACCGAATGGGCCGTTGCATGAAGTCTAGCGGCGACATGGAAATCGTCTGTCGGCCAGCATACATCGGCAGGAGCACGCCACCGATCAAACCAAAGTCGTGGTAGGCGGGCAGCCAAGTAACGCCAACGACGCCTTGGCTCTGGCCGCGGTCGATCTTCGCCACGTTGTAGAGCAGGTTGGCGTGGCTCACCATCACACCGCGCGGCGTACCGGTTGAGCCGGAGGTGTATTGCAATAACCCCAGTGTCGTAGAGGTAATCGTCGGCGGCGTCCAATCGTCTTCGCACCCGACAGGGAGTGCGTCGGTGGCCAATATCATGCGAATCGAGGGACCGATCGTCACGAGTGCCTGGACCCAAGTCAGACTGTTCGCCGTGCCGAGCACCGCAACGGCCTGTGCGTCGTTGCACACGGCCTGCAGCCGGGGAAGCGTGCGATCCATGCGCAATGGATCAGGCGGATAGAGCGGTACCGGTGTCACGCCGGCGTATAAGCAACCAAAGAATGCGGCAATGTAGTCAAGCCCTGGCGGATACAACAACAAGGCCCGGCCGCCGGTGGCGCCCGCGGCATTCAATCGCACCGCGATGCGGCGCGCGATCACGTCCAACTGACCGTAAGTGAGATTGAGCTCGTCTCGTTCGCCGTCAGTCAGGAACGTATAAGCGATCTGATCCGCTTGGAGGTTTGCCCGGTAGCGGCACATTTCCAGAAACGTTTCCACTTCTGGAATCGGTAAGTCCCTCGATAACTCCGACATGCTCAGCCCTTTGCCCAATCTTCAATCGCATCGCGAAGCATTTAAAGGAAGGTCGCGATCCATGAAATACGACCGCCTGACGTCGACCGGGCGGTCTAATGACCAGTGCCGGACGAGGTCGAATTTGCAGGCGACGTGCCTGAAACAGGCGTGCATTCAAGAAAGCGCAGTCCAACCCTATATGTTACTATTGTCTTTCCCCGTCTAGACATTAGTACAGTGGCTCCGCACCGCCTCCCAGGCTACCTTGCCGCAAAACGACCCTCAAGTAAAAACCCCAAGAGGCCAGGCGTTTCTGCGTGCTACACTGGTCCGATTTTGTCCCCTATTCCGGCCAGTTCGAAGGGATACCGTTCACTAATGGCGGTCCGGCATCCCGAAAAATGGCCACTCGAAGGGGAAATACTTCTTCGATAAAAATGAGTTGAACAGCCCACTCAGTAGCCGGCGCTGAAATTGCACTAATCGAATCGGTGGGACCGCAGCGATGGGCGCCGGTCAGAAATTATCCATGCATACTGAGTGGTGCGCCACTGCCGCGAACTACTTCTCCGATTTGCTTCGGTCCGACACACCGACGCAGTGGTGCGAAAACAAAGTCCGGTATCCGCCCATCCGGCACAGTCGAAGCGCATGAATCGTTTCAGAAAACGACCAAATAACGAGACGAGTAAAGTACCAACGTCCGCCGTTATCGAATGCTGCAAACGGACAAGCGGTCCGGTTGTGCTCGGACGGCAATGACATCACCGGAACGAGCAGTTGCGGAAAGTTGTCATTTCTAAGACTGCTCCGTTTTAGGAACCTTTGATAGGACCCATTGGTGTGCTGCTGCGACTAAATTAGAGTTTCGCGTTCGCTCCGTTTCACCGCATTGACCCGAATGGGCGGTATTGGGGAAAAACGCGCGGCCGACCCGCCATACGCCAGGCGCTTCGAACGCTTCCTCGCCATTTCCACATACGCAGGCCGTACTTGATGCGATTTGCAATCTTCGCGCCCTTGACGATGCCGACGGCATCGGCGACGGATTTTTTGGTCAGACAGTGCCTCCGATTACATCCATCACAACAAGAGATCGGAACCTTCGGGCAAAGAAGGGCTGCTCGATGTGCGGATAATCGATGGTCTGCGACGCTCCTATCTTGGGTATCGCACGATCAAGCTGCAGCCCCTGGCCAGAGTGCAGCGTCCGTATCGCGGCTAGCCCATTAAGAGACGCCCTACGAGAAAGCCCGCGCCGGTGAAGGCCCCTCCTCCTTCGAAAAAGTTGGAACTGTAACGCAGCATCATGGCGGTCACGAATCGGGCCGGAACGGCGCTGTTTGCATCCGCGGATTTGTTGCGGATGAATTTCCGTGGAAATGCCAGGAAGGCGATTGGTATTAGTTGCCGTGCGACTCGTCGTGTTTGCGAGTGAAAGTCGCTGACGGCCATGTTCTCTGGCTCTCATTTGTTCAAGGCAGATGGGGGGCTTATCGCCGGTGCGTCGCGCATTGCCCGCGCTATGTAGTTGCCGTCGTGACAAGTCCCCCCTATGTGCGACGAGTTGCGCGCAAATCCTGCGTTGTGACTTGTTTCTGCGCTGCGCGATGTTTACAACGTGCGCCTACCAACTGCGCTACATCGAGTGCAAAGCCTGGCGAACAGTCTTCGCAGGTCTTGGTAACCGCGGCTTTCTAAGGGGGCATCCGTGGGTGAAAATTCTGGCTGGTCGTCCACCAACGTCTTGCTGCCCGGCGCGATTGCGCTGGCCTTGGCGATCACAAGCTACTTGACCTATGAGCCGACGCTGACATCCGTTCGACCGGCGGCACGTACGGTCCACGGGATTCCCCCGCCACCGACCCCGGATGGGATGGAGGCGTTCTATTCGCGATTGTGGGAAGACCCCCTGCTGACCTCGTACAACAACCAGACAGCCAAAGGTGACGCGAACGCAAAGGATGACGCAAAACCGCAGCCGACTTATACAGCTGGTCCGGTGCCGTTGAACGAAGACTGGGATGCGGCCTACAAGGACACCTTCACGAAGATTCTGAAGAAAAGTCACGGCAGCCTGCTATGCGTGCCCGTACTCGTTCCTGGCGGACCGTATGCGGACGACGGCGAAGCGCGGATGCGAACCCGTTACGCGATCCAGATGGGGCTCGCCCGCGCGGGCTATGAGCTGGCCTTTCCGATGCAAATGAGCTACGTCGACGTACCTGTGACCGTCGACATCGACGACGTCCCCGTACAAGTGTGTGCGAAACGATTTCGCGTTCCGGTGAAAATCTTTAGCTTTCGCTCGGAATCAAAGAAGGACAAAGGCAAGAATCAGCCTGACTTTGTCGTCGTCTTGTGGATTAACGAAGACGAAGCAGGTAGCCGGCTATTGAACGTGGTCGACCAGGTAGTCGCTGCGCTGTTCAGGCCAAAACGGCGCAGCGAAAGCGTGCGCGACCAGTTTCGCGCTGATCGCGAGTGGCGCGCGCGGATGAGCGTCCGCGTGATCGGGCCCTCCTCGTCCGACGGCCTGCGAAAAATCTACTTAGAGCAGCGCAGCACCCACCCGCATAAGACCGAGCCGCAGATCCCGCTCGCCGGCTTTCGCGACCCAAAGATTTATTCGCCGCGCGCCACGATTTCACACGATGAGCTGGAAGAGTTGGTAAACGAGCAACTCGCGATTCGGCAAGCGTCAAGCGGCAACAACGCCCGAGCCGAGATGAAGACGGCGACCTCGGTCGCTGTGTTTCCTCCCATCATTCGCACGATCGGCGATGACAACGTGCTGATCGAGGCGTTGATTGGCGAGCTAAAGCGGCGTAATCATTGGCTGCCGCCACCGGAATGCGACTGCAAAGTCGCACCAACGCAGCCGGACGACCATTATGGCGCGAAGAGGGAGCGAACCGGCGACAGGCAGAAGGGTGGGGCCATCGTGCTGGTCTCCGAGCAAGACACTCTCTATGGCCGGACATTTTCCAGGTTGCTCGATGACCGTCGTCCGGGCCACTCGCTCTACAGATACTCGTTCTTTCGCGGCCTCGACGGCGCGATACCCGGCGATCGAGCACCGGCGATCGAGTCCGAGCTACATAGCCTGTTGGATCGCGCGCAACATCCTGTGACAAGCCAAGACGGCGACAACGAGCCTCGCCCGACCGGCAAGGGACAAGCCGATTATCTGCGGCGGCTGGAATCGAAGTTAGTTGATTTGGACGACCGAGAATGGGAACACGGCATCGCAGCCATTGGCGTTGTGGGCACTGACCAGTACGACAAGTTACTATTCCTGCGCGCGCTACGGCGACAATTCCCGCGCGCCGTCTTCTTCACCACCGATCTCGACGCGGACTTCGCACATCCTAGCGAGCGTTTGACAACCCGCAACGTCGTCGTGGCATCGCATTTTGGCTTGCAGCTGAGTTCAGCGTTGCAGTGGGATGTACCGCCGTTTCGCGATTGCTACCAGACGTCGACTTTTTTCGCGGCCTTATTGGCGCTCGGCCCGAAAGCGGTCGATGATCTGCCGGAATCCGTGAAGAACAATCCGTGGGGCGAGCACGGAAACAGCACAGATGCGGAACACTTGAAACCATTGGTTTATGAAATCGGTCTGGACGGGCCGTACCAGTTGACGATCCCCCAAGGCCCGTACGAAACCGACGGCCAAACTCAGGTTCAGCCGGATAGCCCACGGAGCTTTTTGCCGTCGTCGCGCCGCTTGGCGGCATTGTTAATGGCGACCGTGTCGCTAGTAATGCTTCTGATCGTGAGCTTCACGTGGCCGCGTCGGCTGATTCGGTCAGAACGTACCAAGAGCTTTGCGACATTTCTAGTCGCGCTCGGCGGGATGACGATTGGTTTTGTGACACTATTCTTGGTTCTATGGGCACTGGAGTTGTTTGATCATCACCGTGACGACGGTGAGCCCTTTTCATGGAACCGGGGCATTAGTCTATGGCCGACGATCTTGATTCAACTCTTGGCGGGCGTGACGGCGTTTGTCTTGTTCTTGTCCAGTTGCAATGACCTGAAGAAGCTACGTAACCACTTCTGGAAATGGGCCAACCCGGTTCTCCCCAAGGACTCTAAGCCGCCAACATCTGGTCAGGCGTTTCGAAATATGTCGTGGCAGGAAAGGGCCGCCTATGTCTGGGACGACGTTCTGACGTTTAATTGGCATGCCCAGGCTGCTGACGAAATCTATTCTGCCCGCAAGCTGTGCGCCGAATACGTCGAACGATCGCAATGGTGGCATCGGATGCTGCGCGTCGTGCCACAGGTGGCGTTATTCGTGGCGTTTACGATCTGCTTGTTTCAAATTACCGCACTCCCCACACGTCCCTTTCGTGGCTGGCTGTGCTATCGGGCTTCTTCCATTGCAATTCTTGTGGCTTTGTTTTCACCGGTCGTACTATCCTTCTTCATGATCGACGCGATGCAACTGTGCCGGCGTTATATTCGCCTGTTGGAGCAGGCCACTCCCGACTGGCAGAACCGCGAGTTCAGCGACCTGATGAAGGCCAGGGTATTTCCGTCAACTGGGGACGACCAACAGTCGGCGAATGCTGAACTCACGCCGAATGACGCCGAGCAAAAGCCGAGTGATGGCAAGCACAAGCCGGGTGACGCCGAGCAACTCACCAGGAAATTGTTCACGGTGCATGTGATTGCGGATTCCTCGCACGTCGTGGGCAAGCTGATCTTGTATCCGTTCATTGTCGTGTTCCTGCTCTTTATCGCGCGCAGCCCGATGTTCGATTATCTGACTCTGGGCGCAGGATTGATCACGATATGGGTGTTGTTGCTTGCCGGAGCCGCGATGGCCAGCATCTCGATGCGCGTGACCGCGGCTCACACGCGTGACGGAATCCTGGCGCAGTTACGCAATGAATTGGCAGGATGCTCCGACACGCGGCAATGCGACATGATCAAGCAGACCATCAAGGACATTGCCGACGAACAACAGGGGGCCTTCCGCCATTGGTCCAGCGACCCGGTCTTCGGTGCGCTTGTAATCCTGCTCGGCGGCGGCGGCAGCCTGGTGGCGATCGAGCAGTTGCTCCCCTGGATGCTGATGTAGCGATCGCTCGAGCAACAGCGCCCAAAGCTGCCCGTGCTACGGCCGGCTGCGCCGGTGCTCGCGCAACTCGGCAAGCTCTTTTTGCATGTCTTGCACTTTCTCCGGCATCTGCGCTGCCAAATTATGTTTTTCGCCCGGATCGTCCGCCAGGTTCACCAGCATCGGCTCGCGATCGGGCTTGCCACCGTAGCCGGCCTGGCTGGATTGCAAAAGCTTCCACGGTCCGTCGCGCAGCGCCAGGACACCCGGATAGCCGCCCGTGTGATGCACCAGCTTGTCGCGCACGGCGCTGGGCTTGCCCAACAGCGCCGGCAGAGCGTTGTAGCTGTCCGGTGCTTCGTCGTCAGTCAATGTCCGGCCCAAAAGCGCCGCGCATGTGGCGAAGAGATCGACGTGGCAGATCAATTGATCCGAGACACCCACGGGCACATGCCCCGGCCAGCGGGCAATGAACGGAACGCGATGGCCCCCCTCGAACAAACTCCCCTTGAAGCCGCGCCAGTCACCGTTGGGGCGCTTTGCGCCGAGATCGCCTGCGGCCCCGTCCTGATAACCGTCATCGAGAACGCCGCCGTTATCGCTGGTGAAGATAACCAGCGTGTCCTTGGCAAGATCGGCGCGCTCGAGCGAGGCCAGGATTTCGCCCACCGATCCATCGAGCTGCATAATCACGTCGCCGCGCGCGCCGTGGCCGCTACGATCGGCATAGCGCGGGTGCGGGACGCGCGGCACGTGAATGTCATGCGTACAGAAGTACAAAAAGAACGGTCGATTGCGCTCGCGCTCGATGAATTGCACGGCCGCGCGTGTCAACACGTCCGCCATTTCGGTGTCGACCCACCGCGCGGACTTTCCGCCCGACATATACCCAATGCGGCTGATGCCGTTGACGATCGTATTGTCATGCCCGTGGCTGGGCAGGATCGTCATCAGCTCGGGGTTGGCCTTGCCGGTGGGATCGTTGCCGATCGGCGTGCCGTAGCTGACTTGGATCGGATCATTTGGGTCGTAACCAACGACACGACGATCCTCGACGTAAACACATGGCGTGCGATCGCCTGTGGCCGGCACGCCGAAAAAACTGCTGAAACCAATTTCGAGAGGGCCGGGCTTGATCTCGCGGTTGTAGTCGGTCTGGCCCGTGATGGTGCCGTCCGGCAATCGCTCGCCGCCAAGCCCCAGGTGCCACTTGCCGACGGCGGCGGCCTCGTAGCCCGACGCTTGAAAGCGTATGGCCAGCGTAGTCCCGGAAACCGGAATGCATAGCGGCGAGACGCCGCTTAAGATCCCTGCGGCCGGCTTGTGCCGCCAGGCGTATTGGCCGGTAAGCAACGCATAGCGCGTCGGGGTGCAGACCGACGAGGGGGAGTGCGCGTCGGTGAAACGCCGCCCCGCGCGCGCCAGCCGATCGATGTGCGGAGTTTCGACCTCGGTCGCCCCGTAACAGCCCAAGTCTCCGTAGCCGACATCGTCGGCCAGAATAATGATGACGTTCGGTCTGCCCGATGGCTCCGCGAAACAGGCCTGATTTACACCGCCGAATGACGAAAGTCCGCAAACCCAGCCAATGATTAGCAAAGTGAATCTGCCTAGCCAATATCGGACGGACGAGCTGATGACGGAATTGGAAAGCATGGGCCGTCTCACGGGATGTATGTCGGACAAGTTGTTGGAATTCGACGGTTAGTATCAATCGCCGCACGGCAAGGGTCAACGATTCATGACAAGACGCCGCAAAATGGACAGAAGACCACGAGCGCAGCCGGTGGCGCCCTGGGGGCCCATGTTGGAATTACGGCCCTCTTGGGCGTGAGCCCGCCGTTCGATCTGCAGTTCAGCGCACTGCTGGGCACGATTCACGGCGATGTGATCCTCGGTCATTCTGAGGCTCACCCTACCGCGGTGCCCGAGCCGAGCAGAAAGTTGGCTGGATGCGCAGCGGACAAAGGAGCAACGTGACTCACCGCTCTTAAACTACCGTTCAAGTTCCTCGCGAACGACGGAAGTCATTTGCAAATTTCTTGCCGAATTTTCAGCGGAGCGGAATGTCACAAAGGCACAGAGCTGGGTCTGGACACTCAGCTCTGCGCCGTCCCTTAACGGCTCTCTCTCGAGTGTTGTTGTGGCAAGTGTTTCTGAAAGCTCGTCGCGACTTGTAGTTGGGCAACCACGGGTCGACGTTGCGAGTTGCCGCGAGAATTAACTCGCGGCGAAGCGTATATCGCCAGGCGGATCGAAGTCAGGAAATGCCGGGGGCGCGAATCGCGATTGAGCGATCGCTTCCGACCTGCCCCGCCGTTGAGACAGCAGAGTCTACAACATCCCAGACAAGTGTGGAAACCACTTGGGTTTTTGAGCGTCCAATTTAACCACCGAGTTACGATACCGCGAGAATCAATCAGATACGCTCAGTTTGGTGTGCCGCAAGTAGACAAGCCGCGGCCGCCCCAGAAAGTCGTCATTTCTAGGATCGCGCCATCCGAGGAATGTTTCCTGCCTCGCATGCGGGAAGTGATGAAGTCGTCGCGTGACACTCATCGCCGCGCCAAGAGATTCCTGGAATCGTTCGACTGGGAATCAATCTAGAAATGGCAGCCACTTCTCAAGTACAGTGCAACGGCGCCAGCGAGCACAAGTAAGATCGCTGATGGTTCAGGGACAGTCGTCGAACCGCCAGAAGTATGCAGCCAATTCGACGAAACTAATGCAAGATCCTGACCATGGGAATGACCCCCACCAAGAGTTGCAGCGATTTTGTGCTGGCACGACGGATCTCCGCTTCGGTCGCGATGAGCGTTAGGTCGGTCAAGAGAGCGGCGCCGGGGGGATCGACTTCTGACTTTAATAGCTCGCACGTGGCCGAGGGCTCGATAGCACGCCTCGCTCTGGCCGATCAGCTTGCTCAGCAGTATTGCTGAGGTTACGGACAAGCTAACGACAGGCAATAATGTCTCAGCGTAATTCGCGAATTACCCGGACTGGATTGCCCACGGCCAGCACATTCGGCGGCAGATCATGCACGACCACGGCGCCGGCGCCGACCACGGTGTTTTCACCGATCGTTACGCCTGGGCAGACGATTACGCCGCCGCCGAGCCAGACGTTGTTGCCGATCGTTATCGGCTGAGAACCTTCCCATTTGGCCCGCCGCGGTCCTGCTTCGAGCGGATGGGTCGGCGTCAGTAGTTGCACGTTTGGGCCGATCTGCACGTCTTCGCCAATCGTGATGCGGCCGACGTCAAGCGCCATAAGCCCGCAATTGGCAAATGATCGCGCGCCGACGAAAATGTTATAGCCGTAGTCGCAATAAAACGGTGGTCGGATCACGGTACCGGCACCAACGCTGCCCAGCAGTTCGAGCAGAATGCGATCGCGTTTACCTTGATCCTCGGCCGGCGTCGCGTTGTATTGGGCGAAGAGGTCCGCAGCGAGGTTTCCTTCGCGGATCAATTGTGGATCGTCACAGATGTACTGATCCCCGGCTAGCATGCGCTCGCGATTCGTTCGACCATCAGGAGTAAACCGTTTATCCATGGCGACTGCTGCTAATGAATTGATGACTTGCTCTGTCGAGAACTTGGGCGTGTTCTGAGAACCATTTCCTTTAGGGTGATTACTCGCAGGAGGATTTCACGGTATTGGCTCCCGTACGATCTTGCCCTTAGCGCCGCTAGTAGGAGTCGCTTGAGCATACTGTCGACGGTTTCGCCTTGCCATCGTTGTCTTTGTCCCTAGCGCGTCAAAGTGTAGCGCAGGACAACTTTGGCCATTTGCTTGGGCTGTCGATTCCTCGACCATCGGCCCTCGCAGTGAAGAGTGGTCACCACGCGTTTCAAATTGCGCAGGCATTTGTCGAGAGGGGCCTATCGAAGTCGGGGGACACACCCCGATCACACCGACCGAACACCGCTCGACAGGTTCTCAAGTCGAACTAACTGGACGCGATCATTGAGCGCCAAATGACACGCCCCTCTGGTGCGCTAGGGCAAACTGGAGACTCGTCTCAACCGCCTGCTCAAAATCTACAGCAAAATGGCCTCGCTCGATTGGAGCATGTGGCCTGTGCGTAGTATGCTGCACGCCAACGCCCCGGCCCAACCCGCCGCGATGGCTCACGAACCTGCGTTTTTCAACACTCACCATCTACTGCCACGATCTTGCGCCATGTGTAACGGTCGCCGTATGATCATTCGACATCTTGCCGCTTGCATTTTGATCCTGAGCCTCACTGCCGCCGGCTGCGGCAAATCGGCCAGCGAAACTTTTGAGGCGTCGCCTAAATTGCCAAGTAAGTCGGCCGAGCCCTCCGCGAACCGTGCCGATAACGGCGTCGGTGCGACACCAACGGGTACGCCAATCGACCCGACACCAGCCGGTTCGAGAATCGCCCCTGCCGCGCCGCCTGCACCGAAAGATCCGCCTCCCACGGCCGAACAAATCGCTCGCTGGACGCCACCGTCGTTCGAGCCGTTGCAACTTCTCGCCGTCCGCCAGTGGAAAAAGACGAGCTTCACCTCGCGCCTCGCTGCGGCGCTTGACGGCACCCACTACCTCGTTGCCGGTTCGCGCGTCTTGCTCTGGTCGCTAACCGACGACGCGCCCGAACACGTATTCCTCGATCATACTGCCGATGACACGGACCACGGGCTCAAAGCTATGGCCGTTTCACCCGACGGCAGGTGGTTCGCAGCCGGTGATTCGAAGGGCACATTGCGAATCTGGAGTCTAGAAGATCGTAAAGAGCTCGTCTCGAAGCAGCTCTACCGCAATGGCATCCAGCACATCGCCATTTCGCCTGATGTCACTGAGATCGCTACTATCGCCTACGACAGCGACGTGACGATTTGGACCGCCGACAAGCTCGAGCAAAAGCGGAAGTTCGAAGTCACGTCGCGCGGTGTTGAGCGTATTGAGTACGTCGCCCCGAACCTGCTGGCCGTTGCGGGCGAGTCCACGGCGATGTGGAACACCACTACCGGCGACAAAGCGCACGACCTGCCGGCCGGTCGCTACAACTTCGCGCTGGCCCGCACGCCTGACGGCGCGAAATTCGTCTACGGCGCGAATGAGGTGCTCAGCATCTGGGACATCGCCGCGGCCAAGCCCGACGCGATGATTATCCGCGGCGTCGGCGGCAACGTGTCGCTCTCCGTTTCGTCCGACGGCAAAACTCTTGCGACGACCGACGGCCGCTCAGTCGACCTTTGGAGTCTCTTGGACGGCCGACGCTTACAGTCGATGCAAGGATTCGGCGGGACAATCGTCGGCGTCAGTTGGCTGCCGACGACCAATCTGCTCGCGGTCGCATCCGACAGCGGCATCACGCGCATTTGGGGGACGCCGGCCCAGGGCGAATCACTCGGCCTCAAGCCGCTCGACACAACGGTTGCGATGCCTGATGCCAATTCCAAAGATCCTGCTACTCCCGAGCAACTCCTCCAGGTCATCAACTGGCGCACGTTCCCATCGCTGCCGGAGAGCGTATCCAATGTGCAAAACCCGACCGATTTGAGCGGCGTTGCCCCTATCGCCGTTCCTGAAGCCCGCGCGTTTTACCGTTACTTCCTGACGAAGGGGGGTTGGAGCGAATCGCCGCCAGACCCGAACAATTCGAGTTCGGTCGAGTTCCACAAGGGCGGTTCGACAATCACCGCGTACTTCTATGACGCCGGCGAGGGCAAGACGAACTTCAACCTTCACCACGCCGGCAATTTTGATGTGCGGTGGACGCCAAAGGCTGACGCGGCGGCCATCAAGATAGTTCACGAAAACGCCGCATCGAGCTCGTATCGTGCGAAGGCCGGCATTCTGCAACTCGAGACATCGCTCTTGCGCAAACTACACGACGCCGGGTGGACGGCGTACGCGCGGCTCAACAGCTCCTTCCACGAGGAGCCCAACAAACGCGATTTCGAGTTCCTCAGAAATGGGGCCACACTCCGCATCTCCATCGGCAAATTTCCTGACGGCACCGAAGAAACATACACCATTCAACAATCGCTAGTCTCGAACAACTCATGGGCGCCCCCTCCCCCGGACGCTGGCTTCATCGAGTTCGACGGCTCAACTGAGCCGATGCTGATCGCCATCACTAAAATGAACTTGTCTGCCGCGCGCGAGTTCTACGACAGCGAAATGACCTCCCGCGGTTGGCTTACGCAAGAAATCGGCCGCTCGCTCCGAGACGAGCAAAACTGGCTCCGCTATCTGCGTGGCCAGTGCGACCTGACGGTGAGCTTGACCGATTTGACCGATGGCCGCGTGTTGGTGCGCATCGGAAACGCCTCTGGCTCGATATGGGAGGCCGCACGGCATAAGAAAGACCAACCAGAAGAGCCTGCAGCCGCCGGCCTCCAAGCCGCCGATTTCCCGCTGCTCAACACTACGAAGACGGGCAAATTTGACCCGCTCGGCAAGACAATCCAAGTGCAGCTCGACGGTTCGACCCTAGCCAACGCCGCCGAGGTCTACACGAAGGCGCTCAGCGAACTCGGCTGGAAGGCCGAGACAGATGGCATCCACGATGAAGAGTACACCTTTTTCCATTTCAACAAAGACGATCAAGAAATCTCGTTCCGCGCTCGCAGGCAAGACGGCGCGGCCATCGTGAGCTGCGACGGAAACGGCCTGCTTTGGACCAAGGAACTTCCCGGCGGCAAGCAAGTCGTGTCCTACGAAGCCTGGCTGCGCCAAAGTAAGCTGCCGCCAAGCTTGGAGTTTCTCGAGCGGTACGAAACAGAGATGAAGGCCATCACTGGTATTTGATCTGCTGGTGCCGCCTTGAACTTTGAATACTCAGATGCTCACCACGGGCGCCGGTTCCGGCCGCGGCAGCCCGCGACGTTGAGCCAATCGAAATCGCCGTCTTCGCCTGGTGTCGAAGGCATATCTTCGATCGCAGCTGGTTCATCGAGGGCGATCAGGCCCCCCAAAGATGAAGCTAGGCGATCCACGGCCTGCGCATGAGTCGTGATTGCGCTTGCTGCGGAATCTGGTACTGGCGCGATCGCCGGCGCGGCGCCGAGCACTGTTTTTGCTCCCTTCGAGACACTCGGCACATTCCACGAGTCACGGACGGTAATCGCGGTGCTGCTGATACTCGTCGGCCCGGCGGCGATGTCATTATTCGTTGTGGGGCCGGCGCTTGGCACGGCAGATGGCTGAGTGATGCTGTTCGCCGTGGCGGCGACGATCGTAGAGGCGTTGACCGTTGCCACAGGTTTGACCTCGATCACAGATGGCGATTGAACGCTCACGAGCGACTGTGCTCCAGCCGACGACGTCGTCGTTTTCAACCAGTTAGAAGAGATCAGGGCAATGTCTTGGGCATTCACAATTCCATCACTGTTCACGTCGCCCGGATTGTTCGCTCCGGTTTGCAACCAGCGAGATGAGACGACAGCAAGGTCCTGCATGTTGACAATGCCATCGTGGGTGAGATCGCCAGGCGGCAGGCTTGTTCCATTGAGTTGGATCGCGGGGCCGCCGATGGCACGAATCTCGTTGTTCTTCGCCAGGTCGTTGTCTCCTCTGCCGCCGTCGATGAAGTGCAGATAGAGATTGCCGACATTCGCCATCCCAGTGCCCGTCGTATCTGGTAACTGGCGGGAACGCCGTTAAAGGATGGGCTGATCGAGAACGAGCTAACCCAGGTTCCACCGATTATTTGATAACTGCCTGGCCCAGCGGCAACGAAGCTGTTATTGCCAGGGCCACCGAGCATCAGCCCACCACGGCTGGCAATCATCGTCGCGCCGATGTCAAGCAGATTCTTGAAGGTCCGCTCGAAGTGCAGTTCGACGACGTCGGCATTTTCGACTGACGCCGCTGAACGACAATCGCTAGGTCACTGCGCCCCAACTTGCTTGGCCTTGGCAACTGTGATGACCATATCGTGCATACTCGATGCGCAACAATTTAAGCGTGGCCGATGAATCCATGCCATTCCAGAACTAGATTCAAGCCCCCGTTCAGTCGTATCCCGCTTGGAAAGCATGGGCCGTCTCACGGGACGTATTTCGGAACAGTTGTTGGAATTCGACGGTTAGTATCAATCGCCGCACGGCAAGGGTCAACGATTCATTGCCAGCATCGAGACATCCCAAACCCAACACGTCTTATCCCTTATCAGCATGTTCCCGGTGATCGATCATGTACGGTACGATGAAGGCGGCCGTCCGCTCGTTCGAAGGCACTCGTCCGCATGGAAACATTTTTCTGTAAGAGGAATTCCATATGCGTAGGTCGATAATCCTGTTCCTAGGGCTTGGCATGATGGCGACACTGCTGCCGCGTTCATTGGCGGTCGCGGGCGAGAAGGATCGGCCCCGCGTTTCCGACTTCAAGGTCGTCACATTTGGGACGGACGAGGCCGCGAATATCGAACGATTGGCTGAATTGGCGGCTGACGGATGGGAGTACGTCGGACCACTCAATCCTGGAACGGTTGCCTTTCGCAAAGTTGCCACGAAGGCCGCGGCCAGGGACATGGCCAAATTGTCAGGCGTCTGGATCAATGTCTACACCGAACAAAATGGAATCCGTGACACCCCCGACTCTCGGCATGTCTTCGTCGGCAACCGATATTTTGTGATCGACGGCGAGACCGTCACCGAGGACGGCACGTTCGTGATCGATGTTTCTGGGCCCGTCAACAAGATTGACTACAAGTGTGTTCGCGGAGCTTATGCAGGACTCACATGGCGCGGAGTGTACGAGTTGGACGGAAATACGTTTCGACATTTCGGCCCCTGGGGAACCAATAACTGGAAGAACCGGCCCGTGGCCATGGCCACGCAAACCGATGCGACCACATTCCTGCGGGTTATGAGACGTGAGGCGCCCTAGCATAGGCCGAACAGTTCCGTGCATGGGATCGGAAATTCGCCCTAACGAGAGATGGGCGATTGAAGCAGATCTCGGACGGCGCGGCATTTTTCAACGGAATCTTTTCCACGCTGTCGAGAATGATCTGACTGCAGAGCGTGAACGCGCGACGGCCCTGCTGCACCGCACCGTCGAAATGGTTTGGCCGTGCAGCAAAGCGGGACCCGCTTCATCGGGGCGGCATGAAGCGCAGATCCCGAACGCCCGGCCTTCACGCTCAAAGTCTATTGGACAGAGAGTGCCGATTGCATCAACCAGAGGAGTTTTGCATGAGCATTGCGGAGCACGAGACAGCGAACGCCGCGGCAATTGCGGTCGAGGAACTGGTCGATATCATCGAGAGGATCGAGCGGCTGGAAACGAAAAAAGCTTCGATCGGCGCGGATATACGCGACATCTACGTTGAGGCAAAAGGTGCCGGCTTTGACGTGAAGGCGCTCCGCGAGATTATCAAGATCCGCAAAATCGACGCCCACAAGCGCGAGGAACAAGAGACGGTGCTCGAGGTCTACAAACGGGCGCTGGGCATGGACTCGGATCTGGACGCGGAAGAAGCCGCGTAACTGACGAGCTTCCGCGTGACGTCTCGCCCACTCCTGACAACGGAGCGAGGCCCGATCAAGTAGCAAGACACTTCCCTGGCTCACCCTCCCATTTCGGCGGGGGGGGCATCAACCGCGATTTCGGCGTTATAGGCCGGACGCGGTTTTTTCATTTACGGTGAAAACTTTTGCGCGACGTCGAGTTCGAAGAGCGCGAACAACGTTCGTTGAGCCGCTCATCTGACAATTGACGGTCGTGTCTTAAAGCGATGTTTCCTTCGGGCGCGCGCGAATCTGCACCAGTGACACGCCATCTGGCCGATTGTCATCGAATGGACGAATGAACTTGCCTACCAACCGATTAGCGCCCCAAGGCCCGTCACCTAATCCAAAGGCAGCCGTACACCCTCTAAAAACTCAGAGCACTGCCGAGGGCACAAAAGGACCCCAGCGTCATTAATTCGCATCCCAGTAAAGTTCCCCGAATACGACTGAACAACAAAACAACTACTAATGAAACGACGCGATGCTTTTGGATATGTTCCATTACCGCGTGTCCGAAACTGGACTCGTACGCTGTCGGCGGCGATAATTTTTAATCGAGGCGGTTCGGAGCAGAGAATTTGCGAACAGAGGCGAATCGATGAAAGATTTTGCCGGGACATATACAAGGTTCGGAATCTGGCTGGCAGCGGCGTTGTGCGTCGTTGCTGCCTGGCACTCGCCAGGAGTGGCCGCGGAAGGAGAGCCGCAACTGAGCATGTCGCTCGTCTGTCTCAACGCGGAAGAGCCTGATACCAGCGGCATCGAGTCTAGCAGCAAGTTGTTCCTTCGCGAACTATTGCGGCAAGCCGTGCTCATGGCAGTCCGCGACGAGGTCGGCCAGGGGACGCGCGATCGCGTGCTGCGCGAAGACTTTCCCGACGGAGCGCAGGTCTTTGGTGTCAAAACATCGCACAACGAGTCGCGACATTGGCAAATGAAGATCCTCGCGCCCGGCAACGGCAACGATGTGCTATTCGAACGGCGTCTCGAAATTCCGCCCGCCGAGCCAGGCACGATCGACTACCTGGCGCATGTAGCCTTGGCCGAGGAACTGGTCCGCACCGACCTGAAGAAATTCTGGCAGCAACGATTTGCCGACGGCAAAGCGAACGGCACGGACGCAAGCAAAAATGTTCCGCCGGAAACTGCGCGCGACGTCGAACAAATGAACTGCGTCTCGCAAATTTCAGCGCTACGCGACCTGCACGAATTACATCGCACGCAGGGCGAGTCGCCCGCGACGATGGCTGCCCTGATTCGGGCCTACGCGCACCTGGGTCAACTGACGATGCTGCATTGGAACGCCTCGCATTGCGTTTACCAAACGCGCTCGCTGCTCTACGCCCAGCGGTGGTGCGCCCGTGAGCCGCGTTCGGCACTCGCGATTTGGCATCGCGCTTATGCGCTGGCCCTGGCGGGCTTGCATCAGCAGGCGCTATTGGATTTGAAGACGGCCGAGGAGCTCGCGAAAAACGCAGGCGATCCCAAGCAGGCTGCGCGCCCGGGCTGGGTGCCGATGATCGAGGGCCTTTGCCGGTACGACATTGATAGCCTGTACGAAGCCACGAAAAAGGACGGGCCATACATGCAGCTCGCTTGGCTGTGCACCTACCTGGCGGTCGAACCGGGCGCCGACGCCGAGAATGAACGTCTCACCATCGGCTTCGAAGCGTTGAAGGGCGTGCCAGAATGCCTGCGGATCTCGGCCTCGATGTCGAGCACCGAGGGATACGACGCCAAGCACCGCGTGACCAAGCACGGTGTAAAGACCGTGACTTCGGCCTGGCGAACGCGACTCTTGGGCATGAACGGTTTGCCGGACGCGGTGCGACTAACGGCCGACAAGATTACGCCGGCCCCCGAGGATTACATCTTTGGCCGTGGGACCGATGTTCCAGGGCTATTCGCCGATGTGCGCCCCGTCGTCGAGGCGTGTGTTGCAGCCGGCGGCGCCGATCGGGGCGAACCCTCGATGGCGGCCCTCGGTCGGCTGCTGGAAGACATGACGTTTCTCGAGGTTGCAAACCGTCAGGAGTTCTACGCCGTGGCCTGGGGACACGGCCAACTTCCTGATCAGCATATTCAAGCGGCGCTCGATCTCTTTCCGCACCACCCGTACCGGGTTTTCTTCACGTTGGCAGCGATGCATCCCAAAAATGATGGCCAGAATTACTGGACGCCGCTGGCTGATCTCGATATCGTCGACGCGGATACGAGCCAACGACTGCTCATCGATCGCACTTGGACCAGCCCGTACACCCAGCGAATTCAAGGGGCGAGGGCCGTTGATCGGGCACTCGCTCATGCCGACGACGCCGCGTACGCGCTCACGTTCTTTCTGCAGTTCGCCAAGGATCATGGGCAGCAAGTCCAGCACGCCGAGACCTTGACGAAAGTCAGCCCCTACTGCCCGTTGGGCATGGCGACCCTGGTCCGCCTGGACTGGGACAAGTACGCACAAGGAAAAGAAGCCGAACTTGAAAAGGAATACGCCGACCGGCCACTCGTGCTCGCCGCGCTCGCGCGACAATATCTCAATCGCAACCGGCCTGACGATGCACAGCGCGCCCTCGAGGCTTACTTAAAGCTGTCGTCCGGTTGGTGGGCCTACGAAGCGCTGGCCAACATCTATTTGTCGCGTGGGGACGAAGAGCGTTGGCTATCCACGTTGCTCGCCAGCTTGAATCACGAAGACTTCTTCGGCATGCACGAAGAAGTGCAAGAGAAGCTGACGCGACATTACATGGCCAAAAAAGAATGGGAGAAAGCGCTCCCCTACGCGGACGCGGGCATTGAATTGGGCGCCGCGTGGGCCCTGGATTGCGCCATCACTTGCCATACAGAGCTGGAGCACTGGGAAGAAGCCGAGCAATATGCCCGTTTCCACCCGGGACGGATGGAACCCATGGGACCGCGTTGGTACGTTTGGTGCCGCATGACTGGCCATGGAAATCTGAAGGAAGCGCGCGCCGCGGTGTTTGAATACTACAAGCAACTCGAAGAGCGGGCCACTTCGCAAAACTGGATACCGATCGGCTTTTTCAAGTATGGCGAGAAGGACAAGGAGGGCGCGCTGAAGGCCTATCGAAATGCGATGAACTTGAGCAAGAGTCCGTTGGCGGCCCTGCTTTCGGCCCTCATTATGGATGAAGACCATCGCGATGCCGAACGGGATGAGCTGCTAGCCGGCATCGCCAAGCTGACTCCTCCCGAGGAAAGTCGCAAAGTGATGGTGCGGCTGGCGGCGATCGTTCAGTCGTCCGTGGCGAATGGCCCGGAGCACAAGCTCGATATCGAGGCAATCGAGAATTTGGCAAATGTTTCGGAGGAAGATTCGCGCGACGAGATTTGCCTGGTGGCAGGCCAATACTTGGAAAATCGGGGCGAGCGGAAAAAAGCGATCGAGTATTATCGCCGCGCAGCGGCAATCACGGGCTGGAACTTTCCAAAGCTCGGCGCTGCCATGCGAATGTGGGAACTGGAGCAGCAGAAGGGGCACTAGACGCGATTGCACTGCGCTCGCGCCGATTAGCTCCCGTGCGCCTGCACGCTCTCGTAGGTGCGGGTGACGACGTTCGATTTCGAATTCGTCACCGCAATCTGATACAGATCCTGGCCGCAGGGCGTCGGATACTCACCCGTCAGGCAGGCCTGGCAAAGCTGATCGCTGTCGAATCCGATCGCGCGGGCAATTGACTCCAGAGGCAAATAGCGGAGCGAATCGGCTCCCAACTGTTCGGCCATGCGCGCCTGGCTGGCTGCGGTCAGCACGCCGTTCTCGAGAAAGCGCGGGGCGAACAGCTCGTTGATCGTCGACATGTCGATGCCGTAGAAGCATGGTGCAACAATCGGCGGACAAGCGACGCGGACGTGAATCTCGCGCGCGTGGCCCAACTCGCGGATGCGGTGCAGCAGCACCTTCATCGTGGTTGAGCGGACGATCGAATCCTCGACCAGCAGCACCCGTTTATCTTCGAGCACTTCTCGCAGCGGCGTGTATTTACTCTCGGCCTTTTGCTTGCGGGCGCCTGATCCCTCAATAAATGTTCGGCCGGCGTAGCGATTGCGGATCAATCCTTCGCGCGATGGTACCCCCAACCTGTAAGCCATCGCATCGGCCGCGGCCTTACTGGTGTCGGGCACGGGGACAACGATTGTATCCTCGTCGATCGGCACCGTTTCGAGCCGGGCCAGCTCCTCGCCCAGCGCCGTGCGCGAGAGATAAACGCTGCGGTTATCCATCGTGCTGGCCACGTTGGCGAAGTAGACCCACTCAAAGAAGCAATGCGCCTTGCGAGGGCTGGGAGCGAAGCGTTGCACCTCAAAGCGGCCGTCGACGATCGTGATCGCCTGGCCGGGCAGCAGTGATTTGATACTCTCGGGGGCAAAGCCGAGGTTCAACAGCGCCACGCTTTCGCTAGCGGCGGCGAACAACGGCCCCTCGAGCGCGTAACAAAGGGGTTTGATGCCCAAGGTGTCACGCGCGACCAGCATGTCCCCCACGGCATTGAGGAATACCAGGCTATAAGCGCCGTCCAACCTACGATCGACGTTGCGCCACAGATCGATCAACGTCGGATCGCGGTCGCCCGACAGCTCGTGGCTGATCTCGTGAAGCAAGATTTCCGTATCGGTCTCGCGGGCCAGGTGGTTGTCACCGTTGGCCAGCAAATCGCGGCGCAGTTTCTGATAATTGGCCAACTGACCATTGAAGGCGAAGCTGAACCATTTGTGCCGCTGCAGGTGGTGCCGCTCGAACGGTTGGGCATAGCTGCGGTCCTCGGCCCCGCACGTGGCATAGCGAACATGACCGATCGCGGCCCGCCCGGCGTACTCTTGCATCAGGCTTTCGCACTTGCCGCGATGGCTGAGGCGAAAGACTTCGCTGACACTACCCAATTCCTTATAGGTATCGATGAGCTGATTGCGCTCGGGATTGTACGTGGTCATGCCCGCCGAAAGCTGGCCGCGATTCTGAATATCCAGAAGCATCCGCGGCAGCAAACGCGAGGCCTGGTCAGGCCCCTGCTCGAGGCACAGCGGGCTGGTAGTCCGGCCCGGCAGGTGATAGATCGCCGCGACTCCGCACTCGTGGTACAGTTCGCTCATCGTGGTGCGCTTACCCGGCTAAGGGCAATACGGCTCCGGTGGCTGTCAGGGGGAGAAACGCAGCGAGAAAACCAGGGGCCGAGATAGTATTTGCCACCAGCGCGCGTTCTGACCGCGAAATGTTGCAGTCAGGGGGGATGCCAGCGGCTCCCTCATTGTACGCTAACACAATCTTTTCTCAACCGGACGGCGCTCGAGAAGGCGCGCCGCTCGTAAACTGGCTCCCGCATCCGCGACGTAATTCTCTGCCTGTCGTGACTTGCGCCCATGCCATTGGGTGGCGGGCATCTGTTGCGGCGAATTGTCGTCCGCGTCGCCGAGGCGTAAAATCCTCGCTCCTACGACTCATATCACCACGCCGCCACGCTGCCGGCCACCTGATGCAAGGAGCCACGCCATGAATTCCAAGGAAACGATTCGTCACAGCATTGATAACGCCGACAAGATCGTCGCAGGTTACCTGGGCGACCTCTCGGACGCCGACTTGTTGGTCCGCCCTGTGCCCGGCGCCAATCACATCGCCTGGCAACTAGGACATTTGATCGCCGCGGAAAATATGCTGATCGACGCGGTCGTGCCGGGTTCGATGCCGAAGCTGCCCGAAGGCTTCGCCGCCAAGCATTCGAAAGAAACCGCCACGATCGACGATCCGAAGGCGTTTCTAACGAAGGACGAATACCTGCGGCTGATGAAAGAGCACCGGCAAGGAACGTTCAAGGCGTTGGAAACATTCTCGGAAGCGGATTTGGACAAGCCGGCGCCCGAGAAGTTCCGCTCCTACTTCCCGCAAATGGTCGATCTGTTCCTGCTGATGGGCTCGCACTCTCTGATGCATGCCGGCCAATGGGCCGTGGTGCGGCGGAAGTTGGGGCGGAAGCCGTTGTTCTAGGCAACGCCCGGCGCTCGAACAGAGAGGGGGCAATGATGAAAAAGCGCTCTCGGATGGTATATGCGCTGTGGGCGGTGGTGGTCATGGCCCTTTATGGCGGTGAGGACGCCGCCCCGTGCTTTGCCGACGAAGCGGAGGGTCTGGCACTTCTCGTGAATGCTGCCAAGCATGCTGGGGATCGTCAGATCCGCACGGGCGAGTTTACTTATACGCGCCGGATCACCCGCGACCCTCCCACCGACAAGGAGATCCAGCGATTGGTCGAACAAGTTCGCGCCGCTTTGCGCCGGCAGTTGGAAACGGTCAAGAACGAGCGCGCCCGCGCATCGATTCAAAAGAGTATCGATGATGCCGAGGCGGACATTGCCCCGCAGATGAAGGCAAATGCCAATCAAGAATGGCAATGCGAGTTCGCGCTGCGCGATCCGGACCACGGCGGCGACAAATATTCCGAGTTTTTTCGAACCGATCAGGAACCGGGACACGAAAAGCGGATGGCCGTCTTGCTGCGCGCGGGGCTTACGCTTGAGCAACACCAGGAGAATTTGGCGATAGTGGGCTCGGCTGGCATTTATCTGGGTCAAGAGCCGCAACGTGCGGGTCGTTTAACAGGCTTCCTCCTTCAAAGGGTCGCCGGCGACGGGGAGGAGATCATCCGCAACCTTAAGGATACTGTTTCCGAAATTGAGGTCGGCAACGTCAACGAGGATCGCCCGAGCAATACGCGAAAGGTGACCTGTTGGTTTACCGCGATCGGCGTGCCGCGCACCCAGGTCACGGTGCATATCGACACTTTGCGTGACTACGTGACGCCGCTAGTCCGCGAAGCCGACGAGGAAGGTAACGTCTTGCGAGAATGGATCGCAGAGACATACTTCCAGCCCGAGGGCACGGAACTGTGGTTTCCGCAGTCGGTCACTTATCGAGAATATCTTCACCCGCAGCGACCGTCGAGAAACGTCGTGGAGCGGTATGAATTCCCTCAGGACGGAGTCGCGATAAACGCCAAGATTGCCGACGAACGATTCACCATCGTGCTGCCGGCAAAGTCGACACTCTTGGACAGTCGAACGAAGGAGAACATCTCGTACAAAACGACCGAAGAAGTCAAACTTTCGCTGGACGCGCTCGAAGACCTGAACAGCGTATCAGGGCTAGAACGGGGGAAGAAATGACTCGGGGTGTTCGCCCGCACCGCGGCTGAGTCCCCCCCGGCGTAAACGAGAATGACGCAGCGTCCGTGAAATGTCACAGCCGCTGCGTCATTTGAATTTCGAGATCAGCCCTTTGCTCTACAGCGTCTTCAAATACTCAATCACGGCCTGCTTCTCCGGCTCGTCAAGCGCCTCGGGGAATGTGTGGCCGCCGGAGCTTTTGCCAAACAGGCGCGTGTCGAAGTACCGGCGTTTGTCCCGGCCGGTGGTCGCCGTGGCGGGCAGGTGGGACATGGTCGTCACTTCCAGACCGACCTTTTGCTGGTCGTAACCATCCTCGGTGCGCTGCCAGACGACCGGCCGTTCGCTTTCGTGGAACAAGTGCCACAGCGTGGGCACCGATCCGTTGTGCAGATACGGTGCCGAGGCCCAGATGCCGTCCAGCGGCGGCGCCACGTATCCGCCCGGATTTGTCACGACCTTTTTGTCATCAAGCTGGCCGAACCAACTGAGCTGATAGCCATAGCGCTGCTCGGGCGAGAGCGAATCGAGCCGCACGCGATCGGTGCCCACTTCCTCGATCGGCACCACCTTATTCGGATACGTCCACTTCTCGCCGTAGGTGCCGTGGCAACTGCTGCAATTCTGCTCGAAGATCGCGCGCCCTTTTCCGGCCAGCGCATGATCGACCTCGAACGGATATTTCGGCGGTTCGAGCGATTCGATCCATGCGTACAGATCTTTGAAATCCGCCTCCCATTCGCGGAACTTCGCCGCGTCGTTCTGCGGCACGAGCAGAAACTGCATCAACGAGCGATGGCTCTTGGGGGCGAAGCCGTCGATGTACAGGTATGTCTTCTTCTTGACGTTCCACCAGGGCGGAGCATCCATGTCATGATGAACGAAGCTGGGAGCCGAATCGGCCGGGCGCATGTTCAGATTTTCGTCGCGCAGAAAACCGAGAGCCACGCCGAACATCACGGCATTGGTCGTGCCGTTCGAGTTCCCCATCGGGAACGGCGCCGCGGCCAGTTCGAACGCCGTGAGCTTCCCTTGCCGGGCCTTGATCATGCGCACTTCATCGGTAAAGGTCTGCATGGCAAAGTGCGAGTTCGGCAAACCGGGGATCGATTTACCCAGCACTTTGCCGCCGTGGCACGACAGACAGTTGATCGACCAGCCTCCGTGGCCGGCGTCGACATATTGCATCGCCACTGGGCCGGGCAGGTTCGGCGATTCGGTCAGACCGTAACGCGAGAAGGCCATTTTGCGCCGCTCTTCGACCGTGGCCTTGACCGCCTTGGTGCGCAGCGGCTCTTCCCACACCTTCCATAAATCGTCGAACGTCGCCTGGTCGTGGGCGACCGGGATGTAGGCCTTGGTCGTCAGCCAGCGATAACCGCGCTGAGCCGCGGTCTCGGCGTCAGGGGTCGAAATGTTGGCATCCGCCGCCCGCAACGGGTTGAGCCATGTCGCCAAGAACCCGACAAGGATTAAAGCCAGCAATGCGGCTGCACCGTAAACCGTCCGCCGCGACGCCGTTTTCGACGGCGACTGTCCAAAACGCGACATGCGATCCCCCCTTGTGTCGGCCGAAAGCCAGAAAGGGACAGAAATGCCGGGCCAACCCTCGCGACGAAGGCCCGGATGCCTCCGATTTTACTAGGTCCGTTCGAAATAGCGAGATGAATTGCGCGCAAACTATTTTTGCGGGGTGGGGTGCCTCGCCCGCAAAGCCTGTTGGTAACCGACAATTCCTCGGACGGCTGTCCAAACGGTTTCAAGCGTCGAATCGCCCCGACTTTTCGCTACCGGGGCGTCACTGTAGAGTGTGTCGCGCCTCGAAGAATGTTTCGTTGCCAAGGAAATAGGCCACATGCTGCTCGATAACGCCCTGCTTTGTTTGTCCGCGGTACTGGCCGGTGCCATGAACGCCATTGCCGGCGGCGGCACGTTGGTGACTTTTCCCGCCCTGTACGCAATCCTGGGTACGTCTGGCGAGGCAGCTCGCATTGCCAATTGCACGAACACTGTGGCGCTGCTGCCCGGGGCACTTGCAGCCGCCTGGGGGTACCGGCGCGAGCTGTCGGCATCACGGCGCTGGATGGTCTGGCTGGCGGCGCCGAGCATCTTGGGCGGCCTGATCGGGTCGCTGTTGTTGACCGAGTTTTCGCCCGACACTTTTAAAAAGCTGGTGCCATGGCTGATCCTGACCGCGGCGCTATTGTTCGCCATCCAGCCCTACGTCGCGCGTTGGACCGGCATTGGCAAGCCTCACGCGACGCCGACCAGGCAAACAATCGCCGCGATCATCAGCTTTCATTTTCTGGTCTCGGTTTACGGCGGCTACTTCGGCGCCGGAATTGGCATCCTTATGCTGTCGGCACTGGCGATGATGGGGCTTTCGGACATTCACGTCATGAATGGGCTGAAGACCGTGCTGAACGCTCTGATCAACGGCGTCTCGGCCGTGTGGTTCATTTGGAAACAAGACGTCAACTGGCACTATGCCTTGATGATGATGGTCGCAGCGATCATCGGGGGATATTTCGGCGCACATGTCGCCCGACGTCTCGATAAGAACGTCGTCCGCCGCATCGTGGTCGTGATCGGATTTTCGCTGGCGGCCTATGAGTTCTATCGCCAGGTGAAGGGGGCGTGATCGAACGGCGCAACCGCGGCTTCGAACGGCTAGGCGAGATCGAGCGAATGGTCGTAGCGGAAATCCCTCTCCCCCGTGGCGGGGAGGTTAGGTGAGGGGAATCGCTTCGAGCTGACGATCGACTTGCAGTTCGCCCTCACCCTGCCCTCTCCCGAAGGGAGAGGGGTTATTGCACTATGCGATTGATTTGCGTGTTGCGGCTTTACGACATGGCGACCGCGTTCGGCGACATGGCGGCGAATTCTTGTAACGCCGCTCGGCAATGGTCCGCTCAGGCCGCTGCGCCTTTGGCGATAACTTCATAAACGTGCGCATTGCGTTCTTTGCCGATCGCGCGCACGGCGCCGGTTTCGCGCAGGCAATAGGCGATGCGCTGGGCGATCCAACGGGGCATGTCGAGCGCTTCGGCCAGGTGGCCGGTGTGAAAACGAGCCGGCAAATCGCAATTCAACATCGCGATTAAATCCCCCGGCGTGCGCACGAGGTACGAATCCCCGACGGCCGCCAGCAGTTGATCTTCGACTTGAAAATCGCTGCGGCGATAGCGGCGCCGCCGGCCGTGGCCTGGGTAGCGATACTCTTCGACGTCTACGAGCACGGCTTCGATCGTCAGCCGGGGATGGGGAAAGACCTTGGTGAAGTAGACCAGATCGTGAAATAGATCGAGCAGCTTGCCGCGCTTGGGACTGCGGCGGCGCGACAGAATCTTGCCGGCGCGGCGCCGGCGCTTGATGAGCAGTTTTTCGCGCACGATCGGTTTGACGACGCGCACCGAGTGTTCGGCGAGCAGTTCCGCGATTTTGAAGCCGATCGCACCCAAACGGCCGTGCTGGATTTCGATCAACTCGCCGGCGGCAACGGCGTCGACGCGATAGCGACCATAGCGAACTTCGGTCTGCGCAGGGTCACCGGCATAGAGGAGTTTCAGGTCGCGATGCAGGCTGGTTTCCATGCGATCCGTCGCTGGAGTGTATCGGACAGCCGCGCGATGAATGAGGGCGAGTTAGGCCTGCGGCTCGATACCAAAATCGCGGATCGTCAGCAGGGTGTCCATCGCAATCCCGCGCGCGGCGAAGGCTTCGCGCCCTCCTTCGAGCCGATCGACGATTGCTATCACCCGTTGGACGTGCATGCCGAACTCGATGGCCCGATCGATGGCCAACAGCGACGAGCCGCCGGTGGTGACGACGTCCTCGACGATCACGACTTCGTCCCCCGGCTGGACCGGACCTTCTATGTAACGGTTCGTGCCGTGCCCCTTCGGCTCTTTGCGGACCATGAAACCCAGGAGCGGAAGGCTGCGAATACCGGCCAGGGTAATAATCGATGCGGTAATCGGGTCAGCCCCGATCGACATCCCGCCCACGGCCTTCGGCATCCGGCCGACGAGCATGTCGAGAATCCCGGACCCGACGAGCCGGGCCCCTGCCGAATCGAGGGTGACCTGCTTGGTATCGAGGTAAAAACTTGCCTTTTTGCCCGATGCCAGCGTGAAGTCGCCGAATTTGAGGGCCTTGGCGCGAATCAGGTCGATGAGGGGCTGTTTGTCAAACACGGCGATTTCGGGGGCTGATTGAGTTGAGCGAAACTGCGGCAACAACAGGTACTTGCGAAGCATAACAATCTGCCGGCTTGCTGCCGAGACCCTGAGCCGGGGCCGACGGGCCGCGCCCCGTGTCACTGCTGCCTGTTGCAATTGCCTACCTATCTCGCCTATCTCGGCTGCCGCGAAATTGCTATGAATTGACCCCCGAGCCAAGGAGGGCCAGCATGTCGCAAGCGCAGTTCGTTCCACGCATCCATTCGACGAGCCTGATCGTGATTCCGGCCCGGCTGGCTTCGAGCCGCCTGCCGCGCAAAATGCTGTTGTGCGAGACAGGCAAGTCACTGATTCAGCACACGTTCGAGGCGGCCAGCCGTGCATCGCGTCCGATAGGCGTTTGTGTGGCAACCGACCACGCCGAGATTCTGGACGAGGTCACTCGATTTGGCGGCCAGGTCGAGATGACCAGCGAATCTTGCGCCAGCGGTACCGACCGTGTGGCCGAGATTGCCCGGCGCCGGCCGGACATCGATATCTTCGTGAACGTGCAAGGGGACGAGCCAGAGTTGGCAGGGCACTCGGTCGACCTGGTCGTCGAACTCTTGGAACGCGACCCGCGCCTGCAAATGTCGACACTAGCCACGCCCATTCGGCGGCGCGAGCAACTACTCGACCCGGCGTGCGTCAAAGTGGTATTCGACAGCCACGGGCGGGCACTGTATTTCAGCCGCTACCCGATCCCCTTCGTGCGCGAGTGGCGCGACGAACTGCTCAATGAAAATCCGCCAAATTTTTTCCAGCACGTCGGGCTGTACGCGTATCGACGCGATTTTCTGCTGCAAATCGCCCAGATGCCTCCGGCGCGAATCGAGCAGCTCGAAAAACTCGAGCAGTTGCGCGTGCTCGACGCTGGGCATTCGATCGCGGTCGGCGTGGTCGACGAGCCGACTGTCGGCATCGATACGCCCGAGGATTACGCCGCATTTGTACGACGGGCGAACACCCGCTAAGATGTGGCTCCAGGGTTAACACGGGGTGAACGTGACCCTGGCCCCGCCTTGCAGGCCCACGACGTTTGATTTCGTCGGGCCTATTTCCTTTTTGGCAGGCTTCCTTTTTTGCGATCTCTCGTTGGCCGTCATGGCCTGCGAGTGGCGGTCGCGCGTTGACATGCGGCAAGAATCCAGCTCCCCCGGGAAACGAACGAATACATGGACGGTGAACCGATGACTAAGCACATTTTCGTCACCGGCGGCGTGGTCAGCTCGCTTGGCAAAGGACTGACCAGCGCCTCGATCGGCATGCTACTCGAGCGGCGCGGCCTGCGAGTGCGGATGCAGAAGCTCGATCCTTATATCAACGTCGATCCGGGCACGATGAGCCCCTATCAGCACGGCGAAGTCTATGTGCTGGACGACGGCAGTGAGACCGACCTGGATCTGGGGCACTACGAACGGTTCACTAACAGCCCGCTGACGCGCGATTCGAACTACACCACCGGCCAGATTTACTTGTCGGTGATCAACAAGGAGCGGCGTGGCGAGTTCCTGGGCAAGACCGTACAAGTTATCCCGCACATCACGAACGAAATCAAAAGCGTTATCGAGAAGCTGGCGGCCGACAACGTCGACGTCGTGATCACCGAGATCGGTGGCACGGTGGGTGACATCGAAAGCCAGCCGTTCCTCGAGGCGATACGGCAGTTTTCGCTGGACGTCGGCAAAGAGAACTGCCTGTACATTCACCTGACGCTGGTCCCCTATCTGAAAGCGGCCGGTGAGCTGAAGACCAAGCCGACGCAGCACTCGGTGGGGCTGTTGCGTCAGATCGGTATTCAGCCGGACATTTTGATTTGCCGCACCGAGCGGACAATCAGCCGCGAAGATCGAGAAAAGATCGCCCTGTTCTGCAATGTGCCGAAGGACGCCGTAATCGAGGAGAAGGACAAGGACTTCTCGATCTACGAGGTTCCCTTGAGCTTGATGAACAACAAGCTCGACGATCTGATCGTACGCCGGCTAGGCCTCTCGGCCGGTCATCTGGACATGGACGATTGGAGCGAACTGCTGCACAAGCTGCGCAATCCGGATCACGAACTGGGCATCGCCGTGGTCGGCAAATATGCCGAGCATCGCGACGCGTATAAATCGATCTACGAGGCGCTTGACCATGCGGGCATCGCCCACCGGGCGCAGATTCGCATCCAGCGCATCCAAAGCGAAGAGGTCGAGCGCGACGGACCGGAACGGCTGCTGGCCGGTTACGACGGAATCTTGGTGCCGGGCGGATTCGGCGAACGTGGCATCGAAGGCAAGGTCGAGACCATTCGCTTTGCGCGCGAGCGCGGTATTCCGTTCTTCGGCATCTGCCTGGGCATGCAATGCGCGGCGGTAGAATTCGCCCGCAATGTTGTCGGCCTGGCTGGCGCGCATTCGACGGAAATCTGCAAGGACACGCCCCACCCCGTGATTTGCTTGTTGGACGAGCAAAAATCGATCACGGACAAAGGGGGCACGATGCGGTTGGGTTCGCAGGAAGCGCTGCTCGAACCGGAGAGTCACGCGGCCAAGGCCTATCACCGGACCCGAATTTTCGAGCGGCATCGGCACCGCTTCGAATTCAACAACGTGTATCGCAATCAATTCGCGGCCCACGGCATGCAGTTCGCCGGCACCAGCCCGGATGGATCACTGGTGGAATTGATCGAGCTGCCGGCGCACCCCTGGTTCGTGGCGGTGCAGTTTCATCCCGAGTTCAAGAGCAAGCCAACCGCGGCCCACCCGCTGTTCGCCGGATTTATCGGCGCGGCGGTAGCACGACACAGCTTGCGCGGCGAACGCACGCGCGAGGTTGAACAGCCGTAGAAGAGCTTAGAAGCAGCCTGACGCGGCGAAAGCCATTTTGGGCGGGCTTGGAAATGCGATAAGCCAGTGTCATTCGTCAAGGCACCTAAGGCGGCGGAATAGCGCTCGACTCCCAATCGGGCCAGGCTCGAATCGCATCTCCACCATGTCCGAAATCCCATCTATTACTGAACTCTGACATCGCGGCATTGTGGTCAGGAAACCGATAGATTCCAGCACAGTGCATGACGGGCGAGATCGTGACCATGGGCGGTCGGCCGTCGGCGAAGTAATGGTACTTCCAGTGGAAATCTGGTTTCGGCACGCGGGCCAATTCCGAAAAGGACGTGTCTGTCGGCCAGCTACCGGTGCGCGTTTTATAGTCGTACACCGCTTGAACAATGGCGTCCGCTTGCTTTACCCGGGCCCCGAATTCGGCATCCGTCAGCAGGCCGATGCCTCGACGACACGATTCCAACGCGAAGCACGTTAGCACGAGCAAAACACTCCATCGAAAAATCTTCCCAAACTTCCAGCGGCGTGTGAGCGCTTTCGCCGACATGATGCGGATTTTGCTCCTCCGTCGGTTCTCGCATTTTCAAATTCGAAATGTCGCAGACACCGCCTACACACCCTCGCGGGCGATTCGGGCCGGTGTGACGTCTTTTATTTCGCGTTCGCGCTCGCTGGGGGCAGCACGACGATCGTCAGCCAGAAATTTTCGATCATGCGCACCACGTTGATAAATTGATCCAGGTCGACCGGCTTGGTGATGTAGCAGTTGGCATTCAGCTCGTAGCTCTTCAACACGTCCTCCTCGGCCTTGGACGTGGTGAGAATCACCACCGGAATGCGGTGCAATTGCGGATCGGCTTTGATTTCCGCCAGCACCGAGCGGCCGTCTTTCTTCGGCAGATTCAAGTCCAGCAAGATGACATCCGGCCGGGGCGCATCGCTGTAACTCCCTTCGCGCCGCAACATGGCCAGGGCCTGCACCCCATCGCCGGCTACGCGCAGCGTGTTGCGGACTTTGCCGTCGCGCAGCACTTCTTGCGTCAGCCGTACATCACCAGGATTATCCTCGATCAACAAGATCTCGATCGGCGTGGCCCTGAAGCCATCGTTCATGTCGCGGTTCCTTCGCAGGCGGGCAAAGTGAAATGGAAAGTGCTTCCCTGGCCAGGCGTTGATTCCACCCAAATCCGCCCGCCATGTCGTTCGACCAGTTTTTTACAGACGGCCAGCCCGATTCCGGTTCCGGGGTATTCACCCCAACCGTGCAGCCGCTTGAAGATTTCGAAGATGCGATCCGTGTATTCCGGTGCGATGCCGATGCCGTTGTCGCGGACCGAAAAGTGCCATTTGTCGTCCTGCCGAGTTGCGGCCACGTGAACCTGCGGCCGATGTTCCGAGAACTTGAGCGCATTGCCGACCAGGTTCTGCAGGATTTGCAGCAGGTGGGCCCGATCGGCCCGGACCGTGGGGAGCGGATCGTGGGTGATTTCCGCGCCATGCTCGATAATCGCCGCCTGCAAATTAGCGATCACGTCGTCCAGCACCAGGGCACAATCGGTGGCCACGAGCGACTGCTCGCGGCGGCCAGCGCGCGAGTAGGCGAGCAAATCGTTGATTAGGACCTGCATGCGCCGCGCACCATCGACGGCGAAATTGATGAAATCATCGGCATCGGCGTCGAGCTTCCCCTGGTACCGGCGCTGCAACAATTGGCAGTAACTGGCCACCATCCGCAACGGTTCCTGTAAATCGTGCGAGGCCACGTAGGCGAATTGCTCCAGCTCGGCGTTCGAGCGAGCGAAGTCTTCGGCCTGCTGGGCGAGTCGCTCCTGGGCGCGGCGCTGCTCGGTGACGTCACGCACCGCGGCAATCACAACGACCCCCTCTTCGGTCTCGAACCGACTGAGACTGACCTCGACGGGCAATTCGGTCCCATCGCAACGCAAACCTTGCGACGGTAGCTTGCCGGCGCTTGGATGGCCATGGATTTCTTGTGCGACCCGGACCTGCATGGCGATGTCGTCGAGACCAAGCGGTTCGTCGAACAGCATGGCCACCGGACGACCTAGCAATTCGTCGCGGCGATAGCCGAACATTTGCTCGGCCTGAGAACTGACCATCTTGATGGCGCCGCCGCCATCGACGATGACCATTGCATCCGGCGCCGATTCAAGCAGTCCGCGAAAGCGCGCTTCGCTCGCGCGTAGCGAACGGGCCGCCTCTTCACGGTCCGTAACATCGCGGGCAATGCCCTGGACACAAACCGGCGCCCCGTCGCGCGTCACCAACCGGCTGTGAACATCCACGATGCGGTGTCGACCGTCCTTGGTGCGGATTACTAATTCGTACGACGAGCCCGAGTGCCCCGCTAGTTTTTGCGCGGTCATCTTGTGGGCCAGTTCGCGATGCTCGGGAACAATCAGTTCGTCGACGTTCATGCCGAGTAGCTCTTGCCGACTGTAGCCCGTGGCCTGCATCGCGGCCTTATTGGCCGCAGTGAATCGCCCTTTCAGGTCGTGCAAGTAGACGATGTCGTTGGCGTTCTCGAACAATTCACGGTATTGCGCCTCGCTTTCGCGCAGCGCGCGTTCCATGGCGCGGCGTTCAGCCAATTCGCGCTCGAACTCCTGCGGCGACCGTAGCGCCAGGACGCGCGGCACGACCGGCACCAGCGCGACGACCGTGGCCCAGGAGACGACGGCCGTGGCCAGTTTAGCCAACCCCAAGAGACGATACGCCGGCCACCAGAACATGACCGCATCCAGCAGACAGACCGCGCCGCAGCCTAAGATGAACGCCCCGGAAAGGATGAAAGCCCGGCGAAAAGGAGCCTGCCTTCGGCGCGACGCCAGGTAGAAAAGCATCGCTGGAATGGCGAGAAAAGCCAGCCACATCGCGACGTCCGAGAAGATATGTAGCCATCCCAGCGCTGCGCTCCACGACTCGCTCTCCCAGAGCGGCGTGAAGCCCGAGGTATCGAGCGGGTGGTTCAGTATCTCAAGCATGCGTCCACCTCGCCTCGGGTCGATCGTCGAATGCCGGCCGCCGAGCAAAGTTTTGAGAACTCCGCTGACCGAGTGGCAAAGCTGGCGATTATCAAGACGCCAGCAGCGTCTTCATCAACCACGATTTCTTGAGCTGCCGTATGACGGCGACGAACTTATCCCATTCGACGGGCTTGGTCATATAAGAATCGACGTTGGCCAGCTCGCCGCGCAGATAGTCTTCGTGCGCTTCGGACGCCGTGAGGATTACGACCGGAATCTGCTGCAGGTCTACGTCGGCTTTGATATGGTCCAGCAGTTGTCGACCGTCCATCTTGGGCAAACCAAGATCGAGCAGTATCAGGTCAGGTCTTGGCACCTGCGCGAAAATCCCCTGCTGGTGCATGAATTCGATCGCTTCGTAACCGTCGCGCACCACCGACAGCCGATGCTTGACGTGCCCTTCGCGCAGTGCCTCCTCGGTTAGTCGAACATCTCCGAGATTGTCCTCAACAAGCAATATTTCCACCGGTCGACCGACGACTTCGCGGTTCATCGTTGTGCCTCCGTCTCGGTTCCGATTTCGTCAGAGTGTCTAGACAGGCTACCAGGATTCGACATGCGGTTCCTCACGCTTTACCGTCCGGGGACGGCGTGTTCGACGGAATGGGCCGTGGACCGGGGCGCCCGCGGCGGGATCGGCTGGTTGATGCCCAGCCAGTACAGCACTGTTTCTTGTACGGTCTCCACGAATCGGCCGTGCGCAACCGGCTTGCGTACGTAACTGAGCGCGCCGAGACCGTAGGACGAGGCAATATCCCTATCGTCGTCGGATGACGTGAACACCACGATCGGCCAGACCGTTGGCTCGGCATGCGCGGCATTCTTCAAGATTTGCAGAACCTGCAGGCCATTCAGCTTGGGCAACTTAAGATCCAAGAGGATCAGGTCGGGGGGCCTCTTCTTTTCCTGCCCTGCCCGACCGGCATGCGCAAACAGGTATTCAAGCAGATCTTCGCCGTGGCGGACGACGTCGACGTGACAATCAATATTGGCGTGCGCGAGCGCGAGGCGGAATAGTTCCTCGTCGTTGGCGTCGTCTTCAACTAGCAATACAGTCTTGTTCGCGAAATTCATGATGTGCCGTCTCTTTTTGCAAGGCGAAGAAGAACGTGGCCCCTTGGTCGACGGCCCCTTCGGCCCATACGTGGCCGCCGTGGCGGCGCACGATGCGTTGAACGGTGGTCAAGCCGACGCCGAGCCCTTCGAATTCGCTTTCCAGGTGCAACCGCTCGAAAGGCTGGAACAGTTTGTTGGCGTAGGCCATGTCGAAGCCGACGCCGTTATCGCGAATGTAAAACACTCGGTCGTCACCGTCGGGCAGCCCGGAGAATTCGATCAGCCCGTCGGTGCGATGGCGCGTGAACTTCCAGGCGTTGGCCAGCAGGTTTTCCACCACGGCCGTCAACAAATGTGGATCGCCAAAAACAGTGAGCCCCTCGGTGACGACCGCTTGCACGACGCGCGTTGGATCGCGCCGCCGCAACTCGCGCACGATTTCCTCGGCGATTTCGCTCAGATCGACGCGCTCGTGCCGTAGCTCAAGATGCGACAGGCGGGCGATCGTCAACAGCGCGTCGATTAAATGATCCATGTGCATGCAGGCGCCGCGGATCCGATCGAAATAATTTCGCTCCTGCGGATCGAGTTTGCCTCCGCATGTTTCGCCCAGCGCAGCGCTAAAGCCATCGATGGCGCGCAGCGGCCGGCGTAGGTCGTGCGCGACCGAATAGCTGAAGGCCTCGAGCTCTTGATTGACACATGCCAGCTCGCGCGTGCGTTCGCGCACGCGCCGCTCGAGTTCGGAGTTGAGCGCCATGGTTTGCCGCTGTGCTTTTTTTCGTTCGAGTGCGTAACGCACACAACGCACCAGCAGCGGGCCGGTGACCTCGCCCTTGGGCAAATAATCCTGGGCGCCTGCCTGTACGGCGCGCAGTGCCAGGTCGTCGTTATCGCACGACGAGAGGATGATGACCGGTAAATGGGGGACCGCGTCGTGAATGGCGCGGAAGGTGTCGAGCCCGCGGCTATCAGGCAACTCGAGATCGAGCAGCACGCAATCGACGCCGCTTTCGGTTAATCGTCGCAAGCCGGCGTCGAGAGTCGGGCAATGCTCGACCACCAGTGGCGTCGCCGTGGAATCGACGAGCGCTTCGCGCGTCAGCCGGACATCGGCCGGATTATCCTCGATCAACAATAATCGGATGGAGTGCATCGACTCATCCTTTTCTGCTTCCCGAGCCTCTGGATTCGAGAAGTCGTCTGGCCCGCGCGTCATTCCGCTATTTCAACATTAGGCTGCCTTGCGGTCGGCGTGAAGAGAAGCGCACGATTGCGGCGGAAGTTCGTGCGTTTCTTCACAAGGACAGTTCCGGTCGCACGGAAATCAGCGGCAAACATAGGCGGCCGGAAGCTGACAATTCCGAAAGTGGAGCGATTCCGCGTTTCCGCGATATCGCGTGTCCGATCGTTCGTGCAGGACCGAATTCCGCGCTGCGCGTCAGGCGCGCGGTGGGCACTCGGGGTGCAGGACGGAAGTCGCGTGAAAATCATCCGCGCGGTGTGTGCCAACATGCCATGCGTCAGCCACTTACACAGGCGCGAATGCGCGGGCGAGGCTTGATTTAAAAAGCCCTGCCCGGTGGGAGAAGAAAATTGGCTTCCATGCCAAAGGGGCCGTCCTTGGTATTGTGCTTTCCAACCGGGTGACAAGCGGGGAAAACAGCACTTGCTCCTCACCGGGCATGGGCGCGTTAGTCGCCTTAGCCGGTTAATCGATCGAATAGTCTCCGGAACTTGGGCATTCGCTGTTCCAGGTACTCCAGCCAGATTGTTGGATTCCAGATCTCTAAACAGACGGTCGCGCCAATCAGCACGACCTCGCCGCCAGACTCCACGCGGAGAAAATCACGAAAGCCTTCCGGCACTAGCAGCCGCGCACGGCCGGCCAATGCTACCTCGGTATGTCGCGTCGATAAGAGCCTGCCGAGGAGTTGTACTTCCTCTAGTCGCGACTCGAGCTTGCCCGCCCGTAGCTTTCCTTGAATGACATCCAGCCCCGCCGTGAACTTCCCTTGCCATTGAGGCTGATTCCACAAGCTGAGACAGCCGAGCCGCTCCTTGGCAAGAATGCATGTCGCTTGCTCTCCACCCAACGCGGCCACAAACTGCTGGGGAATGGACAGACGAAATCTCTCGTCGAGAGTTCGTCGTTCCTCTCCCAGGATCAGGTTCTCATCCCTAACCATGCCGGTCGGACCAACAGAAAGTAGTGCTCGTCAAAATGGGTGAGACGCGCGACTCCGTTCTCGTCCGACCTCACATAAAATTGGGCTTAAATCCCGCTTTTACACGCCTGATTCTTCGGTTATTGGGCGTGTTTCCCACAGGCCTCGGAGTTTACCAATTCACATTCGTTTTGCAACCACTTTCTTCCCCCTTTTTCGCGCAACAAGAAAAATCGACGACGCCTTTTTCGCACGCTCGGAAGCACTTCGCACCGCGTTTGCCCGAGCGAAAGCGAAATGAGCCTGCGCGCAAATCTCACTCAGAAAAAATCACTATTTGTTGACGACGAGCCTTTTGAAATCTCGCGTTCGGCGGACGGCGAAGCAGGTCAAGAATGACGCGCCGTGCGACGACCGTATCGAGAAGCCTGACCCTTGCCGCTCGGCGCAGGCAGGGTTCGCTGTCACTCGAGCTTGCCGAACGGGGGGCGGAAAAACTTGACGCAAATGTGCCGATTTTTCAAAATTCAGTCGATGCGGCTTATATGATTACATCGCATTTCCGGGTTGGCGAAAGTTTTCCGCGGCTTTCTCCGATGTTTGGCGATGAGGACCAGTGCGTTGGATTTAGGGAATGACGCACAACGCAAGATTCCGCAGCCTTAGGTGAGTCACGCAGTGCCAGTGAGACTTCCACCAGCGCGCGACGAGCAGGAGCCGATCGTCATCACGGGGATCGGCATGATCGCTTCCGTGGGCAACGATCGCGAGAGCGTATGGCAGGCCGTACAGCGCGGCCAAAGTGGCGTGCGCAGTTTGCGCGGCCTGCAGGGAATTCCCGACGATCTATTGATCGCGGCCACAGTGGATATTCCGCCGCGTTATCCTGGCGAGCTGAAGACGATCAGCCTGATGCACCACGCCGCGGCCGAGGCCATGGCGGACAGCCGTGTGCGCATGAACGACGTCGATCGCGATCGTTTTGCTTGCGCAATCAGCGGGCACATGGGGGACACGGGCTTTGTCGTCGAAAACCTGGGGCGACACGATCTGATCGATCCGCAAGCCGTTCCCTGGTGGCAACAGTGGTTGCCCAACACCGGCTGTTCGACGGTGGCCAATCGATTTGGATTGAACGGGCCGCGTATTTGCCACTCGACGGCCTGCGCCAGCGGCTTGATCGATATCCTGGCCGCGGTCCGCGCGATTGAGGACGATAAAGCGGATATTGCCCTGGCCGGCAGCGCCGAGGGAATTCACCCGTTGTTCGCGGCCGGCTTTCATCGCATGGGTGTCCTGGCTGAGCACGAGGATCCGACGCAGGCCTGTCGCCCTTTCGACGTGCGCCGCAGCGGCTTCGTGATGGGCGAAGGGTCGGCCATGTTCGTCATCGAGCGACTGAGCCATGCGATCGCGCGCGGCGCAAAGATCTATGCCGAAATCACCGCCGGCCGCGTTCTGGCCGAGGCGCATCACGTCACGGGATTGGACGCCTCGAGCGAGGCGCTGGCCTATCTGATTTCAGCAACGCTGAACGACGCTCGCCTAGCGCCGCATGAAATCAATTACATCAACGCACATGGTACTGGCACGCAGCAGAACGACCTGGTCGAAACGCGCGGCATCCGCCGCGCGCTGGGCGCCGCGGCCGATAACATCTGGGTCAGCGCCACCAAGTCCATGCTGGGGCACCTGGTCAACGCGTCGGGCAGCGTCGAGCTGGCGATCACAACCATGGCGCTGCGCGATGGATTTGTACCGCCGACCTTGAACCTGACCGATCCCGATCCGCAATGTGATCTGGATTGCATTCCGCTGGTGGGTCGTCCATCGCGCTTTCAGACGGCGCTAAAACTATCCGTGGCGTTCGGCGGGCATCTGGCTGCTATTACGCTCCGTCGCTGGGACGACGTCAAAACCGGCTTCAGCTATCCGCCACGTTTGGCCGCATAAGACCCTGCCAACGAACACCGGCTGAAACCAGTAAATCGGTGCCATGCTTTTTCGCCACAAGCGAATAAGCATGCTCCTCGCTCGCTGGTTATCGCTACTCACCCAGCCGCAACACACGTCGCGCGTTGTCACGGAAGATCTTCGCGGCCGCCTCGGCCGGAAGATCGATCTGGGCGAAAAGTTCGAGTTGCGGCACGTCCTGGCCCGGGGCCAGAAAGTCGGTGCCGAACATTAATCGATCCTGCCGGCGCAGCAAAAACTCGCGACCGAATTTGGCGTCGCGCTTAATGGCCCCTGCCCCGCTGCCGGCAGATAGATCGCCGTAGAGATTCGGATGTTTATCCATGAGAGCGTCGATGGCGCCGCCCGGCGCGACGTCGCCGCGTGGATAGCCGGCCAGGTCGGCCGCCGTTGCTCCGCCGCCGATGGATGCCCACCAGCCGGGTCCGTGCCCAATCATGACTAGCTCCGGATGCTCGCGCAGCACTCGATCGAGACCGGGCAATCCGGGCACGTCCATGTTGCGCTCGTTGTCGAGGTGAAACAGCAGCGGCAGCTTCAATTCAGCGCAGGCGGCGTACAGCCTCCTATTGCGAGGGTCATCGATGGCAACGCCGGGCTTATGTTCGCCAAAGCCGCGTGCTCCGGCATCGATATACCGCTTGAGCATTTTCAGCAGCCCATCATGGCCGCCGGCGTAGCTGGTCCGCGGATCGACGGAGCAAAACGGAATCAGTCGATCGCGATGCGGCCGTGACTGCGCGAGCACGTAGTCGGTGCTGATCGGATAGCTACTCGATTCAGGCGACACCAACGGCAACACCACGGCTTGCGCGATATCGGCCGCATCCATCCAGCGCAATAGGGCCTCGGCCGTGAGCTCCGCGCCCGTGTTCCACACCGTGCCCAGATGCGTGTGAATATCGACGTAGCGGCCCGGCGGAAACTTCGCAGCGGGCTCGGCCGCGAAGGCGTTACGCTGACGCGAACGTGCGACGGACGCGGCGGCCACCAGGCTTGCCATTCCACCGCAGAATCGACGTCGCGTCACGACCGGACTATTCATGTGGGTGACTTTGTACAGTGCGGACAGGCAAAGTGGGAAAGAGAATTGATCCGCGGATTACACAGGTGAGGAGCAGCTTGATCGCAGCAATGAGCCGGTCCACCTCGATCGATTCTAACTGTCACGATTCGTAATCGTATCGGGGTCATTTGCGAAATCTGCCGGGGTATTCGGTACGGGACCTAGCCCCCTTCGCGGCGGTGCAAATCGGCGTGTTCGGTTTCGTCCGCGGGGCGATTGTCATGGCCGCGATCGGTCGAGAGTTCGATATGATCGACGAACTTGACGTTCGCGCACTCGTCGATGTCGGCCGAGTGGCAGGCGGAGTAATCCGGGATGAAGAACCGCAACGGTCCGCCAGCCTTTGCGGGCAGGGGCGCACCGTCGAGCGCATAAATCAGCACGGCGCGATCGCGCACCGCAGCCAGGGGAATGCTGGCGTGAAAATCATCGGCCGCCGCGTGCAGCGTCAGGTAGATTGCATTCGGCTTGACGCCCACGTACTGCAACAGGCCGGCCAGCTTAACGGCCTGGCCGCGCCGCTTCGGGTCGAGCGTGCTGACGTCGGCAATCTGAAACTGCGCGTCGATGGCTGCCAGGTCGGCCGTCGAAAGCTGGCGTGGGTGATCGACCTCACCGGTAATGCGCAATTGCATGGCGCTCGTCTGCCGTTCCGAGAAGCAAATGTCGCGGCCTCGCAACCAATTTGCGAAGCAATCCTGGTGGGCATCGCTCTGGCCATATCATAGCTACCGAGAATGAGAGCAGCGACGGGCGCAAAAAAGGAGCGGGCACCACTCCCGACCATGTGGAGTGGTGCCCGCCAACTGCTGGGCCGACCGCGGGACGAAGCCCGACAATCCGTTACGAGCAGCCCATGCTGTTACCGCAGTTGTGACAGAGATAGCAATTGCCGGCACGCACCGTAATGGCACCGCAGTTATCGCAGCTCGGTGCGTCAGCCTGGAAGCTGGCGAACTGTTCGCTGCGGACTCGCAACCGCCCGCCGTCGGTATCGGTCCGTTCGAGCAGCAGACTCTTCGCCTCGAAACTGTGACCATTTCCGTTGCCGTTGAAGTGCGGCTTGAGAACCTGGGCGTGACCATTGCTCTTGGCCACGGGGGCCTTGGGATCAGAGCTGGCTGCGTCGGCAGTTTTGGGCGATCCTGCCCCCGCGTTTGGCCCGCCGCTCGTCCTGGCGACGGGCTTGGTCTCGCCGGGACTATCCTCCGCGGCCGGTCCGGCCGCCTCGCTATGGGCGAGATTGCCGTTGGCCTCGCGATAACCGGGCAGAAACGTGATCCCCAACCAGCGGAAGATGTAATCGACGATGCTCTTCGCAATGCGGATGTCGGGGTTCTTGGTATGCCCCATCGGCTCGAACCGCGTGTGCGAGAACTTGTTCACGTACACTTCGAGCGGCACGCCGTACTGCAAGCTCATCGAGACCGCGGTGCCGAAGCAATCCATCAAACCGCCGACGGTGCTTCCTTCCTTGGCCATGGTGATGAACAGTTCGCCCGGCCGGCCGTCATCGTACAAACCGACCGTGATGTACCCCTCGTGCCCGGCGATGCTGAACTTGTGCGTGACCGAGCGGCGAGTATCGGGCAACCGTTCGCGACGCGGAGCAGCCTTTTGCTTTTCGGCGGCGCGATCCCCTTCGGTGCTGGTCGACAGCGGCTGGCTTTCCTTCGAACCGTCGCGATAGACGGCCAAAGCCTTCAACCCTAGCCGCCACCCTTCCATGTAAGCATCAGCAACGTCAGCCGGCGTGGTATCGCGCGGCATGTTGACCGTCTTGCTGATGGCACCGGAGAGGAACGGTTGGGCCGCGGCCATCATTCGCACGTGGGCACGCCACGAAATCGAACGCGTACCGTTGCGCGGTTGGAACGCACAATCGAAGATCGGCAGATGCTCGTCAGCCAGGTCGGCGCCCCCTTCGATCGTATCTTCGCGACCGATGTAGGCAACGATCGACTCGATCCGCGGCTCGTCATAGCCGAGCGCACTCAGGGCCAGCGGCACCGTCTGATTGACGATTTTCAGCATGCCACCACCGGCCAACTGCTTGTACTTCACCAGCGCGATATCGGGCTCGATGCCCGTCGTATCGCAATCCATCAAGAAGCTGATGGTGCCGGTCGGCGCGAGCACCGTGGCCTGTGCATTGCGGAAACCGTGCAAACGGCCGCTGGTAAGAATGTCTTCCCACACGACGCGGGCGGCATCCTTCAAATAGGCGGGGCAAGCGTCGTCGATCTTCTCGACCGCGTCGCGATGCATCTGCATAACACCCAGCATCGGCTCGCGATTTTCCGGATAACCCTCGAACGGACCGACCGCGGCGGCCAGCTCGACGCTGGTCAGGTTCGCGGCACCGTGCAAGAGAGCCGTCATCGCACCGCACAAACCCAAAGCGCCGGCCGAGTCGTACGGCAGGCCACTGGTCATGATCAGGCTGCCCAGGTTTGAGTAGCCCAAACCGAGCGGACGGAACATGTGACTGTTGCGAGCAATGTCCGCCGTAGGATAACTGGCGTGATCGACCAGGATTTCCTGAGCGATAAAGAAGATACGGCAAGCGGCCTGAAAACGCTCGACGTCGAACGTACCATCCGCCAGGCGAAACTTCATCAGGTTGATGCTGGCCAGGTTGCACGCCGTGTCGTCCAGGAACATGTATTCCGAACACGGGTTCGAGGCATTGATGCGCCCCGAATTCGGGCAGGTGTGCCAGTGGTTGATCGTGGTGTCGTATTGCACACCAGGATCACCGCAGTACCAGGCCCCTTCGGCCATTTTGGCCATCACTTCGCGTGCCGGCCAGGTTGGGCCCTGACGCCCGGTGTCGGTGACCCAGTGCGTCTTCCACGGCTTGTCAGCAATGACGGCCTGCATGAAGTCGTCGGTCAGGCGCACCGACAGATTGGCATTCTGGAAGAGGATCGAGCTATAGGCTTCGCCGTTGAAGTTCGACTCGTAGCCGTTCTCGATCAGGATTCGTGCCTTTTTCTCTTCCTTGAGCTTGCACTCGATGAACTCCATCACATCGGGATGCCAGACCTTGAGCGACTGCATCTTGGCAGCGCGACGGGTCTTGCCGCCGCTCTTGACCACGGCCGCGATCTGGTCAAAGACCCGCATGAACGACAGCGGACCCGACGGCTTGCCGCCGCCGGAGAGCTTCTCGCGGTGCGAACGCAGTGTCGACAGATCGGTGCCCGTACCGGAGCCGAACTTGAACAGCATGGCCTCGCTGCGGGCGAGTTCCATGATGTCTTCCATGCTGTCATCCACGCTTTGGATGAAGCAGGCCGAGCCCTGGGGGAACTCGTACGGGTTCTCGGGGCGACGTGCTTCCTGCCCCTCGACGTCCCAGTGCCAATTGCACTGCGATCCCTTCACACCGTATTGATGGAACAGACCGACGTTGAACCAGACGGGCGAATTGAAGGCACCGTGCTGATGCAGGCAGAGCCACGACAGATCGCGATAAAACCGCTCGCTATCGGTGGGCGTGGCAAAGTATCCGTCCTTCTCGCCCCAATCGGCGATCGTGCGGCTGACGCGGTTAATCAGCTGGCGGACGCTGTTCTCGCGCTCGGGGGTGCCCACCTCGCCATAAAAGTACTTGCTGCAGACGACGTTGGTGGCCAACTGGCTCCAGCCGGTGGGCACCTCGCAATCGTTCTGCTCGAACAGCACGTCGCCATCTTCCCCCTTAATGGCGGCGGTGCGGATCTCCCACTGGACCGTGTCGAACGGATCTGCCACGTCTTCCGGGCAAAAGACCGCGTTCATCACCAGGCCATTGGGGAAACGGCGCACGGGCTTCTTCTTGATCATTCCGACGGCCGAGCGAACTTGCCCGCCGCTCAAATCATGCTGGGACATGAGGGCATCCTTTCCATTAGTATACAGAAGTATACCACAAGAACCATCTTCGACAGGTTGCGCGAGGTCGGATACCATTCCGAGCCGCGGCTTCCCGGTCTTCCCGAATTATCTAACTTCCGGTCGCTACACGCTATATATTGTAGTCACGCAAGGCGATTACTACAACATCAGGTGCTCGAACGAGAGTCTACACGATTTGAATCGAGTGTCAATCAAATTCTAACAATGCCCTAAGAGCCTACACGGCAATGGCTTGCTGACTCTAACGACAACCGATTCCTGGCATTCTTTGCGGCTCGAGCAAGACGTAACCAATTGCTAGCATTTGGTTTGCATCGATAGGTGCTAGCATGCGAGGGCGTCCAAAAACGAATTACTACTTTTTGGGGTTACCGAACCACCCTGCCTGGCGCGAAGATGTAGCGGTCCGAGAATTTCTTACGGGACACCTCGCGGAAAAGAAAAAGGCCGCGTCCCTATCAGGAACGCAGCCTTCGGTATTTCAAAAACTCGGGCGGGCTGCCCGTGCGAAGATAACTTAGACGACGATCTTGCTCACGCGAACCTTGGTGTGCAACTGGCGGTGGCCCGTGCGACGGCGCGAGTTCTTGCGGCGACGCATCTTCTGCACGACCAGCTTCGGCCCCTGCGAGACGCCGACGACCTCGGCCACGACGCTGGCACCGGCCAGCGTGGGCTGCCCGATCTTGGTGCCGGAATCGTCGCCATAGGCCAAAACCTGCTCGAATCGCAGCTCCTGGCCGGCACTTGAGTCACGATAGTCGAGCTCGACGACCTGACCCTCTTCCACTTTGTATTGCCGCCCACCGTCGACGATGATCGCGTACATCGTTTTCTTTCCCACACTCTTGAATTTCGGTTCTTGGCCGGCCGCGGAAGTCATCCCGATAGCCGGTGTTTACCCCCCAGATCGAAGCTGAGGGCCTTGTAGTCTAGCGGACCTCGTGGCCGGGGTCGAGGGTCATCGGCCGTGGAATTTCACGTCGCGCCCGCTGTTATCGAAGCATTCGACCACGAGATGCTCGGGAGGAACCCCCTCGCGCCCGTAAATCTGCACCGAAATGCCGGCATCGTCCTCGATCTTGGCCAATTCCCGGCGCTTCTTGTTGTTCAGATAGGTCGAAACCTCGTCCGAGACGGTCACCGCGACCCTAGCCACGTCCTCCTGCTGGCTGGCCAGGATCAACGTCCGAACGACCTCGATCGCCATGCTCTCGGCGGTTTTCACGACCCCCGTCCCTGCGCAACCAGGGCAATCCTTGAACACGCTGCGCTTCAGGCTAGGTCGAATCCGCTGCCGGGTCATTTCGATCAGGCCGAAAGGGCTGGTGCGCAGAATCTTCGTCCGCGCCCGATCGCGTTTCACGGCGTCACGCAGGGCGCGTTCCACGCCGCGGCGATGCCGTTCCTTGCGCATGTCGATGAAGTCGTTGACGATCACCCCGCCCAGATCGCGCAAACGCAACTGCCGAGCGATCTCGCGAGCGGCCAACAGGTTCATCTGGTAAGCAGTCTCTTCGGCCGAATCATCGGCGCGGAAGTTACCACTGTTGACGTCGATTGCAACCAGGGCCTCGGTCTGGTCGACGACAATCGACCCACCCTGCCGCAGCGGTACCTCGCGCTGGTGGATGCGCCCGATCTCTTCATCTAGACGGTAGCGATGAAAGAGCGGTTCCTTGCCTTCGTACAGTTGCAGTCGATGAACGTAGCGCGGCATGACGATTTGCAAGAACTCTTTCGCACGTTCGTGTGCCGCCGCCTCGTCGATGTAGATCGCGTCTACATCGCCCGTGAAAATGTCGCGGATGGTGCGAATGATCATGTCGCTTTCTTCGTAGATATCGACCGGCGCCTGTGCCTTTTTGATGCGGCGCACGATGACTTTCCACAATCGCACCAGGTAGGCCAGATCGCGCGATAGTTCCTTCTTCGTCCGATCGATGCCGGCGGTGCGAATGATGAATCCCAGACCTTTCGGCGGACTCAACTCAAGCATGACGTCGCGCAGCTTACGGCGCACGTCCTCGTCCTCGATCTTGCGCGAGACGCCTACGCGTCCTAGGGCCGGCATCAGCACCAGGTATCGGCCAGGAATGCTGATATAAGTGGACAGGGTCGGCCCCTTGGTGCCGATGCCCTCCTTGATGACCTGCACCAGCACCTCGTCACCGCGGCGCAGAATGTCCTGAATCGGCGGCTTCACCCGTGGGCGCGCGCCGGGGCGCATACCGCGCTTGCGATGGCGCGTCGAATCTTCCATCTGGTCGTCGTCTTCGACGTGGTCATCGCCGCCGTTGCCATTGCCACGGCCGCGCTGCGAGCCGTTGCCTTCGATAGGCTTTGTCGGATCGAAGCCCCCCTGGCGAAAGTATTGCGGCTCGACGTCGCTGATATGCAAGAAGCCGTTGCGGCCGACGCCAAAGTCGACGAACGCCGCCTGGATGCTCGGCTCGATGTTGACGACTTTGCCTTTGTAAATGTTGCCTACGTAGTTGTCCTGGCTGCTGCGCTCGATGTACAGCTCTTCCAGGACGCCATCCTCGACGATCGCGATCCGACATTCCTCGGGCTGCGATACGTTGATCAGCATTTCCTGCTTCATCCGGTGACCTTCTCGATCGGCATACATCCGTGAGCTGCGCTGTTCGCGTTGGTTTGTTGTCATCGGTCGGGCGGAGTCCTTTATGTTTCCAACACCACTTGGGTGCGGGCTGGGTAAATTCCGCCTTCGCGCAAATCGTTAAGTCCGAGGGCGGCCAATACGTCTCGCGCGCGCAAATTTCGCTCGCGGCTGGCGCGGATGCGAAACCGCAGCACGCCAGCAGTAACATCGGCCCCGACCAGAAAGTCGCGCAGGTCGACCGTCGGCGCACCATCGCGCGCGACGGGCAACGTTGCTTGCGCGAGCAACTGCGCGGTGCGGTGGGCTGCTGCTTGCCGATGCTGGGCCGGCAGCGAAACCTCGTATGCCGTCTCGCGCAGCATTGCGGCGCGGGCCAGCGGCGAGGTTTCCTCGATATGCGTTACGACCAGGCCTGCTGGAGCAGAACGCGCAAGCGCCGCGCGTAACTCGTCCAGGCTTTGCGGGCCCGAGAAGTCCACCTCGAGGACTTCGTCGTGCCCCTCCTCGCCCATCGGCAGGGCCGAAGGAAGACTCATCCGCGGTCGCGGATGACAGCCTTCGGTCATTACCAGTGCTACTTGCGCGCGGCGCAACAACCGCTCCCACGCGCGCAGCAGGTCGAGGTGGCCAACCCAACGCAGGTCACCCTCTTTGCGAAATCGAATGCGTATTCGTCGTCGAACCATCAGCTCAAGGCGTTTCGCACTGCCGAGGCGCGAAACCGTTTTTCAGCGGCTGTCCCGATCATCCTGGCGGCCGCCGGGCCGCACGATCAATCCGGCAGATCGGGTAGTACTCTCTTCAACTCTTGTCTCAAATAACTCGTCACGTCGCGGGCGTTCTCCAAGTCCAGCGCCCGATCGGCCACCTCGCGGCATTGCTCGATCGTGACGCTGCGGCAGACACGCTTGATCTCGGGGATGGCGGATGCCGCGACGCTCAGTTGCCGCAATCCCAGTCCCAACAACAACATCGTGTACGTGGAATTCGCGCTCATCTGGCCGCACAGGCTGATCGACTTATCGTGGCGCTGCGCGGAATCGATGGCCATTTTCACCAGTTTCAATACGGCCGGGTCGCTGGCGCTGTACAGGTCGGCTACGTCCTTGTTGCTGCGGTCGACGGCCAGCGTGTACTGAATCAGGTCGTTCGTGCCTATGCTGAGGAAATCGACTTCTTCCACGAAGTGATCGATCATTAGCACGGCCGAGGGGACCTCGACCATCATGCCAACGGGCAAATTACGATTAAACGGCTGGCCGCGCTCGTCGAGGTCCTCCATCACATCGGCCAGCACCATCTTGGCCTGGCGCAGCTCGAGCAGTGTCGCAATTAGCGGAAACATGACACGCACATCGCCCAGCGTGCTGGCGCGCAGGATCGCGCGCAGCTGCGTACGAAAAAGCGGCAAGTTCCGCAGGGCCAACCGCGTGCTGCGCAAGCCCAGGAACGGATTTTTTTCCTCCTCGATCGCAACTTGCGACTGCACCTTATCCGCGCCCAGGTCGAATGTGCGGATGATGACCGGTCGATCACCCATGGCGCGGACGACGCTGGAATAGGCCTGAAAGTGCCCCTCTTCGTCGGGCGGCGTTTCGGTGCCCAGGTAGAGGAACTCCGTCCGATAAAGCCCCACGCCACCGGCGCCGCGACTCAAGCAGTGCCGTACCTCGTGGGGAAATTCGATGTTGCCGAACAGGTCGATCTGCTCGCCGTCGGCAGTGATCGCGGGCAGATCGCGCAGCGCCGCCAATGTCAACTCGTGCGAGCGATGCTGCACTTCGTCGCGCCGATAGCGGGCCAGCGTTTCTTCGTCTGGCTGCAGGATCACCTGCCCACGATCGCCGTCCACAATCACCAGATCGCCACCGGAGATATCGGTCAGGAACGGACCGATGCCAACGACAGCGGGGATTTCCAACCCTTGCGCGACGATGGCGGTGTGGCTGCCCGATCCCCCTTCTTCCGTAGCAAAGCCGCGGACGAATTGGCGGTCGAGATTGGCGACCTCGCTGGGGGTCAGATTATGCGCGAGGATCAGCACCGGCGAAGTGAGCGAAGAAATCTCCTCGCGCCGGCGGCCCAGCAAGTTGCGCAGCAGTCGTTTCTCGATGTCGAGAATATCCGTGGCGCGCTCGGCCATGTAACTATTGTCGAGCGACTGGAACACTTTGACGTAGCGGCGCAGCGCGCGGCTGACGGCATATTCGGGGGAATAATGGCGTTCACGAATCAGTTGTTCGAGCTCGGCGCGCAGCCGTGCGTCGCGCAACATTTGTAGATGAGCCTCGAAGATCGAGCCATATTCACGGCCCAACTCGATTGAGACGGCGTCGCGATTGTGCTCGACCTGGACTACGGACTCGGCGAAGGCCGCTTCCAGACGCAGCAGTTCCTCTTCGACCGCGTCACGCGCGACGAAGCGGCGAGGGATGCGAAATCCCTCGTTTCCCATGACGAGTGCCTCGCCGATCGCCACACCGGGCGAAACGGCGATCCCCTGCAACCGCTGCATGTGATTCCTTGTGTGTGGCGTTGCGCCGGCGCTCAAAAGCGCGGCTCGGGCAACGACGTCCCCGGCGTGCGTCACGGTCGAGCGAGGTGATGGGCCGCGTAGCGGGCTCTTTAGCCCAGGCGCTGGCGTGCAATCACTTTCTCGAGCGGACACTTCGCCGCATTTGTCGCCGTGCGACAGGCAATTCGTCCCGGTATGAGGACGTTCGCGGCCACCCACGTGGTTTCGGGCAGGTGGCCCAGCGAGATTGATTGCCGCACGGAGAGGGCCGAGGTTTGCGTGGCGGGCCAACCGGAGGTGTGCATGCCGGCAAGCGCGTCGCTAAACCTCACGTAATCTCTAACACGCTGTTTCGTCTTCCGAGAAATTCTGTCTGATCAGTTCCGCGAGCGCGTCGAGCGCTTGCGCGGCGTCTCGCCCGGTGGCCTCGAGCTGCAGGGCGGTCCCCTCAGCGGCGGCCAGGGTGAGGATGGCCAAAATGCTTTTACCGTCGACGCGTTCGCTATCCTTAACGACTTCGACCTTCGACTCGAACTTGCTGGCTACTTTCACGAACATATCCGCCGGGCGGGCGTGCAAGCCCTGCGGATTCGTGACGATCACGGTTCGTTGCAATGTCTGTTCGCTCATGCGCGGCAATTCACAGGACCGACCGTCGGGCTCGGCCGTCGTGGACGATTGAGATTTCGTCCACACGGCCAGTCCCTAACGGGACTAGGAAACAAACTGGTTATTATCGGCCTCGTCCAGGAGTTGCAGGATCTCCTCGGCATTCTTCGCTTGCTTCAAGAACTTGCAGAACGTCTCGTCGCGCAACTGGCGCGAGACATTTTCCAGGGCACGCAAGTGATCTCCCGGGCGATCGGGTGGCGAGATGAGCAGGAAGAACAGGTTCACCTTCTCGCCGTCCAGGCTGTCAAAATCGACCCCCTCGGCACTGACGCCGACGGTGCCGGTTAGCCGGTCGACGCTGGCATGCTTGGTATGGGGCACCGCGACGCCGCGGCCGATACCAGTGCTACCCAATTCTTCGCGCTTGAGAATCGCTTTGATGATGCCTTCGTACTCGCCGGGCGCGATCTTGCCGGCATCGAGCAAGGCTTGCGCCATTTCGCGAATCACGGATTCTTTATCGTCGGCCGTGAGATCCGCGCGAACGGCCTCACGGCTCACGAAGTCTGCGAACTTCATTCACCCACTCCCTTCTAACTGCCGGCTCACACGCGTGCGTTGCGATGCGACGACCGACACCTCTACTCGGTTTCCGGACCAGGCTCGCTGGCCGTTCCTTGCTGCCGTAGTCCGGGACTGCGGTGATGATCCTGTACTTTCTCTTTGTATTTCTTCAACTGCTGTTCCACCTTATGCACGGCGCAATCGACCGCCGCCATCAGTTCGCCAGCCTGCTCTGTGGCAACGAAATCGTGCTTGTGCTCGGCCGAAACACGCAAGTCGACCGACGGCGCGTCCCGATGCTCCAGGTTCACCGTCAGTTCGACGGCTGTCAGGCGCTCGAAATACTTCGGAAGCTTCTCCAGTTTGGTCGCGATCTTGGCTTGCGTCGAATCGCTTAAATGTCCATGCCGGGCTGAGATGCTGATCTGCACCGCGCCGCTCCTAAGTTGTGTGGAACCTTGCGCTTTCGGGTGTGCTCATGCGCATAAAAGGGCCTATCTTAGCTTCCCCCCCGACGGGTCACCAACAGCAGGATGCGTGATTTCGCGGGGAGGGCGATAACACCTGGGGTCAGTTTACCCAATCTGCGTCTTAACGTAAGGGGATAACTGTCAGATCGTTCGATCAAAATGTCATTGGACCGACTCGCAGGGTCTCCGACTTTCCGTCGGGGGACCATCTGGCTATTTGGGAACGATCTGGCCATCGGCCAGCCGCTGCTTCCAGGCCCGCACCCCCGACTGCCGTTTGGCCGCGTTGTATTCAGGCTTGTAGGTTAATGTCCCGACCGCCACGCGCTGCAAGTTCCAAAAGGCCAGGATTCGATAATCGAGATCCTCATGGTCCAGGTCCGAAACCAGCCGGGCCGCGGCACCGTCCTGCAATTGACGCTTCGAGAAGCCGCGCAGCATCTCGTAAAGATCCTTGGCCTTCTTCGCGTCGCGTTGGCTTTCGAGGGTTTCTTGCAGTTGCTTGGCGATTTCCGGGCTGCGGACCATGGCGCGGCGCGCGGCCTCGATTTGGCCGGGCCAGTTCGTGCGCTGCTTTTCGTCATTCAACAGCGGCAAAAGCCCCTCGAAATCGCCCAACAGCGTCAGGCACTGCACGGCCAGATTGCGCACTTCGACGCGGCGATTCTGCGATAGCTCGCGCAAATGCTGCAGCAAGGGCTCGCCGCTTGGATCATCGGCAATCAGCTCCTTGCTCACGTCGTCCGCCGCCCGTTTCTCGAACTGGCTCAGAGGATTGCCGTTGATCCAGGGAGGAAACACGACTTCGTTCGAGGAATCGCCACCGGCGGGTCCCTCCTTGGCAAGCCAGGTCCGCACCGCGGGAGCCCGCAGCGTTACCGCCTGTGAACCGGCCGTGGTGTATTCGACTTCGCCATTAGGGACGTATAAATCGGCCGTGGTTCGTGCCGGCTCATCGAGCGGATCGGCCCCGTCCGGCAACCAACGCCGCACGTCGACCGCGATCCGCGCGTCAGGTCCCAGGAAGGTGACCAGGTAGACTTGGTCGTCGACCTGGATGTTCAACTGAGTGCCTGGTTTGCCGGCGGTCGCCACGACGACCTGCCCTTCAATGACGTGCAATCCCGGCACGTCGTTGGCATCAGGCGCGGTAAGCCGTACTACCGAGCCCCCGAGCAGATGCGCTATGGCCCCGCCGCCGGTACTCAGCGCCACACCTGGGCGAAATGTCGGCAGCGCGATCAATTCGTCATCCGAGACCAGCGCATCCCGCGTGCTCAGCCGCTGCCAAGTCCCAGCGCCGCTGCCATGTAGCAGGACTTCGCTGTCGTTGACCAGCCGTCCAACAGGCACCGCACCTTCGGCGGTAGGAGTTGCCGCTCGTTCCGCTTCTGGCACGAGCGCCTGATCATTCATCGCCGTACGCGGCCCGTCGTTCGCCGGCACATCGGTGTCAAAGGCGCCTTCGTCGGCACGCAACGTTGGCCGCGCTCGGCCGGCAGGCATAGCATCGCCACGCGCCGGGGCCGCGAAAGCCGAATCCTCGGCCGGCTGCTCGGCAGGAGACTGCGGAGCCTCGGTGGCGCTTTCAGCAGCCGCTTCGGTGGCGATTTCGACTTCCGGTTGCGTGGGGGGTGTTTCTAGCGGGGGTTCATCGACCGGCTGTGCGACTTCGGCCGCCGAGGGCGGCTCAGCCGCAAGCGGATCTGGTGATTTTTCGACGGCAGGCGGCCGCTGAGAGGGGGACGAGCTGGCATCAGCATCGACCACGGCTAATTTTACTCCGCCGCCTCCCAGGCCTGGCATGCCGAGGAAATAGAACGCGCCCGCTCCACCAACGATCAGCAATAGTGTCGCCAGGGTCAAAGGGAGCCATGACCGGCGCTCTTTCGGCTTTTCGCGCAGCCATTCCGGAATCTCGGGACGGCGGCGCTGACGTGGTCCGCTGGTCTGCAGCTGCTCATCATGCATGTCCTCGTCGGCGCCCTCCTCGTGCTCGTCGAGTTCCTCTTTGTGCTCTTCGGCCTCCCGTTCGGCCTGCTGGGCGAGCGCCAACTCCTGTTCGGGGATGGCGTACATTCGCCGGCGTAGTTTGGGGTCGACCTCGGCCCGTTCGCCGAGCACCAGCGCCAGAATCTGGTGCGCCGAAGCGACCTCGGCCAGGTGTACGTCCGAGGTCAGGCAGATTTTTTCGAATTCCGTGACTTGCTCCGCCGGCATCGTGTGGTCGAGATACTCGGCCACAGTGTTGGCGTCCCCTGCCAGGCCACGGGCGAAAAGCTTCGGCGCGCCGAGCTTCAGCCGGCGACTAACGTCGTGTACGCGATGCATGAGCTCCGTAGCGAAGGAGCTGGCCTCGATGCGCTCACTCATCTCTTTGGTGTCGGCCGGCTCGAGTTGATCATCGAGGTACGCCAGCAGGTATCGCAGTGTGAGCCGCATGATCGTGTTCCGTTGGCTAGAGATCGGGGCTTCCCGCTTCGCCGATGCCTAACGGCGCGGCGAGATTGCCTTCTCCCCTGGTTAGTGCCTTTGGGGACAGAAGTCCGTGCAACATTCTCGCGGAGAACGCGAAATTCGCGGATTTCACGCCCGGCGCGACACGGCAATCAGAGGGGGCATGCAGCCCGCGGGATGCGCAAATACCCGCCGATTAATGACTTTCGGTTGCAGATTCCGGCGTGCCTGAAAGTGCAAGCAGGGAAAGCGCCAATTGCAGCGTGGCGATGGCCACCGGATGAACGTGGGGCAGCTCCTGTATGTCCGGAGCACGCCATTGCGGGATTCGCTCCCAACCGCCAAGGGTCCGCCGCCAAGAAAAGCCGGTAATCACGGGCTGGCTGGACGGCGAGAATAACGTCGGCGATGCAAACGCCAACGCTCCCAGAACGACCAGTAGCCAAAGGATCGGACGCAGCACGAGTTTCCGGCTTTCGGAGAGGGCTTGTCGGCGAGCGGAATGGGCAGGTGAATATTTCAGCCGCCACCCCCCCAAAGCAAGCACCGCGCCGAGGCAGCAGAAAAAGCGATGAGGTGGCCACAAGCAATTACAGAGACAACGGTTACGCGAATGCGTCAAGTCGAACAAAGACAGGGCATGTGGCCCTTTTGCCACGTGGCCGTGACATTTCGCGGCGCCGATCACCTGGCTGGTGGCGCGATTCAATCCGCACAGCCCCTGCAGCTTTCGCTTGTTGCTGGGTTCAGGATCGCGGTGATTCTGGCGGACGATCGCTAAATAGTCGACATAGTTCTTAGAACGCGTTGTGCGGCCTCACTTTTCGGCGGTAATTGATGAGGACGCGTTCCCGATTTCCCGAACAAAAGGCGGCCCCGTTCAGCATTTTGCAACTGTCACGTAGAATAGAGAAAGTGCCGATCGCGCAACTCTTGCTGCGTCGGCACCTGCCCCCTCGATTTGTGGTGCAAACGTGTCGGCAAGCAACCGCATTCGATTACAGCGCGTACTCCGCGAGGCGGAGGGCTATCTTGAGCTCGGGATGCCCCGCCAGGCGCTGTCGTTGTTGGACCGCATCGACCAGCCGGGCACGTCCAAAGGGCAGTACCTGTTTCTCAAAGGGGACGCCCTGCGGAACCTCGAGAATTACCAGGACGCGGTCCCCCTGCTGGTTGCCGCGGTCGACCTCGCCCCCAGCAAGATCGACGCCTGGATGGCCCTGGGCTGGTGCTACAAGCGAATTGGCCGCCTGGACGACGCCATCGATAGCCTGGAGCGAGCCCACGAGGTTCAACCGGCCGAGCCATTGATCGAGTACAACCTGGCTTGCTACTACTCCCTGAAGGGAGTGAAGCAGCAAGCGCTGGACCATCTTTCCCGGGCGATCAACACGAACCCGGTCTTCAAAGAAATGGTCGGCCGCGAGCCCGATTTTGACCCGATCCGCTCGGATCCCGGCTTTCAGGCGCTGGTGAGCGTGACCGTCTAAAACTGCTCGCTAACTGCTCGCTAACTGCTCGCAGCGGAGGTCTCAGGCCGAGCGCGCCGTAATCGTGCTTGCCGCGGCCGTCATGCCGGCCACTTCATCGGCTAGCAGCTGATAGTCTTCCGCCCCGTTCGAATCGGGGGCGTAACGGAAGATCGATTGCCCAAAGCTGGGAGCTTCGGCCAGGCGGATGTTACGGCGAATTCGGGTCTGAAATACCCGGGCCGTGGACCAGGGTGTGCGGCGATCGCGCGATTGATCGAGAAACGCGTTCACGTCGCGGCTGACCTCGGTGGCCAGACGCGTGGCCGATTCGAACATGCACAGGACTACCCCGCCCAGTCGCAACCGCGGATTGAGCCGCCGGGCGACCAGGTCGATCGTTTCCAAAAGCTTGCTCAAACCGTGCAGGGCCAGAAAGTGGGGCTGGAGCGGGATAAAAACCTCGTCGACGGCCGCGAGGGCATTGATGGTCAGAATGCCCAACGACGGCGGGCAATCGACGATCAGAAAATCGTCCGCGAGATCCCCCTCGGCGAGTTTGTCTCGCAAAATCACGTCACGCCCGACAACCCCGGCCAGTTCCAGTTCCACGGCCGCCAGGTCGATGTGGGATCCGACTAGCCATAGATTCTCCTCGATCGGTTTGCGGACGTCGGCCAAGGGGGTCACGTCCGTGAGAACATCGTAAATCGAGCGATCGTCGCGCCCCGGCTCAACGCCCAGGTGCAATGTGGCGTGGGCCTGAGGGTCGAGGTCGAGCGTCGTCACCTTCCGCCCGGCCGCCGCCAGCGCAGCACTCAGATTGACCGCCGTGGTGGTCTTTCCGACGCCCCCTTTTTGATTCAGGATGGCAATTTTGCGCATGGCGAAATCGCACCAACGGCGAAGTAAAGTAGTAGGGACGAAACCTGCGGACACGAAACGGGGATCAATCGTTAGGCCGGCGACCCGCAAAGAGCAGACGCCGCCGGGCGGGGATTATACGTACGCCCCCCAAATGCTCCTAGACGAGCTTCTGCGAGCGCCGTGGTGGGGGGCGTTGGCCCCAGAGGGCTTTTGGGCTAAAAATGCCGGCTGAGACGGCGGAGGCGGCGATTTTTCCTTTGATTTTACTTCCGTCCGACAACAGGGTGCTGACAGCATGAGAGTGATCGTCAACCAGGATGCCGCCGGGGTCAGCCGCGTGGGCGCCCGCTTCGTCGCGGCCCTGGTCCGCCGCAAGCCGACGTGTGTCTTGGGTTTGGCCACCGGCGGGACGCCGCTGGGGATGTATGCCGAGTTGATCCGCATGCATCGTGAAGAAGGGCTCGATTTCTCGCGCGTCGTGACCTTCAACCTCGACGAATACGTCGGGTTGGGGCCAACCCATCCGCAAAGCTATCGCTTCTTCATGCAGCACAACCTGTTCGACCACATCAATATCGACTCGCGCAATACCCACGTCCCCGACGGCCGGGCACTGGATTTCGACGCCTACTGCGATCAATACGAAAAGATGATCCGGGATGAAGGGGGCATCGACCTGCAAGTTCTGGGGATTGGCAGCGATGGGCATATCGCCTTCAACGAGCCCGGTTCGTCGCTCGGCAGCCGAACGCGATTGAAAACCCTGACCGAAGAGACGGTCCGCGACAACGCGCGCTTTTTCGGCGGCGAAGAGGCGGTGCCGCGGCTGGCGATCACGATGGGGGTAGGCACGATCCTGGAATCGCGGCAATGCCTGCTCTTGGCTTGCGGCGGAGCCAAGGCGCGCGCCATTCGCGAAACGATCGAGGGACCAGTCACGGCCCAGGTCACGGCGTCGGCCCTGCAGTTGCATCGCGACGTGATTGCGGTGCTGGATCACGAGGCGGCCCGGTTGCTCGAACGCCGTGACTATTACCGCCAGATGGAAGAAGCGCAGGCCCGCCTGCAAACGGGGCACGGCCCGAAGGTTATTCCGGCGTCGTAGCGGTCGCAGTTTCGGCGGATTCGCCGGCCGAGATTGACTGGCCGAAAACGCGCACAGCGCGGCCTTACGCCATTTTTACGACCATACATTGCGTCGTGGGCAGCTCGATCAAAGGCTCTGGCTTGTCGTGCAGGAACTCCGCAAAAGCGGCCCGCACTCCGGACAAAATCGAATAATCGTGCGAAAGCATGACGCCGCCGGGGACCATGCGTGGGTAAAAGAATTCCAGGCAGGCCAGCGTTCCTTCGTACAAATCGACGTCAAAGTGGGCGAAGGAGAATCGCAAGTTCTCGACCGGGCCTGACGTCGTCGGGAATTGTCCCTTGTAGAACGACACGTTGGGGTAACCGGCCAGGTAGCTACGGACGCTTTCCAGGCTGCAACTGTATTGATTCTCGCGGTGGACGTTGCCGTCTTGCGCGGCAGCCTTCGGTAGTCCCTCGAAGGTGTCGAAGACGTGCAGCGGGCGTTCCCCTTTGGCCTCGCAAATCATCTTGGCCGAGCCCCCTTGGTACGTCCCCACCTCGGCCAAAGCGGCATCTTGCTTGCTTTGGGCGCGGGCCAGCGAATAGACGGTGAAAGCCTCGTTCGACGTGAGCAGCCAGCGACGTTCTCGCCGCACCCGGCTAATCAGGCGTACGACTTCACGATCTTTGTGGCTCGCGAGCCCCATCAATTCCAACTTGGAAACCGCGCGGACCGACACGCGTTCGATCAGCCCTCCGCCGATGAGCCGCTGAATGCGCTGATTCCGAAGCCACATGGGTCACCGTCCTTTGGTGGTCCGCCCCGCTCGAAATTTAATACACGCCGCGGCGGCAAACCAATGAGACGGGCGATCCTAAAGGCTGGGTGCGGATTTGCAAAGCGACTGCCTGACACGTCGAGTGGCCAGCAAATCCTAATGGATTGAATCGAGGATCTTCTCGACCTGGTCCAGGTGATACTCCTCGCCGTCGAGTTGCAGGAACAGCAACCCCACGCCTTGATGTCCCTGGAACTCTCCCATAGCGCGAATTAACTTGCGTTCCGTCTTTTTGGTATGCCCCTCTTCGATGCGAAACTGGGCGGGATGCTCGCGAATCGTCAGTTCGCGGGTGTGAGTCTCGTCGACGATGAAATCTTCTTTAGACTCGCGATGCTCGTTATTCGTGAGCGCACGATCAATCTGTTCGCGTAGAGTCTTCTCATCGACAGCCGTGAAGCTTTCCGCGAATTCGCCGATGGCCAGGATCTGCTCCTGCGGTTCGTCCGAGTACACGGCGGCCTTCAAGAACGTCTGATCGACGATCGGAATCTTCACGTCGAAGCTCGCCAACGGTGTCAGGCCGGGCGGAATGTCGATCTCGGCTACTTGCGCGGAGATCGCTTGTATTTCGGCCGGGTCCCGGGAAATCGATCGATTCAGCAGCGAGTAGCTGAACCAGCTCATCCCCACGATGCCGCCACAACACAACAGCAACATCACGCCGCAACCGATACCACATCCCAGCAGGATTTTGACGCCGGTGCTCATGCCCGGCGGCGGTGGAGGAGTAACGGCCGCGGGCTGATAGTGCTGGACGTCGGACATTTGCTGGTGCTCCGTGCTGCTAAAGGATTTGCCCGGCATTGTCTCCCCGCATTGACTGGGCTGTCAAACAGTTCGAGCCCAGACTGCCGGCCAGCGGGCGGCTATAATCTGTCATTCGCCACTGTTTACCGAATGTTGGATGTCCCGTGCGTTCGATCCTTGACCTTTCCCAAGACGAGTTGCGTGATTGGCTGACCAGCCAGGGGCAGCCCGGCTATCGCGCTGCGCAGATTCACGGCTGGATTTTCCAGCGCCGTGCCGCGAACTTTGACGAGATGAGTGACTTGCCGCAGGCATTACGCGCCGCGCTGTCCACGGAATTCACGCTGCTGACGACCAAAATCGCATTGCATCGTCAGGCGGCTGACGGCACGGAAAAGTTGCTGCTGGCCTTGGCCGATGATCAGCGCATCGAATGCGTGCTGATTCGCGAGCAAGCGCGACGCACCATTTGCATCAGCACGCAAGTCGGTTGTGCGATGGGTTGCGTGTTCTGCGCTAGCGGACTGGATGGCGTGGTGCGCAATTTGACGCGCGGCGAAATTGTCGAGCAGATGTTGCACCTGGCGCGACTCTTGCCGGCCGAGGAAAGGCTAAGCAACGTTGTCGTCATGGGAATGGGCGAACCGCTGGCAAACCTGCCTGCGCTTTTGCCGGCGCTACGCGATGCCACCAGTCCGTCGGGCTTGGGAATCGGTGCCCGCAAGATCACGGTATCGACCGTGGGCCTGCCCCCCGCGATGGATCGGCTCACGGCCGAGGACTGCCAATATCACCTCGCGGTGAGCCTGCACGCACCGGACGACGAGTTGCGACGACAACTAGTGCCGGTCAGTCGCAACATTCCGCTCGACAGTGTGCTGGCCGCGGCGGATCGTTTCTTCGACGCGAATCATCGTCGCCTGACGTTCGAATATGTACTGCTGGGCGAATTGAATGATCGTCCGGAACACGCCCGACGATTGGCCGATCTGCTGGCGGGACGGATGGCGCTCTTGAACGTGATTCCGTACAACCCGGTAGCGGGCCTTCCCTACAAAACGCCCACCGAGCGCGCGCAAGAGCAGTTCTTGCGGATCCTCACGCACGCCGGGATCAACGTTCAGGTGCGGACGCGCAAAGGGGATCGCATCGACGCCGCGTGTGGGCAGTTGCGCCGCTCGCAGGCCGGGGCGGTGCCGGTTTCTGCCGGCGAGTAGCCGAGTAAAGCCGATCCTTTGGCAGTTTGTAGGGGCTGCGATTTCTGGCCGGGGGGGATTGGCCGTTCAAAACCTGCGCCGCTGGACGGGGTTAAATCTCTTGCCGTCGCCACGGACCGAACGCCAAGGGTCCGCGTGCTGTGAAGAACGGCAAACGAGCGTATGCTGAAGTGAGCGTGGCAATCTGGTCTGCGCACGTTTTTGTTCGCCTGGACGGGCCATCGGGGCGGTGGCCGGGGGCGAACATCCCCGATTACGCATGAGGGCGCCCTTTGGCGACTAGCGACGATTCGCCAGCGGGATACGAGCTGCGCGACCCTGACGTGCGGCTGATGCTCGAGGTGCGCAACGACAGTGCCGCCGCGTTCGAGGAGCTCATGCTGCGCTACCAGAATCGCCTGGTGACGGTGCTCGATCACCTGGTCGGCGGCCGCGACCAGGCCGAAGACCTGGCCCAGGAAGTTTTCCTGCGCGTCTACCGCTCGCGCAAGCGGTATGTGCCAGGGGCCAAATTTTCGACATGGCTATTCACGATCGCGAACAACGTCGCGGCCAATGCGCGGCGCTCGCGCTCGCGACGCCGTGAGGTCAGCCTGTCGGTCAACGACGGCAGCAGCTCGGGGGGCAACCGCTTGGACCAGCTAGCGCAAGCGGCCAGCGGTCTGATGCCGGCCCGACAATTGGACAAGGCCGAGATGCGCGAGGTGGTCCACCTGGCGATCGAGGCTCTCAACGAACGGCAGCGCATGGCGCTCTTGCTCAGCAAATTCGAGAACATGAGCTATGCCGACATCGCGGAGACTATGGACATGTCGCAGGAAGCGATCAAGTCGCTACTGTCGAGGGCCAGGCTGAATTTGAAGGAAGTTCTGGAACCTTATCTCGAGCGCGGGGACCGCCCTGCCGCGGATTGAGACTATGAGCCAACCAAGCCCCGAAAATCTACCTCCCGAGCTGACGGATCAATTGGTCAGCTACCTGGACGGCGAGCTGGACGCTAACCAGGCCCGACGCGTCGAAGAGGCGCTAGCGGCCGACCCACGCGTGCGCCAAGAAGTTTGGCAATTGGAGCGAAGCTGGCAATTGCTCGACGAGCTGCCACGCACCGAGGTCGACGAATCGTTCACGCGGTCGACGGTCGAAATGATCGCGCTGCGGGCCGAAGAGGATCTGGTGGCCGTGCAGGAGCAGATTCCGCAGCGCAAAAAGCGATTCGGGATGGTGGCAGCGATATTGCTCGCAGTCGCCGCGATCGCTGGCTTCTTCACCGTAAACACGATCGCGCGGCGCGCGGACGAACAATTGCTTTCCGACTTGCCGATCGTCGAGAACCTGGATCAGTACCGCGAAATCGAAGACATCGAGTTCCTGCGCACCCTGCAATCGAGAGATTTCCAAGCCACGGAGGTGAAGCGTGACCGGTAACCACGAAATCGCCATCGCAAAAAACGTCTGCCGTCGCGGAGTGCGCGCCTTAACGGTCATGGTCGTCATTTTGGCCGCGGCGCAGGCCGGCGCGGGGGACGTGCTTGTTGAACGGCGGACGCGGTTGGAGCAGATGGACCAGCAGGACCGCGAACAGGTTTCGCAAAACTTCGAACGCTTTCAGCGTCTCGAGCCGGCCGAACGCGACCGGCTGCGCGAACTGCATGACGAGATCGACGCCGATCCGCAACGGGACGAGTTACTGAAGGTCATGCAGAATTATCACGAATGGCTGAACGAGCTTCCGGCCAGCCAAAGAATCATGCTCGCGGCATTGCCGGTCGAAGATCGAATCAAGCGGATCGACGAGTTGCGCGGAGCGCAAGCGGCAGGCAAGCGAAATCGGCTCAGCCCAGCCGACTCGAAAGCGCTCGACGCCTGGATCGTCAAGCATGATTTTCACAAGCAATGGGCCGACGCGCAGCGCAATAGCCGGCCACCGAGCGTAACGCCGGAACAGTTGGCCGATTTACGTAACGTGCTCTCGGAACCGGCGCAAAAGGCACTCGACGAGGCCAAGACCGAAGAAGAGCAGCGCCGCTTGGTCCGCGGTTGGATCTTTCAAACCCGCGCGCCAGGCTGGGGCGCCGGCGGCCGCGGCGGTTTTCATCGCCCCAGCACCGAAGAGTTGCATCAGCTGTTCACGAACGACCTTTCGGAGAGCGAGCGCAGCTACCTGCGGGCGTTGCCTCCGGAGCAGATGCAGCGCGAGTTGGTTCACCTGTGGCGCGAGCATCACGCCAAGCAAGGGGACGGACCGCACGATCGCTCGGACGGCCGCGGCCCTATGAATCGCCGCGGCGGCAAGGCGGACCACGTTTCGCCTGATCGACCTGCGCGTGAGCGCGATAGCAAGGATGCTAGTGCGCCGTGATGTTGAACATGCTTATCCGCCTGTGGCGGATAAGCATGGCACACACGCCAGAGACCGTTGCCTTGCCAGGACTGTTTCGCTGAATTACTTGGCTTGCGTCGCGAACGGTAATTGCCAGGTGCATAGGAAATACGCGCGGGGCGATGCCAGATCGACCAGGGCGGCCAGATCGAGCGACGAGCGCGACTCGGTTGCAAACGGCAATCCCATCAACCCGCCTCGCGTTTTATACTTCACGGCGCGCAGGTTATCGCGCGACAGGCCTGAGAGCTTAGCGGCTCGATCGATCGCTTCTTCGATATACCCTTCTTCATCGACCAGCCCCTTGCTGATGGCCTCGCCGGTGGTGAATACCTGGCCGGTGGTCACCTTGGCCAGGGCGTCCGGGTCCTTGGCCAAAGCGGGTCGCCCCGCTTTGACGATGTCTTGAAACCGCTGAAAGCTGTCGTCGACCAGGTGCTGGAAGATGGCGCGCTCTTCGTCAGTCATGGGACGAGTCGGCGTGCCCATTTGTTTCAATGGACCGCTTTTGATCGAGTCCTCTTCGACGTCCCAGGTCTTCATCAGGCCGGCAACGTTGTAATGCGGAATGATCACGCCGATCGAGCCGGTCCAGGTCGTGGGCTCGGCAAAGATCACTTTTTCGCCGTCGCCGACGGCCATCGCGATGTAATACCCGCCGCTGGCTGCGATGCCTCCCATGCTGACGACCATGGGAATCTTGCGCTCGGCGAGCATTTTGCGCAGGTGATGGTACAGGTAATCGCTGGCCGTCACGGTCCCGCCCGGCGAATTAACGCGCAGCACGACGGCGCGGACCTCTTTGTCGTCGCGGACGTGATCGATCTGCTTCTTGATGAAACCTTCGCCGTCAATGATGGCGCCGTCGACCGTGATGATCGCGATCTTGTCCTTGGCGGTCTTGGAAAGCGAGTGATAATGCTCGTCGACGGTCTTGTCGACGCCGCCGGTGACCGAAGCAACCGCTCCCACCAGCATCAAAGCGACAAGAATGCCTGGCAGCACCAGGAAGACGAAAAACAGCAGACTGACGATCATCGACAGCCGGCTGCGCTGCGGCGCGGCGGCGACGATGATTCGTTCGGTGACCTGCGGCGGCGGTGGTCCGTAAGGGGTTGGACGTGGCGAGGGATCGTCGAGGTTCATCGTTCCTCCTTGTCGCCGACTGCTAGCGGTCGTCCCGCTGTGAAGTCGGACCGAATTCATTTCACGAGCGAACTATTATAGCAATCCTCGTCACAAGGTGGCGCCAGTCGTCAGGGGTGTTGCCAGCGGACACCCCTGAACAGTAAGCTACTCGAACGTTCGCACCCGGAACTTTGGGCTGTCAGCGGCGACATTAATGGAAGGCCGCCAGCCCGGGCGCTGACCAGCATGGCGAGCAATGGCTGCCATGCGGAGCCTTGAGGCGGCAATTGTCGCGCGGGCTCGGTATCTCTATTCAAAGGAGTGGCCTGGTGTTTGTCGCTGCGTCAACGGAGTGTTTTGCCGACTTGCCCTTGGACGCGGCGCTCCAGCGGCTAGTCGACCTCGAATACAACCGCGTCGAGATCACGTTGCTCGAGCGCAGCCAGCAGTTAAAGCCCTCGCAGGTTCATGCCGACCTCGATTCGGCAGTTTCGGTCTGTCGCGAAACGCATCGGCTGACCCCCGTGGCGTATTACGTCGATATCGACGCCGAAGGTGATCTGTACTACGAACAGTTCTCGGCTTGCTGCAAACTGGCCAAGGCGACCAAGGTTGTCACGCTCACCGTGCGGTCGGGCGAAATCGGAACTCCGTTCAATGCCGAAATCGAGCGGCTGCGCGAACTGGTGCGAATTGGTTCGCTCGATGGCGTACAGATCGGCCTGAAAACCGAAACTGGCCGCATGAGCCAAGACCCCGCCACTGCGATCGTAATGTGCGACAACGTCAAAGGGTTAGGCATCACGCTCGATCCCAGCCATTTTGTCTGCGGACCGCACAAGAGTGGTAACTACGACCAGATCTTCAAATACGTCATCCACCTGCAGCTTCGCGACACGACCAAGGACAAGCTGCAAGTTCGCGTCGGTCAGGGTGAAGTGGAATACGGCCGGCTGGTGACGCAGCTTGGTAAGTTCCGCTACAACCGTGCCCTGTGCGTCAACATTCTCGAGCAACCGGAATCGGGCGTGGATCACATGGCCGAGATGCGAAAGATGCGGTTGCTGCTGGAAAGCTTGCTGTAGTATCGCCGGACGCGACTGCATGTTCCCGTTGTGCGCCCGGGGCGATGTCGCGTGCTTATTCCGCGTGCCGCGGAAAAAGCATGGCACCCAGCCGAAAAGTGCGGCGCCTCGATGATATCAGTTCGATGTGGCGTCGTGGCAGGCGTCGGCGAAGATCTCTAGCGCGCTGGCTACCTGCTCGGCCGTGACGCACAGGCCGGGGCAAAACCGTACGGCCGCCTTGCCGCAACCCAACAGCAGCAATCCTCGTTGGAAAGCCGCATCGACGACTGCATCTCTCCGCGGTGGGTCCGGATTTTCATCACGCAGAATATCCACGGCGACCATCAATCCTCGCCCGCGCGGATGGGCCAACATCGGCAGTTGCTCAACAAGCCGGTTTAGGCCGGTCAGCAATTGCGCGCCGCGTTCGGTCGCGTTGGCCAAATATTCGCGTTCGAGCAGATCGATCGTTGCGAGCGCGGCGCGGCAACAAACCGGATTGCCACCAAACGTCGATGCGTGACTGCCCGAGGGCCAGTCCATCAGGTCGGCATTTGCCACGATCGCCCCCAGCGGCAAGCCGCTCGCCAACCCCTTGGCCAGGCACAACACGTCGGCTGTCACGCCAAAGTGCTCGATGGCGAACATCTTGCCGGTCCGCCCCATGCCGGATTGCACTTCGTCGGCCACGAGCAACATGCCATGTTCGTCGCACACGCGCCTGAGCATGGGAAGGAAGTCCGGGTCAGGCAAACGATACCCACCTTCGCCCTGAATTGGCTCGACGAAGATCGCGGCGACTTCGTCCGGCGGACAAACAGTGCGGAATTGCTCATCGAGAACGGACTGATCGCAGTTGAACGGAATGCGGTGTACGCCGGGCAAGAGCGGTCCGAAGCCGCGCTGATGAATCGCTTTCGACCCGCCAATCGACATTGCGCCGAACGTGCGGCCGTGAAACGCACCGTTGCAGGAAATCACGCGCTGCCGCCGGGAGTGATAGCGCACTAGCTTCAGGGCCGCCTCGACCGATTCGGCACCGCTATTGGTAAAGAAGACTCGCTTGGGTTGCGTGCCGGGAGCGAGGCGGGCCAGCCGCTCGGCGAGTTCGATTTCGGGAGTGTAGTAGAAATCCGTCCCCGACATGTGGATCAACTTGCCGGCCTGATCGGCGATCGCGGCAGTGACTTCGGGATGGCAATGCCCCGTAGCGGTCACGGCAATGCCGGCGGTGAAATCGAGAAACAGGTTGCCGTCGACATCCTCGATCGTGCAGCCGGCGCCGCGCGCCGCGACCAGCGGATAGCCGCGCGTGTAAGACGGGGACAGAACCTGGTCATCACGTGCGATCCAGGCTGCCGCTCTTGGGCCAGGGAGTGAGGTCAACAAGACCGGTCGGCTGACATCGGGCGTTGTCGTGATCGTGGAACGCATGATCAGTCCTCCCGTTGAGCTCCATACTTTTTCGCCGGTGGCGAATCAGCATGCTTCGCGATCTCTGTGTTATTTCGTTTTTTTCCCGTCGGAAACGTCGGCGCTCATTCCCTGGGCCATCGTGATTTTGCGATCGTAATTCACCGTGAAAGCGATCTTGTGCGTCACGGCATCGACCAGTGCGGCGGCCGACGGCTGACCGTTGCCGCTGCGCTTCACGCCGCCGAACGGCAAATGCACCTCGGCGCCGATGCATGGCAGATTGACATACCCCATGCCATAGTCGCACTCGTCGCGAAACAACCGCCAGCGCCGATAGTCTTCGGTAATCACGGCCATCGACAATCCGTATGGCGTGTCGTTGTAGATTTCAATCGCCTGCTCGTCGGTGTCGAAGGGAACGATCGCCACGTGCGGCCCGAATACTTCTTCGCGAATTGTGCGCACACTGGGCCGATATTCCTGGACATAGACAAACGGCGATAGAAATAGGCCACGGCCATACGGCTCGCCGGTAACGCGGCCGCCGTCGAGTAGAATCCTCGCCCCCTCACGTCGGGCGAGGTCGTTGTATTCAAGCACTTTGTCGACGCCGGTCTGATTGATCATGGGACCGGCAAAGACGGTCGCGTCGAACGGATCGCCGAACTTCAGACACTTGGCCTGCGCCACGAACATCTCGGCGAAGCGATCGACCAGGCTGCGATGCACGAGGACACGCCCCGCCGAGACGCAGCGTTGCCCGGTGGTCTTGAACGCGCTCAGCAAGGCGGCGTTAACGGCCAGCGGCAAATCGGCGTCCGCGCACACAATGACCGCGCTTTTCGAGCCCATTTCCAGCGCGCACGACTTGTGCGCCGCTTCCGCTGCCAGCCGGCGGATATGCGCGCCGACCTGGTAACTGCCCGTGAAGGCGACGACATCGACATCTGAGTGCCGGGCCAAGGCGTCGCCGGCCTCTTCCCCGACGCCATGAACGAGGTTGATCGTGCCGGCGGGAAAGCCCGCCTCTTCGAAGAGTTGCACCAGCCGTTGACCGATCTCGGGCGTTTCTTCCGAGGGCTTGAAGACCGTGGTATTCCCCTCCAACAAGCTCGGTCCCAACATCCAGAGCGGCACCGCGAAGGGAAAGTTCCACGGCGTGATCACTGCGACGACGCCGCGCGGCTTGCGGCGAACGTAAAGGTCCTTGGCCTCGATCTCGGAATCGATCACCTGCCCCGTGGGCTGGCGTGCGGTGCCGAAAACGTATTCGACCATGTGCAGGCCTTCGATGACTTCAGCCCGCGCTTCGTTCAGAACCTTGCCGTTTTCGCGCGCAAGTACCGCCGCCAGCTCCTCGGTATCACGGCGTATCAGGTTCGCGAGATTCAAAAACAATTCGCCGCGGCGAATACGGCTCACACGGCGCCAACTGGCAAACGCCGTGCGCGCAGCTTGGACCGCCTCGTCCACATCGGCGTTGGTGCCGCGCGGATAAACACCTAGCACCGTCGAAGTATTCGCCGGGTTCGAGTTCTCGAAGACCTCGGCGCTCGAGTCGCGCCAGTGACCGGCAATATATTGACGGCCTTGCCAACTGCCGACGACAACGGGGACATTCATACCTGGGCCCTCCCGTGTGGCGTGTGCGTCCGATGCAGGGCATCATGACCCATCGCCGCGATCCGCGTGAAGTCCATTTTGCGGCCGCGGCCAATTCGAAGTGATCGGCCGCCGGGCGACGCATTGCTGGCAACGATCGCCACGGTGCTCAATGGCCAACGCCGATCGCACCCGCAAATGAACCGCCTGGGGACCTATAAGAACAATAGAGGTCGGTCGAACCACGGCAAGCGGCCAATTTCGTAGGTTTAATGCCCACGAATCGGGGCTGCGAACGCATTGCCCCGGCGCCTCCACGCGGGAGACGGAGGGGGCGCCGGCAAAGGTTCACTATTTTTCCTGAAAAGTCCGGCACAATGTGGCGGTAAAAACAAGGATTTCGCAACCGGAAATGTCCCCGCCGGCCAACTTCGGCTGCATATCTTTTCCGGTTATGCCGATTATCGGATAGCGTCGGCAAGGCAGCTTCCAAGCAGCCTCGGCCGGCGGAACAGTGGGCGGTTTTTACCAAGTCCTTCGGGACCGGCAAAGTAGTTTGCTGGCGAACCGGTTTGGTCAATTCGGGTCCAAACTCGGCCCCCGCAAGGACTGCAGCGCCACAGAGTTAAGAGGCTTGACGGCGAGCGTACAATCGTTCGCGATTTCAGCGACCCCTCCGGGGTGTCGTGCGTACTATATTTTGGTTGCCGTTTTTACCGGCTCGGAGGGCTGGTGAAAGGCGGTCGAGGGTTCTGGACAGGGAGTCAAGGCAACTTCAGCGGTTCGAGCAAGGCTTCAGTTCGAAGGGGGGGTCTACCTTCGACGCAGCCGACCATCGGACGGGTAAGGTGAGGCATGGCACGCAAAGACGGAATGCAGAAGATGCGTCAGCTTTTGGTGATGCGCCGCGACGCACTGCGCAAGGCACTCGCAGGTGACTTGAGCTTGCTCAAGCAATTGCGCGAGCAAAGCGCTGGCGATGTCGTCGACTTCGCGCTCGACTCGGCCCAAGACGAGATCAACTCGCAATTGGCCGAGGTGGAAAGCCGCGAATTGGCGCGCATTGAGGTCGCTCTGGAAAGAATCCGCACCGGTGAATACGGCTTGTGCGAAGCGTGCAGTGGGAGAATTCCCGTGGCGCGACTGAGCGCTCTGCCCTATGCCACATTGTGCATCGAATGCCAGCGCGAAGCGGAACGCACCGGCAATGCCGGCGGCGCCGCCGGCGACTGGGGTCGCGTGATGGATTCGTCCTCAGGTGACGCCGAGCTCTCGATCAACGATATCGAGCTGGACGTTTCGTAACATATCAGACCGCCCTTGAAGGGCGCACCCCTGGTGCGCCACAATAGGCCGTAGCGCAAATGCACCTCTGAGAGTTCCACCGGTTTCGATCGGGGTGCTTCGCTCGCAGGTGCGTTTGAGTTTTATGGGTGCCCGTGCCGCCGCACGCGGGTCGTCCGAATTTCGTGCCAGGAACTTCTGTTCCGCGCACAGTCACGCGCAGCGGCGGCGGTCTCGCAGGGAATCGATGCGTATGCCACGTCACCGCTCGTCCTATAATCTCGCGGGCTTGACGCTCGCTGCCGGCACCGCGCTGGGCTTGCTCTTGCACTTTCCCACCGCGGGCCAGGCGCAACAGGGCGAAGTTCGCTCGGCGTCAATGACGTCGCGGGACCAGCAATTCGAGTCGCTGGCCCGCGAAGTTGATCAATTCCAGCGGCAGGCCAATATTCTCAAGACCGTGATCAAGCTGGTCAGCCCCTCGGTCGTACATATCGATGCCGAACGGGTCGAAACACTGGGCCGCTCGCGCAAGGGCCTGGTCGAAGAGGCGGGTTCGGGCGTCATCATCGAAGTGGCAGGCAAGGCGTACGTGCTGACCAACCGGCACGTGATCAAGAACCACAACAAGGCCGACATCAAGATTCGCCTGTACGACAATCATGAGCTACACCCCCAGCAGATCTGGTCCGATCCGGATACGGACATCGCGCTGATGCTCGTGACGGCCGATGATCTTGTTCCGGCGCGCATCGGCGACAGCGATCAGGTGGAAATCGGCGACGCCGTGCTGGCCATGGGCAGCCCTTTCGGCCTCAGCCGATCGGTCACCTCAGGGATTATTAGCGCCAAAGGGCGGCGCGATCTGAAGCTGGGCGAACAGGGGGTCCGGCTGCAGGACTTTCTGCAAACCGATGCCGCGATCAACCCCGGCAACAGCGGCGGCCCGCTAATCAACATGCGTGGCGAAGTCGTGGGAATGAACACGGCAATCGTCAGCAACTCGGGCGGCTTCGAGGGAATCGGGTTCAGCATTCCCATCAACATGGTAATGGTCGTCGCGCGGCACCTGGTCGAAAAGGGAGTTGTGGTGCGTGCGTTCCTGGGAGTCACCTACGACAAGAACTTCGACGCCGAGATGGCGACCCGACTCGGTCTGCCAAGGCCGTACGGAGCGAGGATCGAAGGGCTGACCGAAGGAGGCCCAGCCGAGGCCGCGAAGTTACGCGTTGACGACGTGATTCTGAAATTCAACGGCGTCCCGGTCGATGACGGCGATCACCTGGTGAACATCGTCAGCATGACCGAGGTCAATAAGTCTGTGCCGGTCATCGTCTGGCGTGACGGGCAAGAGGTTCCTCTCACGGCGCGAGTCGGTGACGCCGCCCGTTTCCGCAAGACGCCGCTGGTGGATAACCCGCGCTAAAAGGCCGCTGTCCGATTTGTATTATCCGGCGCGGGCGGCTTCGGTAATGCCGCGGATCACGACGTCCATCACCGCCGCCGTATCGACCTTGGTCGCCACGTAGAGATTGTGGCGCCATTGAGGCATGGGGCGACGATCGAAAACCGTTTCGCCCACGGTCAGCTCACCCTGCGTCTCGACGTCGGCTGCCATCCGTTCAGTGACAAACAGCTCGGGGTGCAACGCCGCGACCAGCCCGACGGTATCGTGTAGATACATTCCTTCCAGGCCGAACTCCTGGCGGTGCGTGCGGAACGCGAAGGGCAGAATGCGGCGCAACAGCTTGCCGGCCCGCGTTGATTCCGACGGCAATTTGTCGAGTTCGCTGAAGGTCATGACGACCTGGGTGGCGATGTCCAGGGGAACCAGGGTCATGGTCGCCGGCTGCCGAAAAACATCCCGCGCCGATTGGGGATCGCAGTAGATATTGAACTCGGACGCTTGCGTGACGTTGCCACCAGCGAGTGCGCCGCCGCGGATCACCAACTGACCGAACTGTGTCGCGATGGAAGGGTCGCGGCGAATGGCGCCGGCCACATTCGTTAACGGTCCCAGGCAGACAATCGTCACTTCGTCGGGGGCGGAGCGAACTTCGTCCGCGATCACTTTCGCGGCCGGGTGCAGATGGTGCAGTTCGGAAACCGCGAAGTCGTTGTTTCCCAGCCCGTCAGCACCGTAGATGTGGCAATTATCGGCCGGCAGTGGCCGATCCGGGATCGTCGGCGCACCGACGCGCGGCCAGCGGGGCGGATCGAGGGCTTCCACGATCGTTTGCACGTTGCGGGCGGCCCGCTCGGGCGGGACACTGCCGCCGACGGCCGTGACGGCCACGACCTCGATGCGCGGATCGAACAGCGCGATGGTCAATGCCAAGGCATCGTCAATGCCCCCGTCAACGTCCAGAATCACCTTGCGGGGCACCAACGGATTACCTCCCTGCATGTCGGCATCAAATCCGCCGAATTGTAAGTCTTGACGGCGCACGGAACAAGGCTGAACAACCGCGACTCGCTCTTTGTCCCAAGTCTGGGGATTCGATCTTCGTCGGCCGCTGGACTACAACTAATGAGCCAGGCGCTGGATCGTCAAAGGCATCGCCCGAAATTGTGGTGGAGGATCGGCAGTTGATCGAAGAGACGTTGGGACGAATCGCCGGGGGCGAAGATTTATCCGTGGAGGATACCTCGCGCGCGGTCGAAGCCATCATGCTGGGGCTGTGCAGCGATGCCGAGATCGGCCTGTTTCTGAGCGGTTTGCGGCTCAAAGGGGAAACCGTGCAGGAAATCGCGGGGGCGGCGGCGGCCATGCGTCGCCACATGACCCCGATTCGCACCAGTCGGCAGGGGGTGATCGACACTTGCGGCACCGGCGGCGACGGCTCGCGAACGTTCAACATCAGCACCGCTGCGGCGATCGTTACGGCCGCGGCGGGCGTGCCGGTAGCGAAACATGGCAACCGCCGCGTGACGAGCACCTGCGGTTCGGCCGATGTGCTGGCTGTGCTCGGCGTCAACATCGAGGCCGGCGTGCCGCTGGTCGAGGCCTGTCTCGACGAGTTAGGAATTTGTTTTTGCTTCGCCCCCCTGCTGCACGGCGCGATGAAAAACGTCGCTCGCGTTCGCCAGCAGTTAGGAATGCCAACGATTTTCAACCTCCTGGGCCCCCTTTCCAATCCCGCCCGAGCGCCGTTTCAATTGTTGGGCGTGGGGCGCCCCGAGCTGCGCCCGGACATGGCCGAGGCGCTACGCCTATTGGGCATCGAACGTGCGCTGGTCGTTTGTGGCGAGGATGGTCTGGACGAAGTCACGCTTAATGGCCCGACGCGCGTCACGGAAATCGCGCAGAATCGCGCGCGCGAGTTCGTTTGGCATCCGCACGACTTTGGTATCGAACCGTCAGGGCTGGAAGACTTACTCGTGACCGGCCCCGAGGAGAGTGCGGCGATCATTCGTGGTGTATTGGCGGGCGAGGCGGGACGACCGCGCGATATCGTCGTGCTGAACGCGGCCGCGGCATTGATCGCGGCGGGCAAAGCGACCGGCCCGCGCGAAGCAGCGCAGCTAGCCGTCGTGGCAATCGATAGCAGAGCCGCCAGCGAATTGCTCGCGAAGCTTGTGGCAAAGACCAACGCTTGACGGTTGCTGTCACTGCTATCGCGTACAGTGCTTCTTACGGCAATGCAAGCCAATCAGTGGGCAGGCCTGATTCGATTCGGATTGTCCCCCCGTCAGGGTGCGACTAGAATGCCCGGCCTTTCGAGCTTGCCCCGCTTCGGGCAGCGGTTCGAAGGCCGGTCACGAAAGGATCGCCCGGTGTTACACCGGCGGCTTCTCGTACCGCCAAGATACATGCGCAAGCACTGCACGGCCCCGTAAGGATGCGCTCGTCGTGTTGTGTTCAGTACGGCCCACTTTGTCTCCGCAAAACCTCGATGGATCGCCTCATGTCCGCGGATAGGACGCCGCCGGGTGAGTTTTCGTTCTTGGCGCACGTGATGAGCGCCGTGACCCGGGCGGTCGTGCGCTTTCCGGTCGCCACGGTAACGCTCGGCGTTGCGCTGGCCTGCGTTTCGATTTACTTGTCGTCGACTCGCCTCGGCTTTCACACCAGCCGGCTCGATTTGTTGGATCCTGAGAGCGATTACAATCGCCTGTGGATCGATTACATCAACGAATTCGGCGACGACGACGACGCCGTGGTCGTTGTCGAAGGGGATAATCGCGACCAGGTCGTCCCGGTCTTACAAGAGATCTCGCAGTCGCTGTCGCGCCAGGAACGCTTGTTTCATGCAGTTCTGCACGAGGTCGACCTGGGCAAGATTCGCTCGAAGGGATTGCATTACCTCTCGCCCGAAGAGCTGATGAAGCTCGACGGTTTCTTGTCCGAGGTCGGCCCAATCCTGAGCGGCAACTGGTCGCTCTTGAACCTGGGGCACATGACCGAAGGGATGTGCATGCGGCTCGAGGCCAGCGCCCGAGCCCCAAACGATCCACTAAGCCAAGGCGTCGATGCCGAGGCCGAGCGCTTTGGCACGAGCTTGAACACAGCGCTCTCGCACGGCGGACGTTATGAATCCCCCTGGCCCGCCATGCCGCAATCGTTCGCCACGCTCAGCGAGCTGTCCGGCGAATACTTGCTGACCAAGGAAGGCAAGCTGGGGTTCGTGATCCTGCGGCTGGCCAAGGGAAAAGACGAATTTGCCCGCGCCACCGAGGCCACTGACGCCCTGCGTGACCTGATCGCGCAGATGTCGGCCCGGCATCCGGAAACCAAGATCGGCCTGACCGGCCTGCCGATCATGGAAAACGATGAGATGCGCTCTAGCCAGTCGTCGATGTTCTGGGCGAGCCTGATCTCGATGTTCGGCGTCGGCGCTTTGTTCGTTGCCGGCTTCGGCGGCGTGCGCCACGCTTTGCTGGCCAACGCAGTCCTGCTATTGGGCATGGCCTGGTCGTTTGGTTACGTGACCCTGGTCGTCGGGCATCTAAACATTCTCAGCGTGTCGTTCACCGCGACGTTGATCGGCATCGGCATCGATTACGGCGTCTATTACTCGGCCCGTTATCTGCAGCTACGGGATGAGCGCTATTCGTGCTCGGACGCGCTGGTGCGGGCGTCGTTCGAGGTCGGCCCGTCGATTCTTACCGGCGCCGTGACCACGGCCGTGGCCTTCTTCGCCGCTGGCTTTACGAATTTCACCGGCATCGCTGAGCTCGGAATCATCGCCGGCGGCGGCATCATCCTGTGCGCGATTGCCGAACTAGTGGTTCTGCCGGCCGTGATCTGCCTGGTCGATCGCAGCGGTTACGGCAAACGCATGCCCGAGAGCCTGCCGATTCACTCGCTGATCAACCCGCTGATGAAAATGCCGCGGCTGCTCTTGTTCGTAACCGTGACGGGCACCATCGGCATTTCGTACGGCATGTCACAGTTGTGGTACGACCACAACCTGTTGAACATGCAGCCGGTCGGTTTGGAAAGCGTCGAGCTAGAGCGCAAGCTGCTGGCCGAAAGCGATCAGAGCATGTGGTATGCCCTGTCGATTGCTGAGAACCGCGAAGAGCTGCTCGAGCGCAAAGCCGAGTTCCTGAAGATCGATTCGATTGAACGAACCGAAGAAATCGTGTCGCTGCTCCCCTCGGACCACGAGGTGAAGGCGCCGTTGATTGCCCGCATCCGGCAACAGTTGGACACCCTGCCCGAGCGGCCACCGGTGATCCCGGTCGATCGACCGGAAGAACTTGGGCGCTTACTGGCGCGGGCGCAAGAATTGATCGCCCGGCGCAGCTCGCGCTCGCGGGCCGAAATGGATCTCGAACAATCGCGCGACAAGCTGCGGCGGATGCAGGTCTCGGAATGCCGGGCCCTGGTCTCGCAGTACCAGCAGCAGATGGCCGGCGACTTGCTCAGCCGATTGTATGTTTTGAAGAGCATGGCCAATCCCGAGCCGCCGAAGCTGACTGACTTGCCCGACAGCCTGACGAGCCGGTTCGTCGGCGCGCACGGCCTGCACCTGCTGAAGATCTACGGTCGCGGCAATATCTGGGATATGGACGCCCTGGGCAAATTCGTACAGGACGTTCGCTCGGTCGATCCCCGCGCCACGGGTAATCCTCTGCAAGCCTACGAAGCTTCGCTGGAAATGAAGCACAGCTTCGAGAAGTCGGCGATCTATGCGTTGATCGTGATTTCGGCGCTGTTGCTGTTTGATTTCCGCAGCGTCCGGTACACCCTGTTGGCGATGTTGCCGCTGGCCGTGGGATTGGCGCAAACGTTCGGCCTGCTGGGCTTGTTGGGCGTCCCGCTCAACCCGGCCAACATGATTGCCCTGCCGCTGTTGTTGGGCATCAGCGTCGACGAGGGGGTGCATATCGTGCATGACTTCCTCGATCAAAAGGGGAAATACAAGATATCGCAATCCACGGCCGTGGCCGTGCTGGTTGACTCGTTGACGACGATCGTCGGCTTCGGCTCGCTGATGATTGCCAGCCACCAAGGACTGCAAAGCCTGGGACGTGTGTTGACGATCGGCGTCACCTGCTGCCTGTTCACGTCGCTGATCATGCTGCCGGCGTTGATGACGTGGTTCACGCGTCATCGCAAGGACGAGGCTGTCGTCGCACCGCCGAGCGCGGAGTCGCACCGCGCGGCACTTCGCCGTCGTTACGATCCGCGCCAGAAGGTGCCAACCGTTCCCCACGTGTCACCGGCACATCGGCCTGACGTCCGCAAAACCGCGGCCTGAACTATGCCTCGGGCAGCGGCTCCCGACAGCAGACTGTCTGCTAGACTTGCCGCATGGAACGCGCGGCACTCACCAAACACTTGAAGCAATCGGCGCACGAGTTGGGCTTTGCGCTGGCCGGTGTTTGCCCGGCCGTGCCGCCAGCGGGCTTCGATCGTTTGCGCGAGTGGATCGCACGGGGATTCGCCGGCGAGATGCACTATCTGGCCAAGCGCGAGGCCGCCTATCAGCACCCGCACCACGTACTAGACGGTGCCCGCAGCCTGATGGTGCTGGCGATGAACTATCGCACCGTCGAACCGGCGCCGCCGCAGGCCGGGCAGGGACGTGTTTCGCGATACGCCTGGGGTCACGACTATCACGACCTGATTCACGATCGGCTGAAAGCGCTCGGCAAGGTATTGCAAGACGCCGTGCCGATGGCTGTGGTGCGCGGCGTAGTCGACTCGGCGCCGCTCTTGGAGCGAGAGTTCGCGCAGTTGGCCGGCCTGGGCTGGATCGGCAAGAACACACTGCTCTTAAATCGCGAGGTCGGCAGTTGGTTCTTCCTGGCGGTGCTGCTGACCGACGTGGAGCTCGAGTACGACGACGCTCAGATGACCGACCATTGCGGTACATGCACGGCCTGTCTGGATGCTTGCCCAACGCAAGCGTTCGTGGCGCCATATGTGCTCGATAGCCGGCGGTGCATCAGTTATTTGACGATCGAGCTGCGCGAGAGCATGCCGGTCGAGTTGCGTGCCGACGTCGGTGATTGGGTCTTCGGCTGCGACGTGTGCCAGGACGTGTGCCCCTGGAATCGCCGCGCACCGACGAGCGATGAAGCTGAGTTGCAACCGTCCGGCGCGACCCGGCCGCTCGAATTGATTCCGCTTTTCGCCATGACCGACGCCGACTTTCGGACCCGCTTTCGGCATAGCCCGATGTGGCGCACGAAGCGTCGGGGGCTGTTGCGGAATGCCGCCGTGGTCCTGGGGAATCAACGCTGCCGCGAGGGAATGCCTGCGCTGGTGCATGGCTTACGCGATGATGAGGCGCTCGTGCGGGGGGCTTGCGCTTGGGCCCTGGGTCAGATCGACGACAACGCCGCGCGCGATGCTCTGCGACAGCGTTTGGAGATTGAAACCGATCGGACCGTGCGCCAGGAATTGATCGCCGCGATTCAGGCGGCGTCCACGCATTCGGCGTCTTCGTTGACCGAGCCATCGGGCCCGGCCGGGGCATAATTGCCAGGCCGGTCTTCAGCGTAGAAGCGTTCGAGGACGAGCGGCCAATCTTCGGTGTGGTGCACTCCAATAAACGCGTCTCGCACCGCCAGCGCTTCGGGATGCAACTGCGCGTACTTGATGCCGAACTTACGCATCTGCCGGCCGCAAGCATTGGGACCGTAAATCTGCTCGGAAAGGCGGTAGTGCTCGCGGATCACTTCGCGCTGTTGATGCACGGTCGGCGGCAGTGGCAGCGGCAGGCCCGCCGCCAAGGCGCGAGCCTGGGCAAAGATCCACGGGTTGGCGATCGCGCCGCGGGCCGCGGTGACGCCGTCGACCCCGGTTTCGCGCATCATTGCCAGACAATCCTCGGCGGTGAACAGGTCGCCGCTCCCCAACACGGTGCGCGATCCGGCGTGCGCTTTCACTTCGCGCAAAAACTCCCAGCGACTTGGTCCGACGTAGCGCTGCACCACGGTGCGCCCGTGAACCGTAATCGCGGCCACACCGCGGGCAAAGGCACCATCGAAAATCGTAAAGAACTTGTCGCGGCTCTCTTGAGAATCGTCCAGCCCGCGCCGCATCTTCACCGTCACCGGCTTGTCGGGCGGAACATGCTCGCGCACACGCGATATGATCTCGAGCGCGGTCTCGGGCTGACTCAGCAGAAAGCCGCCCCGGCAGCGCCCCAGTACCTTTTTCACCGGGCAGCCGAAATTAATGTCGATCACGTCGTAACCGGCCGCGGCCAGGTGGGCTGCCGCGGGGCCGAATTCCGCCGGGTTGCTCCCCATCAACTGCCCGCCCACGGGATGATCGTCGTCGGCCACGCGCATGAAGTACAGCCGCTCTTTGCGTTTGGTCTCGAGCACGATGCGGTCGAGCACGACCTCGCACAGCGCGTATGTCGCCCCTAACCGGCGCGCGACGGCACGCATTGCGTAATCGCTGTAGCCAGAGAGAGCGGCCTGAACGACCGGAAAACCGACGTTCACATGGCCGAAATGTAGATCAGGAAGAAGCGAGCTCATGGCTCGATTCTGGACGCCACATAGGCAGACCGTCAAGCGGCTGCGCATTGCGTCAGAATAACACGAGCACAGCGGAAATCAGCGAACGCCTACCGCCGCGGCGTTGCGGGCTTTCATTCGCTCAATTCTCGCACCCAGACTTGCCAACTTTTCTTCCAGCCGCTCGTAGCCGCGGTCGAGGTGGCGGATACGGCGGACGATGGTTTCGCCGTCGGCGGCAAGGCCCGCCAGAACCAAGGCGGCGCTTGCGCGCAGGTCGGTTGCCGTTGCCGTCGCGCCGGTGAGCTGCATGACACCGCGAACACTGGCACGGCCCGGGGCACGGCGGATGTCAGCTCCCAGGCGGACCAACTCGCGAAGGTGGTGAAAGCGGTCAGGAAACACCCGGTCCTCAATCCGACTGCACCCCGCCGCGAGCGTAGCCACGGCCGTGAGTTGCGATTGCACATCCGTGGGAATGCCGGGGTACGGTAGCGCCGTAATGCGAATCGGCCGAGTAACGTCGGCTGCGCGTAGCGTAATTTCTCGCTCTTGGATGTCCAGCATACAGCCCATCGATTCCAAGACCGCGAGTACGGCCTGCATGTGTTCGGTCGGTGCATTGCGAAGTGTCACGCTGCCGCCCGTGATAGCGGCAGCGCACATCAGTGTGGCTGCCTCGATGCGGTCCGGGATGATGCGATATCGCGCGCCGCCGAGTTGATCGACACCGTGAATCTCGATGGTCGAGGTCCCCTGCCCTGCGATTCGCGCCCCGAACGAAACAAGCAAGTTTGCCAGGTCGACGATTTCCGGCTCGATCGCGGCGCCAGTGATAGTCGTGACGCCGCGTGCCAGTGTCGCTGCACTCATCACATTCGCGGTGCCGGTAACCGTGGGACCGTGCGGTCCAAGGAGATTGACCTTGGCCCCGACCAGGCGCCGCGCTCTGGCGATGACGTAACCGCGACGCACTCGAATGTCAGCGCCGAGAGCCGTTAGCCCGTGAAGGTGCAAATCGATAGGCCGTTCTCCGATGGCGCAACCACCGGGTAGCGGCACGACCGCGCGCCTACGCCGCGCGAGCAATGGCCCAAGCACGCAAAAGCTGGCACGCATCCGCGCGACCAATCGACGATCCGCGCGGATGAGTGCCGGATCGATGTTTTCCAGGTGTACCGAACCGGCGCCGTCGCGACGTACGGCCACTCCCAAACGCGACAACAGACTCGAGAGGGTTTGCACATCGAGCAGGTCAGGAACGCCGTCGAGTGTGACAGGCCCGTCAGAGAGAATCGCCGCGGCCATCATCGGTAGGGCCGCATTCTTCGAGCCGCTCACCGCGACCCGTCCCGAGAGGGGAATTCCCCCCTTGATCCGCAGAGCATCCATGCTGCTGACCACCTTGATTCGTCGATTTCGTGAACCGCTTCTGAAATGCCCTCGTCTAACTCGTCGCTGCGCATTCCACGCAGCGCACCAGGCATTATTTTCGCCGCGCCTGCACGACGCGGGCGTGGGCGGCCAGATCCTTAATCGTGGGCGCCAGCTCGAAGCGTGTGTCAGCCTCGACCAGGCGCCGCACCTCAGCTTCGATCATAGGGCTGATCTCGGTCAAGAGGTGACCGCCCGAATTCAGTCGTTCGGCCGCCTGTGCTATCAATCGTTCGATGATCTCAGTGCCACGCGGCCCGGACACGAGCGCCTGTCGCGGCTCGAAATCGCGGACATCGCGTGCTAGCTCGGCAAATTCCGCCTCGGTGACATACGGTGGGTTGCTAGCAACGAAATCAAACTTCGCGTCCGCCGGTAGAGCAGCCAGCAGATCGCTTTCGAGAAATTCGATGCGCTCCGCGACACCGTGCTGCGCAGCATTCGCACGGGCCACGGCCAGGGCCGCCGTGCTTTTGTCGATGGCCGTGACGCGACAGTTGGCAAACTTCTTGGCCGCGCAAATCGCGATGATGCCGCTGCCGGTGCCGACGTCGGCCACGCGAATTTCGGCGGCGCCGTCCTTCGCGCGCTCGGCCATCAGATCCAGAAGTCGCACGACGAGCAATTCTGTTTCGGGGCGCGGGATCAGCACGTCCGGCGTGACACGAAACGGCAACGAATAAAACTCGCGCCGCCCGACCAGGTACGCGACCGGCATTCCGTCGGCGCGTTGTTTGACGAACTGCCGAAACTTCGTGCGCACGTCGTCCGCCGGAACCTCGGCGAACGAGGTGTACAAATCGATCCGCCGACTACCGCGCGCTTCGGCCAGCAGGATTTCCGCGTCCAACCGCGGGCTGTCGGCGCCGCGATCTTGCAAGAACTGGGTGGTCCAGGTCAGAAGCCGCCCGACGGTCCACGCTTCGGCTTCGGACATGGGCGGATCGCTGGGATTTAGTAATCGGTAGTCAGTGGACAGTAGTCAGTAGGAAGTGATGCACGATGACCAAACTCAACGCTCATCACTCCTCGCTCAGCGCTTTTTATTCCACCGTTCCCATCAATGAGCGTTGTTCCTGACGATCGTGATCGATCAGGGCTTCGGTCACTTGGGCCAAGTCGCCGGCCATGATATTCGATAGTTGGTAGAGAGTCAGGTTGATCCGGTGATCGGTCAGTCGATTCTCGGGATAGTTGTAGGTCCGAATTTTCTCACTGCGGGCACCGGTGCCGACCATACCGCGGCGTTCGCTGGCGCGTTTTTCATCCTCTTCCTTGCGCTTCATCTCGTAGACGCGTGTCTTGAGCACGCGCAGCGCCTTGGCAAGGTTCTTGTGCTGGCTCTTCTCGTCCTGACAACTGACGACGATGCCTGTCTCGTAGTGCGTTAGCCGGACGGCCGATGCCGTTTTATTGACGTGCTGCCCGCCCGGCCCGCTCGCGCAGAACAGGTCCTTGCGATAGTCGTCGGGCTTGATGTCGATTTCGACGTCTTCGGGCTCGGGCATGACCGCCACGGTCGCTGTGGAGGTTTGGATGCGTCCCTTGGCCTCGGTCTCTGGGACGCGCTGGACGCGATGCACGCCGCTTTCGTATTGCAGCTCGCGATAGACTCCTTCGCCCGAGACACCCAGGATCAATTGCTTGAAGCCGCCTAGTTCGGTGGCGTTCATGTCCAGGATTTCGATCTTCCAGCCTTTGCTGTCGGCGTAGTGCTTGTACATGTCGTACAAATCGCGGGCGAATAGCCCGGCTTCTTCGCCACCGGTGCCGGCACGAAATTCCATCACGCAGCGCGTACGGTTGGCATCCTCGCCGCCGACGGTCATGTCGAGCAGTTCGTCCCACAGCGCTTCGCGCTGTTCCTTCAGGCCGGGCAGCTCGCTCTCGGCCAGCTCGCGCATTTCCAGATCCGAGCCCTCGATCATTTCACGGGTTTCGGCGATCTGGTGATTCAAATCCTTGAAGCGCCGATACTTCGTCGACAGTTTGGCCAGCGAACCGTGCTCGCGATACACGGCCGCCATCAGCGCACCGTTCGCCTGGACGGCCGGATCGAGCAGTTGCTTCTCCAACTCTTCGAAGCGATCCAGGGTTTTGTCGAGTTGATCCCTCATCTTGGCTCACCCACAAGAAAGTGCGCAGGCGCAAATAGCAATCGGAACACGTGCGGCAACGAACGCGCGCGAAAAGAAGAGAGCCGCGGCGCGCACTGCGCACCCACGGCTCAACAGATATCGACGACTGCTAGGTCTCGGCGGCTTGGGCTTTGGCTGCCTTGCCGCCCTTCTTGCCGCGCTCGACGCTGGCGTAACCGGTGCCCGAGAACTTGCTCTTGAATTTCTCGATACGCCCAGCCGCATCGACGTACTTCAACTTGCCGGTGAAGAACGGATGGCAGGCGCTGCAGATATCGACCTTCAACTCGGGCTGGGTGCTGCGTGTCGTAAACGTATTGCCACAACCACACTTAACGTGTGTTTCGCCATACTTGGGATGAATGCCCTTTTTCATGATCCACTCCCTTGCTGCGACCCTGTGTACTGGGGTCGGCGGCAACCGCTTTTTGACTAGCTGAATTGGTAAGAGAGACAAGTCTACCGCCCGCGCGACCGGCGGGCAAGATGGGCCTTTCGGCCGATCGAGGGTCAGCGGGTGCTACTCGGCCGGTGCCTTATCCTTTTCGGCGGATTCGGCTGGTTTCTTGGCCGCTTCCAGGTGTTGTGCCCGCAGGATATTCCCCTGCCGCTGCGCGGACAGGTCGGCCCGATAGAAGCGGATTGCTTCGTCGGTACGCCCCAGGGCCTCGAGCGAGCGGGCCAGGTTGTAGCGGGCTCCTGCGGTCCAGGGCCCCTCGGGTGCTGCATCAAGCGTGCGCGTCTGCAGATAATCGACGGCCGCGGCATAATTGCCACGTTCGAACGCGATCAGCCCCAACCAGTAGCTAGCGGCTTGCTTTGCTTCCTGCATGTGGGCGACGTCGAATTCGACCCTGGGACGATTCTTCTCGGGGGCTTTGTCGCGATAGGACTTGATATCCGCTTCCGAGGGGCGTACCGACTGATACAACGCGTTCGCTCCCTTATCCCCTTCGAACGTCCCTAGCAGGTGCAACACCCGCGCTTGCCAAAGTACGGTACTCGGCGTTTGAAACGCCGCGAATTCGTTCGCCGCTTTGACTTGCGTCTCGCGATCAATCTGCATCTGGCTTTTCATCCGTTCATACGGATGTCGCCAGGCCTGAACGGCGGTAATGCCGGGACTCGCTTTCAGTCGTTCGGCCAGCGCCGACGGATGCGCGGTGAGGACCAAAGTTTCCTTGCCTGGCAACTCGGATTCGACCAGCCGCATGCGATGAGAAATGTACATCGGGGACGCCTCGACCAGGGCCACGACCTGCTGCAGATCCAGGGCCGTGATCGGGTAGACGCGCTGGTCGTCGAGGTCCATTGATCGCAACAACTTCTCGTCCGCCATGACGTCTTTGAGTGTGGCCACCGGCTTGCCGTCCGAACCCGCGATCGGCAGACCGAGCCGGGTGTCGAACAAATACAACTCGCCGTCCAGCAGCAGGGCCGGCAGCCAGTTGCGCGGCTCGCCGTTGGGCCCCTGGTCGGAAATTGCGAGCTCGACGACGTCCAATCCCTGTTGCCTGGCCAGCAGCGAGAAGATCCAAGCGCGATCGGTCGCGGTGCAGCGCCCCAGGATGAGGATTTCTCGCCCCATGTGCGGGACGGGCATGTGGGCCTCGCGTTCGATTTGCTCGTTGCGGATAACCCAATCGAACAGCGCCTGGGCAATCGCCAGCGGCTGACTTTCCTGGCCGCGGGCGCGCTCGGCAATGGCACTCAGCCAGACCGTTTGCTGCAAATCGGGGCCGTCCGTGGGCGGAAAACTTAAGTCGCCCAGCGAACGCACAGCCGGCAGAGAGCGCAGATCTTCGGGAAGCGTCTCGAGAATCGGCTCGGGTTGCCAATCGGCCAGCGGCTGCTTTTGCTGACTCCATTGATTCAAACGGGCGACGACCGTGCCTAATGACTCGGCGGTCTGGAACTCTTCCGTCCCCCGCAACACGTCGAATGCATACTGCAGGTTCTGATCATTCATCTGCGCGCGCGATGTGGCCGAGGTGACGTGGGCCGTGCGCGGACTGCTATTCGTATCCTGGCAGCCAGCAAAAGCCAGAATGGCGAGCGCGCCCACCAGACCGAAGCGCCAGCGAGGGTGTGCGTTTAAGCGGACGAAAAAAACCTCGCTAGCGCTTCGGGCTAGTGTTGCTTTCCATCCCTCGCCTGCGCTTCGGGCTGCTGTGAGTTCGACGTGTTTCGCCGGAACGTTCGTCACTAGAATTTCTCCACGACCGCGCGAATCTCGAGCAGGCGGGCGATGAGCGCCGGAAATTCATCCAGCGGGATCATGTTCGGCCCGTCGCTGGGAGAGGTGTCCGGCTGGGGATGTGTTTCGAAGAAAAGTCCGTCAATGCCGATCGCGGTGGCGGCGCGTGCCAACGGTTCGACCATCGCCCGATTACCGCCGGTCGCGGCCCCCAGTCCACCGGGCTCTTGGACGCTGTGCGTGGCGTCGAAGACGACCGGCGTTCCCAGGGCACGCATCTGCGGTAGGGCACGCATGTCGTTGACCAGACGACCGTATCCGAAAAATGTGCCGCGCTCGCACAGCAGGATGTTTTGACAGCCCGACTGTTCGAGCTTTGTCACGACGTGCCGCATGTCCCAGGGGGCCATGAACTGCCCCTTCTTAACGTTCACGGCACGGCCGGTTTTTGCGGCCGCGACGAGCAGGTCGGTCTGCCGGGCCAGGAACGCCGGAATCTGCAACAGGTCGCACACCTGTGCCACGGGCGCGGCCTGACAGGACTCATGAATATCGGTCGTCACAGGCAACCCTGTGACCTGGCGAATCCGATCGAGCACGGCCAGGCCGGCTTCGAGCCCCAGGCCGCGGAAGGCGTCGCCGCTGGTGCGATTGGCCTTGTCGAACGAAGCCTTGAAAACCAATTGGATGGGCAATTCGTGACGCAGCCGGTCGAGCCGCTGGGCGATCGACAGGGTCAGCTCTTCGTTCTCGATCACGCACGGCCCGGCAATCACCAAAAGTGGCTGTCCGGGGCCGCAGGTGTATGGTCCGATCCGAGCAGGATTGGCAGGCACTGGAGTTCCCTCAGCCGGCGGGGCGCGCTGAAAAGCCGGCCAGGCAAACAACTTGCCATCCAGGCCGGACGTCCCCTGAACGAGAAAAAGCCCATTCTACTGCGACGGGCAGCGCCTATAAAGCCAAGCCTCGCCTGTCGTTGCTACGCAGCGGCTGGCCGAGCTGTTTGCTCGAATCGATGCCCGAGAATAAGGGGTGGTGCCCGGCCGTCGTTGCGCCCCTTTCAGCCTGCGTGTCTCATTGTGATACAGGCTGGTCGCCTTGCGACCCGCTCCCCCTGTCGTTGCATCGATGAGTCATCCTTGTACAGCGTTATTGATCGTTGATCGACGACAAACCCCTACTAACGGGTTAGATGAATTGCGCAGCCAAGAGAAATTTGAAATCTCTGAAACGGACGTAAGTCGTTGTCAGGAAAGACACCTCTTGACGACTCAGCGCAGCTTGCGACCAAGGCGGGCCATTTTCGGCACACCTCGTGCATATAAGGGAGAGCAGAACTGGACGCGAGAGTCCGGTTCCTTAATGAGACTGGCCCGCGGGGCCTCTGACGACTACCGGCAGGATGGTTGACTTGCCCCTGGCCATCCGGCAATGCCATTGTGGATGTGGCGCGTCAGAGGCCCCCGTTTTTTTCCCGCATGGGATTTCCCCCAGACGGGCCAGTATTCCGAGAGCCGCAATTTTCGAGAGCGCTGCGTATCGAGCGCTCCCTCCGCGGACGTTGCTTCCCAAGCATTACCCGCGATAGTCGGGAGATGTTTCACATCCCCGTTCCTCCCCATGCTAGCCATTTTCGCCCGTTCGTACACGAACATTTTTGGAGAAAATCGCCTCGGCCGGGTGGGTCGGGCTACGCGTCGATCCGTCAGGATTCGGCCGATGGAGGCGATTTCGACTGGCAGATCCCAATGGGCCACATGGGCTCCATTAGCAAGTTCTTACGTATCGCGGCTTCTGTCGGATCGTTTGAGGGACCAAGGCGGCCGCTAGACCTGCTCGCCGAGAGGGCTCGGATTTCGTTGGCCCAGGCCGGCTTGACGACGCGACATACCTGGCCGCGGTTTGAAGTCGGTAAGCATTTCCAATCCGACTCGAAACTGACTGGCGTAGATTTTGATTGCGGATGGAGATGCGAAAGGCGCCGCCGTCCCTCTCGCGCCAAGCGGTATCTGGCCCAGGCATGGCTTGACGAGCCGAGACGCATTCCGTAGCCTCGAAGGCTTGCTAAACGGACGACTCGTTGCGAGTGGTATGCTTGATCGTCGGTCGGGTGGCACCGGGGCCTTGCCTGCCGGTGCAATCACGGTTTCGTCATGACCGAGTACCGAATGATTCTTGGCAGCCATTTGCAACCGGCCCGAAGCAAAGATCAGCCAGCGTAGCTTCAATTGGCAGAGCACCGCATTCGTAATGCGGGGGTTAAGGGTTCGACTCCCTTCGCTGGCTCTTCAGACAAAGATCAAAGGCTCATCACAACTCGCTTGTGATGGGCCTTTTCGCATTTAAAGGGCGTGCATTGCGGTAGACACGTCGGGGACAGCTTCAGTCGCGGCAGCACGACGACCTCTTCATCGCCTCTGGGAACGTGAACCGTGATCGGAAACCTGGTCTCGTCCGTCAATTCAATCGCGCGGTGCCTCGGGGCTCGAAATCGACACGCTGGTCAGGTTTGTACCCGAGTCATGCTGACTCGGCGTTCACCAGTAACTCCGCACGATATCGGATGCGGTACGCACAGCTTGCCCGTCGCCGTCGGGCACGAGCCTTTTCAATATCTTTACAATCGTCATCGCTTCATCATCACTTAGTGTAAATACACTACGTAGACCTCCGTTCTGCAAACTCATGCGCGATTAAAGTCTTTGACGAGCATGAACAAATTGGCCGCGCCGTCATGTGCGCCATCTCGTGGCCGTCGAGCGATTCTTAAAACGCTGGCTTCGAAAGATGGATCGCTGATCTTTCACGGCACATCCGGCACCTATCGAGCCGACGAAATTCTTTGCGCAAAAAATGCGCGGCTTTTTCCTTGGTTGAAATCAGGCCACGATGTTTGCTAATGTCGGGCCCTGTTGACACGGCAGCGCGGCTCGTCGTCGTGCTGCCTTCTCTCGCGGCGTTTCTCTGCTAAGGCCGTCGATTCTCGTTTCGGTACCGCCAGGGATCGCGCTGCGCGCTCATCGTCCCCTTTTGGAGTCATTGTGAACCATGATCGACCTCAGCACAGTCAGCGGCATCACTCTCAACAGTCCCACGTCTGCTAGTGCTAATAGCACGGCCATCGCCACCCTGATCAGCAACATGGAATCAGGCGCGATCACGGATTACTCGGTCACCTGGGTCGGCGATTTGTACGTCGCCTCGCCGTTTCCCTTGCCGTTCACGTCGGCCGGATATGCCATGTGGTTCGGCATCTTCGGGCAGGCGGGCACCCGCTTGATCTACACGGGTAGCACGGGCTATGCCATCAACTACACCTGGACCAATCCCACGATCGTCAACGACCAGCACATCCGCATCTTCTTGCACAATCTCACGATTCAAGCTCCGAATGCCTCGGGCTTGTACATGAACGACGGCGGACAATCGATCTCGCTGAAGGATCTGACTGTCAGCCTGTGCAGCTCGCGCGGAATCTGGCTCGAAAATATGTCCGGCATGGAGCTGGATACCGTCTACGCGCTAGGCAACACGGGGGACGGGATCACGTTCAACAACTGTACGATCATGTCCCTGAACAACGTCACGTCGCGCGAAAATGGCGGCTGCGGTTTCGTGTTCCAGGGCTCGTGCGATGGATTTGACGGTGTCGTCTACGCCGAAGTGAACGGCGACTACGGGATCAAGGCGAACGGTCTGCACGAATCGACTCTGACGATCTGGCAGGAAGCCAACAGCATGATTCGCTCGGGCGGCACCGTGGCCCGCAACCCCAGCTCTCCCTCGTGCGCGGTCTATCCACTGGGCCGAACCGGAGAAAGCGTGCCGCAGGGCTCGTTAAGCAATTGCTCGCAGATCACATTCCACGGCAGCTATGGGCAAAACCACAATACGGATTTTGATTACGATCCGCAGTCGCGCATGTTGTGCGCTTTTCCCGACGATTGGCGCACCTATCCGTTGGGCAGTCCCTGGACGGCCATCTCGAGCAATTGCATTTTCGTTCCCAGAACTGGCACCGGTTACTGGGGGAGCCTGCCCGGCGTAACTTTTACCAACAACGTCGGCGGCCCCGGCATCAATACGCTCTCGATCACCGCGGGGGCCTTGTCCGGAGGATATCCGGCGGGGTTGGTCGAGATTCGCGATCCCAGCAACAGCTTCCTGGGAGGCGCTACCTACAACTACTCGACCGGCGATTTGTTTGCCATCGAAATGAACGTCACCGCCGACGCCACCACCTACAGCACGCTGACCGGTCTGCGCAGTTCGCAAGACTTGCAGACATTCATGCTGGATCCGCTGTCGGGCGTCGGGCTCGATGAACTCGATTCGTACTGGTACCTGCCGACCAACGCCAATTCGGGGCCCTCGAAGTTCCGAGTTATTGGCGCCGCGACGGCCAGCGGCACCGTGGTGCGAGCCTTCATGTATCCGCTCGCCTATATCACCTCGGGCCCCAGCACGGCACTGAACCTGACGTTCTCAAACATCAACGTCTGGCACCTGCCGGCGCAGTACTACTACTAGTCGTCACGGCGACGGCGGCAACGAGATTTTTGTACTGCCGCGATTTTGCCATAACGTGATCTAGATGCCTCGCGACTCGCTAGCGCCTCCGGGGCGCTGCGAGGCGCGGGCCTTTTTTATTTTTTTAAGTGGAAGCCCTTGTCGCGTATGCTCAAAACCGACGCTCGCGGTGGAACCACGCGAGCGCGGATTAAACGTGACAATAGATCACGCGCAACTTCGTTCCTAGAAGTACTTCCAGGCGTGCCACGTCTGAATCGCTGATTTTGGGGATGACGGGATTCATGGCGGATATCGCGAACCTCGCAAAACCTTGTGCCTCGTGATAAACGAGATCGTTCAGGCATCTCTTTGCCGCGCAACAAGGGAGTGAGTAGTCGGCAAGTTCGAACCCTTCGCCGTCGAAGTCTTCGCCCATTCGCTCTTGCCACCACTCGAACGGAAGAATCGCGTGGCAATCCGGACACTCGACTTCGGCGAAGTATTCTCCGGCGTCGTAGAATTTGACCTTGGCGGTCGTTTGCACTTCGACAGTTTCAGCATCAGGGGCCAGGACTTCAAACGCTGCGCGTGCGAGTTCCGATTTATGCTCCTCGGGCACAAACCTTGGGTCGCTAGGGATCAAGAATATGTAGGAATCTGACATCCCCGATTTCCGTCGTTTAACTATCCGGACGTCCCTCGAGTCGCACGACGAAACGTTAGCAGCCCCATCGTGGCGAGTACTGCCATCGCCCAGGTCGCAGGTTCGGGCACAGTCACGGCGAAGACCATTCCACCAAAGTTCGAGAAATTCGTGGGGCCTGCCAAGGCATTTCCTATCGGCACCAGTGGGCCATTCACTTGGAAGCCAAGATTGACCGACGGATCGACATTCTTGAAATCGAGCACCTGTTGATAGCCGGATCCGTCGGGATTGATCGAGAATATCTGGTCGTCGAACGTGCTGAAACTCGTGCCACTACCGAATAACTTGCCATCGAACGAGGTTACACCGTAGTTAGGCTCGAATCCTCCGGCGGCAAACGAATGCAGCGTTTGAAAATTGCTGCCATCGAGACTCATTGAAAAGAGCGACGCGTCCGGCCCGCCCAAGGCCGTGTTACTCGGAAATTGCGTCGTCCCGTAGATTGTCGAACCGATAACGGCGAGTTGCGACGAGGCCGTTGTGCCTGGCAATGCGTGCAAACTCTGAATGCCTGTTCCGTCGAGATTGATCGAGTAAATCGTGCTGGCGATATTGCTAAAGTCCGTGCCGGTCTGGCCGATGCCGTACAGTTTCGATCCGATTAGGGTCAATTGACTTCCCCCGGAATTACTGGCGTCGAAGGAATACAGCGATTGGTAGCCGGTCCCGTCCAGGTTCATCGAGAAGACAGTCCCTCGATTGTCCGTCCCGCCGCTACTCGTCGTACCGTACAGTTTTGAGCCGACGAGCGTGACGGGCGAACTGCCTGACAGGTCCGCAAAGGTGTGAATTGCTTGCAGGTCTGTGCCGTCGAGATTGAGCGAGAAGATCGTGGGGGAGCCAGAGTAGACGCCAGTTTGGCCAAAGGTTGCGCCGTACAGTTTCGATCCGTCCGAGACTAATGCTCCGGTCACGGTCGAGCCGCCGGTGTCATTGACGTTGTCCAGAACCTGAAATCCGGAACCATCCTGGTTCATGGAATAGATGACGCCACGCATACCCGGGCCATCGAGACCGGTGGTCCCATAAATCTTGCTGCCGACGACGGTCAGCGCCTGTTCGCCATCCCCTTCGTTCGAAAAATTGACATTATGAAGATTTGTGACCGTCACCTGCGCTCGCGCATTCGCTACGCATACGAATAGGAATGCTGTGATGACCGCCGCAATCACGGTGCTGTGAAACGCCGCCTGCCCGCTTCTCGTTTGCCGCATCTTGAGACTTCCCCAGTTGCTTGATCGATGTGGAAGACGCGATTCGTGCGCAGGGGTTAACGCCTGGCGTCTCCCAAAGAATTGCCCCTGCCTGGACCGCGACTACTCAGAGCGCGCGGCTTGTTTAGAGAGAGGCCGACTGCTCTGTCGCTGCAGCCCGAGTCTACGAAATACTTCCAGGCAGTTCAACGAAATTCACAATTCGCATCGACCTCTAACAGAGACAGCAGCGATTAGCGCGCTAACGCTAATTAACCACCGAATCGGTGGCACATCATGGCATCATCAATGCATCCATCTCGATAATTCTTCTTGGGATGCGCGTGCTCCTTCGCTAAAATCAGCGACCGCGTGGACACTCACACAGGAGCATCGCTAATGCGAATATCAATATTAACTTCATTTTCGCTCGCGATGTTATTGGCTACATCCGGCCGGGTGTGCGTAGCGTCGATCACGTACACCATTCTCTCGTTTCACGGCGCAGGCTCGAAGACGAACTTCGGCTCGAATGGTTTTACGCCGTCCGATACACCAATCCAGGGAGTCGTGGCAGGCACAATCACGACCGATGGCGCGCTCGGGAACCTAACGAGCAGCGATATTACTTCATGGAGTTGGAGCGCAGGCGGGGCGACCGGTCAGTCGTCGGGACCAATGGCGGGCCTGACGGCGGTTGGCCTGTTCGCGACAGGTACGACATTGTCCTTGCTGCCAACGGTCACTAACGGCCCGGTTATGCAGGTGGGCGAAATCCAGTTTGGAAATGAAACCACGGCCGGTCCTAACGTGCTTTCCTCAGCCGATCTCACCTTCGAAGCGATCAACGGCGGCATCACCTGGAACGCCAGCACGTTCTCAATTGCCAGTGGCGGCAGCTCGATTGGCATCGGCGGCGCCTATCGCTACCCATCCTTGGTCTTCGCCAGCGTCAATGGGGGTGTTCCGCCAGGGATACCCGAGCCGTCCACCATCACGCTCGCCGTTCTGGCCGTCGCTTCGCTCTGCGTGATGCGAATGCGCCGACGAGCATTCAAAGCCTAACAAGGTTGCGCTCGGGTCAGGACTTCTTTCGGGAGGCGCCGATTCTACTACGGCAAAGGTTCGTAGTAGAATCGGCGCATGGCCCCCCCATCACAACAACACGGCCGGCGATCGCCAACTCTGATGGGGACGGCGTTTGTGATTCTCGCCGTGGTAATGCTGGCGATCTTGTTGGGACCGTTGCTGATGGATGGAAGCGAAATACTCAAGGCATTGAGGGGCGGGAGCGAGGCGCATCGCAAGGCCGATTGCCAGAATCATCTCAAGCGTATCGGCCTGGCACTGCAGAACTACTTGTCCGTCTACGGAACATTTCCGCCCGCGTACATTGCCGATAGTCACGGGCGTCTGATGCACAGTTGGCGCGTGCTGATCTTGCCCTACGCCGAGAAATGGGACAATTCATCCCACTATCAAGAGATCTACGACGCGTACGACTTCAGCGAGCCGTGGGACGGACCGGACAATCGGCGACTGCTAGAGCGCATGCCGGACATTTATCGCTGTCCCAGCGACTCATACGCGCCGCCGGGCACGACTAACTATGTGGCAGTGATTGGCAACGAAACGGCTTGGCCGTTCTCAGCCAGCCGCGCAGCGAGTGAATTCACCGATGGCTTAGCAACCACGTTGCTCGTCGTCGAAACGACTGATCGCAACATCCCCTGGCTCGCGCCGATCGACTTGGACTTCACCTATTTCGATCCACGGATCAATCCGCCGTCGAAGTACGGCATCGCTAGTCAGCACGCCGCCCGCCAGCGGTGGCCCGGCGGTGCCATGGCCTTGATTGCCGACGGCGCCGTCCGGTATTTCGACGACAAAACCGATCCTGCCCTCATCCGCGCTCTGCTAACGGTCGCCGGCGGCGAACCGGTCACGTTTCCCTAACATTCCCTTTCCAGCGTGCGCGATGGATCGGCATCGAGTGTTGCGAATACGCATGCGCCGCACAGCTCGAATACCCCAGGTGGCCGGTGGGGGCGAATTTTTGATGAAAAGTCTTGGCCGATCGCTACAATCAACAGCCTCTTCGCGAAGACAGCTCTTCCAGCTCGACGAATTCTGCAGGAGACGGGGACATGCAGCGACGTTTCTTAATCGTATCGGTATTGATCGGCGGATTGCTCGGCTATGCGGCCGCACGTCTGGACGTGTTCAGTGCTCCAAAGGTGATGGCTGAATCCGAAGTAGCACCGCCCACCACAAGCGATCGCGCCCGGGTGCAGTTCGTTGCTCAAAACAAGTCAGCGCGGAACCAGAACAACGCACAGCGACCGGCCGCGGGCAGCAAGCCCAACATCCTCGTGATTTTCGGCGACGATGTCGGCATCAGTAACGTTAGCGCCTACAGCGATGGCCTGATGGGCTACGAGACGCCGAACATCGATCGCATCGGCAAGGAAGGCTTGCGCCTGTTGCACTATTACGGCGAACAATCGTGTACCGCCGGTCGCGCGGCGTTCATTACCGGCCAGCATGGTATCCGCACCGGCCTGACGAAAGTCGGTTTCCCGGGCGCCCCGATGGGCATCAGCCAACTCGATCCCACGCTTGCCGTCGTATTGCGAAACCTCGGCTACACGACGGGGCAGTTCGGCAAGAATCACATTGGCGATCGCAACGAAACGCTTCCGACCGTGAACGGCTTCGACGAATTCTTCGGCAACCTGTACCACCTCAACGCCGAAGAGGAGCCCGAGCTTCCCGACTATCCCAAGGATCCGGCGTTCCGCAAACGCTTCGGGCCGCGCGGCGTGCTGAAATGCAAGGCCACGGACCGGGATGACACGACCGTCGATCCCCGCTGGGGCAAAGTCGGCAAGCAAACGATTGAAGACAGCGGACCGTTGACCAAGAAGCGGATGGAAACGATCGACGACGAGACCTCATCGGCGGCGATCGATTACATGAAGCGTCAGCACGCGGCGAGCAAGCCGTTCTTCTGCTGGTACAACTCGACACGCATGCACTTGCGCACGCACGTCCGGCCCGAGCATCGCGGCCGCTACAAGCATGCCGATAGCGAGTACATCGATGGCATGATCGAACATGACGAAACCGTGGGCAGCCTGCTCAAGTCGCTCGACGACATGGGGATCGCCGACAACACGATCGTCGTCTACACCAGCGACAACGGTCCGCACATGAATACATGGCCGGACGGTGCGATGACCCCGTTCCGCAGCGAGAAGAATACGAATTGGGAAGGAGCTTATCGCGTTCCCTGCCTGGTGCGCTGGCCTGGCGCGATCAAGCCGGGCACGGTCACCAATGAAATCCTGAGCCACAACGACTGGCTGCCCACGCTATGTGCTGCCGCGGGCGAGCCGGAGATCGTCGACAAGCTGAAGAAGGGTTACACCACCACCGGTCCGCAGGGGCGGGACTACAAGGTACACCTGGACGGTATGGACCAGTCGGCGTTTCTGCGCTCGGCCGGGATGGACAAGAGCGCCAAGAGCGCGCGTAACTGGTTCATCTATTGCAACGATGACGGCGACCTGGTGGCGTTGCGCGTCAACGAGTGGAAGCTGGTCTTTGACGAGCAACGCGCCCAAGGGACGATGCGCGTGTGGGCCGAACCGTTTACGAAGTTGCGCATGCCGAAGCTCTACAACCTGTTCATGGACCCCTTCGAGCGTGCCGACATCACGTCGAACACGTACTACGACTACTTCATGGATCACGCGTACTTCATCTATTACGGACTGGATTACGTGACGCGTTTCTGCGAAACGTTGAAAGAGTTTCCGCCGCGCGCCATGCCGCAGAGCTTCACACCGACGGCCATCTACGAGCACACGCTCGAAGAAATCCGCAAGGCTCACGAGGCATCAGCCGCGGAAAAGGCGAAGTAGCGCGCGAAGCCTAGGCGTGCCTGCCGGCCAAGCTTGTTACGGCATCAGCCGTGCAAGTTAATGCCCTGAATTACCCATCGCCCCTCTTCGTTCACGAAGGTGAATTGCACTTTGCTATCTCCGTGCTCCCGCACGAGGCGGTATGTCAGCACGAGCACGCCGCTATTGTTGTGGGTTGACATCGATACGCCGTCCAGGGTCCACGTCTGGACGTGCCCCTGGCTCGCTTCGAAGACCTCCCACATATCGCGCAACTGTTCCTCCGAGGTAACCTCCTGGCAACGCTTCGAGCACAGGGCAAACGCCGCGTCACGATGACCTGCGTTCATCTGCTCGAAAAACTGCTCGGCCGCGACCTTGGCGGGCGCGAAGCCTTGCGCCGTGCGACAGCCGGCCACCACGACTGAGGAAATCAGCAGCCAAACCACGAAGAAGAGCGCCACCCAAGTCAGGGCGGCCCGACTGCCCCCACCCCGTTGCGACAACACAAGCATTAGCTGATCGCCGGTGAATCCTTCTTGGCGAGCGTGGGCGATCGCTTTCTGTGCGCGCGATAAATACCAGGCGTTCGCGCCCAGGCCGCACACGATTCCGATGACGACCCTGCCGATAAAAAACGGCGCACGCTGCTTGTCAAGAAAGCCCAGGAAGATGATTTCCGACGCGATCGACAGTACAAATCCAATCACGTAAACCGCGATCGCAGCGCGATACATCCTGCGATAGGCAAACCAGAACGTGGGAAAGAAGAACGCCATCCAATTCATGCCGACTTCGCTAGCCGGATTCTGCAGACGCGGCCCCCACTTGCGCAGAAAATAGTCGAAGTTCGGCCCGACGAAGGCTCGCAATTCGTCCACGTTCGGGGGACTGGCATCGAGCATGGGTAGTGGCGTCGAATAACCGTGCGTGCGATACGGATTGTCGACGTCTTCGATCGCCAGGGTCTGGCTCATGAGCGATCCCCATCCCTTAACTACGGCGGGGGTCGGCGCCCCCTGTCGATTCCTCGTCGCGGCGAACAAATTTCCGATTCGGCGCGGACGCCGTTTCGTGTTTTGAAAAGGCCATTGAAAGGATAGATCAATCAGCCGAGTGGCGACGAACCGCAGCGGGCAACGAAACCCCCTGCGGGCGGACGATGATGCCACGCGGTTCGAACTGTGCCGATTCTGGCGGGCGATCGCGGCGGGTAAACACGGGGGGTGTCTCCCCTTTCACAACGTATCACCCGCACAATTTGACCGCCGGTTACAATTACTTGCCGGCAGGGGTTGAAAAACCTCAATGCGGTCCACACCTAAGCACGATTCTACCAGTAACGTAAACGAGGTAATTCACGTAGAGATGACCGACAAGCCGACGTAAGTCTCGCATCCGCTGGTTTTTGCGCAACGCTCTGTTATGATTCTGACGGGTGTAGGGCGCAAGGATGGGCAGCGCCAAGCGGCTCTCGACAACGGACTTCCGGCCACGCGTGGCATGCGCTGCCTGGCCGACGACTGATGGGAGCAACCCGGAATGAATATTCTTGTGGCCACGAGTGAAGCGGTCCCCTTCGCCAAGACAGGGGGACTGGCCGACGTCTCTGGGGCGTTGCCGCTAGAGTTGGCGCGGCTGGGGCATTCGCCCGTGGTCTTCATGCCGGCTTATCGCCAGGCGCTCTCGGCCGGACAGCCGATCGAGCAGACCTCGATTCAGCTTTCAATTCCCATCGGCACCAAGACCGTCCGTGGAAGCCTGCTGCGTAGCCGTTTTCCAGGCACGCAGGTTCCGGTGTACCTCGTCGAGCAACCGCAGTACTTTGATCGCGACGGGCTCTACGGCGCCGGCGGTCACGATTACATCGACAATTGCGAACGGTTCGTCTTCTTCTGCCGCGCGATTATGGAGTCGATCCGGCTGCTGGAGTTGCCGGTCGACGTGATCCATGCCAACGACTGGCAAACCGGGCTGCTGCCGGCACTGTTGAAAATCGAATACCGGGGCGTACCGCGCTATGAGCGGATTGCCTCGCTAATGACGATTCACAACCTGGCGTTCCAGGGACAGTTCTGGCATTGGGACATGCTGCTGACTGGGCTGGATTGGAAATACTTCAACTGGCATCAGATGGAGTTCTTCGGCAAGTTGAACCTGCTGAAGACCGGTTTGGTGTTCGCCGATGCGATCAGCACTGTCAGCCCACGCTATGCCGAAGAGATCCAGGCCTCGCCGCTGGGTTGCGGTTTGGAAGGGGTGCTGCAGCAGCGGCGCTCGGTCTTGACCGGCATCCTTAACGGCGCCGACTACACGGTCTGGAATCCCGTGACCGATCGGTTCCTGCCGGTCAATTACGACGCGGCGTCCTTCACCTCGGGCAAGGCGGCCTGCAAAGCGGCCCTGCAAACCGAGTTGGGGCTGGAACTCTCGGCCGACAAGCCGCTGATCGGCATGGTCACCCGGCTGACCGATCAAAAAGGGATGGACCTCGTCGCCAACGTCATGCAGGAATGGGTCAACTCGGCCGACGTGCAATGGGCGATCGTCGGTACCGGGGACACAAAGTACGAACAGTTTCTGACGAACCTGGCGGAACGTCATCCGCACAAGGTCGCGGCCAAGCTGCAATTCTCCGAGGCGCTCGCGCACAGGATCGAAGGGGGCGCGGACATGTTCCTGATGCCCAGCAGCTTCGAGCCGTGCGGCCTGAGCCAGCTTTACAGCTTGAAATACGGCGCCGTGCCCGTCGTCCGCGCCACAGGCGGCCTGGCCGACACGATCGTTGATGCCACGCCCGAGGCACTGTCCGCCGGAGCGGCCAATGGTTTCAGCTTCCGCGAGTACAGCGTTCTGGCCTTGTCCGAAGCCCTGCGCCGGGCGGTGGAAATGTACCGCCAGCCGGAATTGTGGTCGCAACTGGTTTCGACCGGAATGCAGCAAGACTGGTCTTGGAAGCGCAGCGCCGAACAATACGTAAGCTTGTACCGCCGCATCAGCGCCCTGGTGCCGCAAGCCGCTTGCAGTTGAGAATCGCCCGCCAGGCTCGATAATCGGGTCAATCGCCGCGTGATCCAGTTCGCCGGCCGATTCGATACGAGCCGATAGACGCATGCATCGCACGCCCATGTCCGGTGGCCGCTAAAGGATTTGCCGCGGCCAAACCGGTAACGATATTCGTCGCAAGACTCGTGGGCCCGAGCCGCAAGGAGGGAATCGTTATGCATGACGTAGCTCTCGCCTTTTTCTGGCACCAGCATCAACCCTACTACCCTGACGATGTCAGCGGCGAGAATCCCATGCCGTGGGTGCGTCTGCACGCCACCAAGGATTATTGGGGCATGGCGATGTTGCTCAAGGAAGTGCCCGAGATGCACGCCACGATCAACCTCGTCCCCAGCCTGCTTGCGCAGTTGACGGCCTACACCGACCGCGGCGCCCAGGACGAGCACTTGCGCGTATCGCGACTGCCGGCCGACACCTTGGCCGAGGCGGACATGACGTACCTGCTCGATAATTTCTTCATGGTCCATCCGGATCACATGATCCGGCCTTACCGCCGGTATCTCGAGCTGTATCAAAAGCGCGGCGTGTCGATCGACACCGCGGCCCGAGCGGCCAAGCGATTCACGAAGCGCGACATTCTCGACCTGCAATGCTGGTCGAACCTGTCGTGGATCCACCCGCTGGCGTTCGACCAGGATGCCGACCTGGCCGAGTTTCGCAAAAAGGGGAAGCATTGGAGCGAGGACGAAAAGCAATGGCTGCTGGCGCGACAGATGGATCTGTTGGCCGAGGTCGTGCCGCTGCACCGCGAGTTGGCCGAAAGTGGTCAGGTCGAGCTGACGACCACCCCCTTCTACCATCCCATTCTTCCGCTCCTCTATGACAAACGTTTGGCGCGGCAGGCGATGCCGGACGTCAGCCTGCCGAAGCATCTGGAAGGGTACCGCGAGGATGCCGAGGCCCAGATCGCGCGGGCCGTCGAATATCACACCAAGTTGTTTGGCGAAAAACCGGTCGGCATGTGGCCCTCGGAAGGATCGGTATGCCAGGCCATGATCGCGGCCGTGGCCAAGGCCGGCATTCAATGGATGGCCACGGACGAGGAAATCTTGTCGGCCTCGACCGAAGGTTGGGTGTCGCGCGATGGGCATGGCTATTTGCGCAATCCAGAAATGCTGTACCGCCCCTGGCGCGCCGAGGATAAGGGGCACGCCGTGCAGATGATCTTTCGCGATCACGCGATGAGCGATCAGATCGGCTTCCACTATCAGCGCTACCAGGCCGACCAGGCGGTCGATGACTTTATGGGCAAGGTCGAGGCCATTGGCCGCGCCACCACGGCCAACGCCGGACATCGGCCCACGCTCGTGAGCATTATCCTCGACGGCGAAAACTGCTGGGAATACTACCCCAACAGCGGCGTTGAGTTTCTGCGTGCCCTGTACCGCCGCGCCGCGTCGCATGCCAAGGTCACGCCGGTCCGAGTGCGCGACTATTTGGCCCGTCATCCGGCCACGGACAAAATCGGCCATTTATTCTCAGGCAGTTGGATTCAGCACAACTTTGGCATATGGATCGGGCATCCCGAGTGCAATCGCGCGTGGGACCTGCTGTTCGAGACGCGCACTCACCTGGTGCGAGCAGCGCGCATCGGCGAGAAAACAGCCGAGCAATTGCGCGGCGCGTGGGAAGAGCTGTACATTGCCGAAGGAAGCGATTGGTTCTGGTGGTTCGGCGACGACCATTCAAGCGCTCAGGACGAGTTGTTCGACCGCTTGTTCCGCCGTCACCTGCAGAATGTCTACACGCTGCTCGACGATCCGGCCCCCACCGAACTCTCAAAGCCGATCAGCCAGGGACATCAACACGCGCGGCTGTTTACCGAGCCGACGTCGTTCTTGAACGTGCGTGTGGATGGCCGTCGCACGTACTTCGAATGGCTGAACGCCGGACACTACACAGCGTCCGGCTCACGCGGGACCATGAGCATGGTTTCGGAAGGAAAGATCGCAGATTTTTATTTTGGATTTGACGCCGATCGTCTCTTTCTTCGCTTCGACGCCCACGGTGTTACAATTCGCGAGCGCTTGGCCGAGGTCGACACGCTGAAGGTGACTTTCCTGCAACCCACGGGAATCGAACTTTTGATCTCGCATCCCAGTTGGCCGGAGCCGATCCTGCAACTGTATCGCAACGATGTGCCGGTCACGGCCTCGGGCGTCGAGGCCGTGGCCGATCTGATCCTGGAAGTGGTGGTGCCGTTCCGCAGCCTTGGGGTCGCCGTCGACGCGCCACTGAATTTTGTCGTCGAACTAGTATCTGGCGAGCAATCGATCGAACGCTTGCCCCACGAAGGAGCGATCGAGACGTTCGTCCCCTCGGCCGATTACGAGTTGCAAATGTGGCAAGTGTGAGAGACAGTCGCCGTTAGCCGGTAGTTAGTAAGGTTAGAGGTGTCAGGCGGTCCTCGAAATGATCCACAACTCAGCCGCTGAGCTTGCTCAAGGCTTCGCACTTCGACATTTTGTTTCGACATTAGTCATCTGAATACTCATGCCTGACTTACGCAAAGATCCGATCGTTGGCCGGTGGGTGATCATCGCCAAGAGCCGTGCCAAGCGGCCGCACGACTTCGAGACTACGCCCCGGGTGCGCGGTGGGAAGTTCTGCCCTTTCTGCGAGCACAACGAAGACAAGACACCCGGCGAGGTGCTGGCGTATCGCAAGCAAGGCTCGCTTCCCAACCGCGAAGGGTGGCGGGTCCGCGTCGTGCCGAACAAGTTTCCCGCGCTCGAGATCGAGGGGGACTTGAACAACCGCGGCGAAGGCATCTACGACATGATGCGCGGTGTCGGCGCCCACGAGGTGATCATCGAATCGCCGCAGCATCTGCTCAGCACGGCGGACATGACCGAGGATAATCTACGCGAAGTATTCTGGGTCTATCGCGACCGGCTGATTGATCTGAAAAAAGATCGCCGCCTGGTGTACGGCATGATCTTCAAGAACGTGGGCGAGGCGGCCGGCGCATCACTGGAACACACCCACAGCCAATTGATCGTCACGCCGATCGTGCCGATCAACGTGCGCGAGGAGATGATCGGCAGCCAGGAGTTCTTCAAATTTCGCGGCCGCTGTGTGTTTTGCGACATGGTCCAACAGGAGTTGGCGACCGAGAAGCGAATCGTGCTAGACACGCCGGGTTTTGTTGCCTTCTGCCCGTTCGCCAGCCGCTTTCCGTTCGAGACGTGGATCCTGCCCAAGGTCCACTCTAGTCATTACGAAAACATTCAGAAAAACGGCGTCGAAGACCTGGCGCGGATCATGAAGCAGGTAATGGGCAAGATCGAAGTGGCACTCGATCGGCCCGCTTACAACTACATCTTGCACACAGGACCCTTTGACACGCAAGAACTCAATCACTATCACTGGCACATTGAGATTATTCCGCGCCTGACGAAGACCGCCGGATTCGAATGGGGCTCGGGTTTCTACATTAATCCTGTACCGCCTGAGGAAGCCGCCGCGTTTCTCCGCGAAGTCGAGGCTGACCTGCACGAGCCGCGGACTCTGCCGATCAGTCAGACTGGGTAAACCACGGCGGCTGAACATGTCGAACACGGACTGTCGCTGCTAGCACATCGTGATCTGAACCATCCAACGATTTCCTGTTTCTACGCCTCTCTCATTTATGCCACATACGATTCGTCTGGCTCTGGTCCTGCACAATCATCAGCCGATCGGCAACTTCGACGGCGTCATGGAGCAGGCGTATCACGATAGCTATCGGCCGTTCCTGGAAGTCTTCCGCCGCTATCCGTCGTTGAAGATTTGCCTGCACACCAGCGGCTCGTTGATGGAATGGCTCGCGGCGCGCCATCCGGAATACCTGGATGATCTGGCCGACCTGGTCGCCCAGGATCGGATCGAGATCGTCGGCGGCGCGTTCTACGAGCCGATCCTGTCGATGATCCCCCGCCGCGACCGCATTGGACAGATTCGGGCCTACACCAACTGGCTCGAGGGGCGCCTGCGGTGCAAGGTCCGCGGCATGTGGATTCCCGAGCGTGTCTGGGAACCGACCATGGTCACTGACCTGGCCGACGCCAATATTCAATACACGGTGCTCGACGACTTTCATTTTCGCAATGCCGGATTGTCGCCCGAGCTGCTGGATGGCTACTTCATCAGCGAGAACGATGGCCAGATCCTGGCGATCTTTCCCGGCAGCGAGCGGCTGCGGTACACGATCCCCTTTGCGGCCCCCGAGGCGACGATCGACCATCTGCGCAGCATTGCCGAGCGCCGGCCCGAGGCCGTGGTCGTGTTCGGCGACGATGGCGAGAAGTTCGGTACCTGGCCCGAGACAAAGAAGCACGTGTACGAGGATGGCTGGCTCGATCGCTTCTTCCAGGCGCTCGTGGCCAACGAAAGCTGGATCAAAACCACGACGCTGGCCGACGCGGTCGACAACGTGCCACCGAACGGCAAGATCTATCTGCCCGACAGCAGCTATCGCGAAATGACCGAATGGGCGCTGCCTACCGCGCAGCTCTTGGAGTACGAGCGCGTGCGGCACGACATGGAAAGCGACCCACGCTGGCCGGTGCTATCGCAATTTGTACGGGGCGGCTTTTGGCGGAACTTCAAAGTGAAGTACCCCGAAGCCGACGAGATGTACACGCGCATGCTGATGATCAGCCGCCGCGTGGAAGAGGCCGAGCAAAAAAGGCATGACCGTGCTCTGGTCGACGCGGCGCGCAGCGAGTTGTACCGCGGCCAGTGCAATTGCAGCTATTGGCATGGTGCGTTCGGCGGCATCTATCTGCCCCATTTGCGTAACGCCGTTTATCGCTCGCTGATCGCAGCCGACAATTTGCTGGATCGCGCGGCCGATCGCCAGGATACCTGGATCGAGGCCGTGGTCGGCGATTTCAATCTCGACGCTCGGCAGGAAGTCTTCCTCGCCAATGACAAACTGGCGACGTTGATCCGGCCATGGCGCGGCGGCTTGATGTATGAGTTGGACGTCCGTTCGATCTGCCACAATCTGCTGGCCACGCTCGCCCGCCAGCCCGAAGCCTATCACCGCAAGGTATTGGCCGGGCCGAACGCGAGTTCCGATGGCGTAGGCAGCATTCACGATCGCGTGGTTTTCAAGCAGCCCGGCTTGAACGAGCGCTTGCAGTACGACAACCTGCCGCGCAAATCGCTGATCGATCACTTTCACGACAACGACGTCACGCTGGCGGCTGTTGCGTCAGGCGAGGCCGTGGAGCGCGGCGATTTCGCCAGCGGCGCTTACGACGCACGCTTGCGGCGCAACCCGAATCGTATTCAGGTGCAACTGTCGCGGCAGGGGAACGCCTGGGGGCAGTCGCTGAAAATCACCAAAGGGCTGACCCTCGAAGCCGGCAGCTCGACGATCGAGATCGCCTACATGATCGAAGGGTTGCAGCCGGATCAGTCATTCCACTTCTCCGTCGAATTCAATTTCGCCGGTTTGCCGTCCAACTGTGACGATCGATTCTTCCACGACGGCGATGGTCGTCGCTTAGGGCACCTGGGCGAGCATCTCGATTTGCACGACACGCGCTCGCTGGGTCTGGTCGACGAATACTTGGGAATCGACGTCGGTTGGAAAGCGTCTCGCGCGAGCAACATCTGGACCTATCCGGTGGAAACGGTCAGCCAGTCCGAAGGGGGCTTCGAGCTGGTGCATCAATCGGTCGTCGTGCAACCGCACTGGACCGTGACGCCCGACGCGTCAGGTCGCTGGAGCGTAACGATGGAACTCGCGATCGACACGGCCATGGCCGAGCGTCGCCGCGAACATCATCCGGTGGCCGTGGCGAGTTCATAGCATCTGCAAAGACGAGCTACAAAAAACACGAAAAGGCACGAAAAAAGATTTACAGAAGCAAGCGGAGGAAGCAGCGTCGATTTGATCCTCCGTCTGTCTCAACTTCGCTTTTCGTGTAGTTTTGTGCTTTTTGTGGCCGTCCTTTGCGAGCAACCAACCATCGTTCGGCAACGCTAGCCTCGCTTCGCCAGGTTCAGCCAGTCGATATCTGGCGGCAGGTTGCCCTGCCAGGGGACAAGACCTAGCACGGTCGGCACGCAGCGTGCCTGCAGCTCGGCCAGGTTCGTTGCCGCGCTCGTATCGGCGCCGGCTTCGTGCGGTTCGTTGACGATTACGCCAGCCACATCCAGCTCATCGCCGCAGGTAGCCGCGACGACCAGAGTGGATAGCGTGCGGTTGATTGTGCCCAGCGAATTGTCGGTCACGACAATTAGCGGGAAACCGAGTTCGGCCGCCAGGTCGGCAACGTATTCGTCATCGGTCAACGGCGAGAGCAGTCCGCCGGCCCCTTCGACGATCAAAACATCGCTGCGCGCGCGCCAGTATTCGAGGCCCGAACGCAACAGGTCGGCCGAGACTTCCTTGCCGCCTGCCCGCGCCGCCAGGTGCGGCGCCAATGCCGCGGCAAATCGCTGCGGACAGACGTGCGCAAGGTCACCCGGACGGCCAGCGCCGTTCCACAGGCTGACTGCGTCTTCGCTGACCAACTCGCCCCCGATGGTCGGACAGCCACTGGCCACGGGCTTATAGACGCCGACGCGCAACCCCTTTTCCGTCAGCGCCGCGGCAATCCGCGCGGCGACGTAAGTCTTGCCCACGTTGGTGTCGGTACCCGTGATAAACAGGCCCGGCAACTTTGCGAGATTCATGAATTCTGGCCCGCTCCTTGCGTATGATTCACACCGCCACATCCGGCGCGCCAGGGGCTGCGGCCCTTGGGTCCTTCCCCACGCGGCGCCGGATAGGGTAACATCCGAGAACCATGAATCACAGCAGCCAACCCACGTCAGGATCGTCGCGGTCGCCGTCCAAGGTATCGATCGCGCTTGTGCAAATGAGCTGCGTCGCCTCGCAAGAAGCGAATGTGGCCAAAGCCGTGTCGCGCATTGCCGAGGCCGCGAGCGCCGGCGCGCAAATCGTCTGCCTGCAAGAGTTGTTTGCCGGACTTTACCCTTGCCAAAGCGAGGACCACACCCGCTTCAGCGACGCAGAGCCGATCCCCGGGCCGACGACCGAACGCATTGCCGAGGCCGCGCGGCGGCACGGCGTTGTCGTTGTGGGTTCGTTCTTCGAGCGCCGCGCGCCCGGACTGTATCACAATACGGCACTGATCTTCGACGCCGACGGCAGCGTGGCGGGCAAGTACCGCAAGATGCACATCCCGGACGATCCGCTGTACTACGAGAAGTTCTACTTCACACCGGGCGATCTGGGCTTTGCCAGCTTTCCCACACGCTACGGGCGCATCGGGACGTGCGTTTGCTGGGACCAGTGGTACCCCGAAGCGGCACGGCTGACCGCGCTAACCGGGGCGCAAATCCTGTTTTATCCCACGGCCATCGGTTGGCATCCGGCCGAAAAAGATGAGTACGGCGCGAGCCAGCATTCGGCGTGGGAAACGATGATGCGCAGCCACGCGATCGCCAATGGTGTCTTCGTGGCCGCGGCGAACCGCACCGGACTGGAAGGCAATCTGCAATTCTGGGGCGCGTCATTCATGGCCGATCCGAACGGCAATATCCTGGCCCGGGCCAGCCACGACTCGGAAGAGACGCTGATCGTCGAATGCAACCTCGACAAGATCGACGTCGTGCGGACGCACTGGCCCTTCTTGCGTGATCGCCGTGTGGACGCATACGGCGACATATCACGGCGCTATCTCGATTAGCGATTGCCGATATGCTGCCGAGCTAATGCAGTTCTTGCCACCGAGGGCACAGAGAACACCGAGGTGAATCGGTTTTTCGCGCGTCGACACCTTTATTGGCGGCGTCATCGCCGGTGAATCGCGAAGAGTCCACGCGGGTCGATCAGCCGTTAGTAAAGAAATCTGACATCTCTGTGGTCTCTGAGACCTCTGTGGCTAATTGCCGTCTCTGTGGCCGATTCCGTCTACGGTACTTCGTAGAGCGACTGGCTTTTGACGATCGCGTAATCGTCAGGAAAGGTGTGGAAGGCCTGGACCAGCAGGCTGCGATTGCGCGTCTCGACGTTGATGTAACTGAGCGCGCCCAGGGCCATGCGACCGCTGGAATTGAAATGGTGCAGCATGCCTTGCCGCTCGCCCGAGAATGCTAGCTCTTGCTGGAAAGTCCAGAAGACCTCGGGCTCGACCGGTTCCAACTGGAAGTTGACCTGGTAGGCGGCACCGCCCCGGCATTCCATCCGATCGCTGCGTTCCCCCTTCAGCCGGTATGACAGCAGGCGCCGCTTTTGCGGCAGCGGATGATGGGCCGACGTGCAAACCTCGGTCAGCACCAGACCGTCGTACCGCCAGGTAACGATGTGGCCAGCGCTGGTGATGCTGATCGTGGCCTCGTAACCGCCACGTTTGACGGTGTGGCTGCTATAGACTTCGAACAACTCGGGGTGCAGCGACCTTCCATAGAGTTGGAATACCAACTCGGCGACTTTTGGTCGAACGGAAAGCACGTCATCAATTCCTTGGGCTTCTGCACATCTGTCGTCTGCGATTCTAGCCGCGGCGATTCAATCCACAACATAGTCGCCGCGCACGATCACACGACCTCGAACGAGTCGCATTATAAGCCGACCTTCCGCGTGCGACAAACGGAGTTTACCGACAAATCATGACGCCAGCGTTTTCGCTCTTGACAGACGCGCCTCGCCACATCCCAACGGTGCCATCACGACGCGCGTCACCATGAGCGCACATCACATTTATTGACGCTTGACAAGTTGCGCGCAAGTCTGAATCTGTGTTCGTCGATGCGCCACGCGGATGATCTTCTTCCGACTGAAGAGTCTGGATGACGAGTAAGAACTCATCCGCAGATCTCAAGATGACGCAGATTGCAAAAGCAAGCCGTAGGCGCGTCCGCGATTCTTGAACAAGGTTATCTGTCACACCCTGCGCGGCCATCCTTTTTCGGTCCTCAAATCTGCGTCCCTCTGCGCAATCTGCGGAGGATCCGTTCTCCTGCCATCCGAGTTCCCATCGTTCGAATGCATTGACCCCGGGCTGCAAGAAAAGTGCAGCAGATCACGGTTGCTGATTCCACTTTTTTCGCGCCTTGCTCGATTTTCTGCGCTCTTAGTGGAAGCGATCCCCGCGAGGTCGATTTTTCCGAGAGCACCAGCGGTATAATGTGCCATGAACAATTCGGATCGACCGTCAAGAAACAACAGCCGACTTCCTTCCAAAGCGTTACAAGTCAGATTGATCATGTCGGACGAAAAACGCACCAAGATGGTCGGTCGTGGCGCGACGACCAGCCCGGCCAATCGTTTCGAGGCGGTGCATCTGGAATCGCAGTTCGACGATCTCGAAGCCGATGACGAATCGCTCGACGGCCGGCGTGCCGTGCCAACGCAGTTTTTGCCCGACAGTTCGCAATCGATTTTTGCCACCAACGACAGTCCCGACATTAGCTTTCGTTACAGTATCAACGCCTATCGCGGTTGCGAGCATGGGTGTGCCTACTGCTATGCGCGGCCGTCGCACGAATACCTGGGCATGAACGCCGGGCTCGATTTCGAGACCAAAGTCATGGTCAAGCACGACGCGCCGGCGCTACTGCGGGCAGCGCTCGCAAAGTCGAGCTGGCAAGGCGAAATGATCACGATGTCCGGCGTCACCGATTGTTATCAACCGATCGAGCGCAAGTTGCGTTTGACGCGCGGCCTGCTGGAGGTCATGAGCGAAGCGCAACAATGTTGCGGTATCATCACGAAAAATGCGCTCGTCGGACGCGATCTCGACATTCTCACCGAGCTGGGGCGGCAAAACCTGGTTCATGTCCACATCAGCATTACCACGCTCGACAACGAGCTCTGCGGTTCGCTGGAACCGCGCACGTCGCGCCCTGCCGCGCGATTGGCCGTCGTACGACGCCTGGCCGAGGCCGGTGTGCCGGTGGGAGTCATGGTCGCACCGATCATTCCTGGATTGAACGATCACGAAATGCCAGCGATCCTGGCCGCGGCCGCCCGGGCCGGCGCGCAGCACGCGAGCTATGTTTTGTTGCGACTGCCGCTGGCCGTGGAACCAGTCTTCCGGGATTGGCTGGCCACGCACCGCCCTGATGCCGTGTCACGGATCGAAACGCGCATCCGCTCGACGCGCGGCGGGGCGATGTACCGGTCTGGTTTTGCCGAGCGGCAGCGCGGCCGCGGTAAATACGCCGAACAAATCAAGCAGACGTTTCAAGTCTTTCGCGCGAAGCACGGTCTCGATCGGCCGCTCGCGCCGCTCGACACGTCGTTGTTTCGACCGCCGCGGCCGTCGTCCGGTCAAATGAGTCTGTTCTAGACGTGAATTGGTCTCAGCAGTTTTCGACTACCTTTCCGGGCAAAGCAATGGCTCAGCGAACTCTCTTCACGATCGGGCATTCAACGCACCCGTGGGAAGAGTTTGTCGCAATTCTGCAGGCCTGGAAAATCGAAACATTGGTCGACGTGCGCACCGTTCCGCAGTCGCGCGCCTTTCCGTGGTTTGCCAAGGCACGCATGACTCGGGCCCTTCCGAAAGCTGGCATCGAATACGTTCACCTGCCGGCGCTCGGTGGGCTACGACGGGCGAAGAAGGATTCCGTCAACGCTGGGTGGCAAAATTCCAGCTTCCGGGGATACGCCGACTATATGCAGAGCGATGATTTCGAGCAGGGCCTGGCTGAGTTGAACGCGCTGCGACGCAAATCTCGCACTTGCATCATGTGCTCCGAAGCAGTCTGGTGGCGCTGCCATCGCCGGATGATTGCCGATGCCGAGGTCACGCGTGTCATCCCTGTGAAGCACTTGATGAGCGCGACCAAGGCGACGCCGCATGAGCTCACGGAGTTTGCCGTGGTCAAGAAACGGCGCGGCAGTCCGGCCCTGGTCACGTATCCGCAGCCGGCCGCCTGACGAAGGCTTGTAGCCCAGGTCGCGCGGACACGCCAGCGGTATATAATGCCCTGGCTCTCGGTGGGCGCCCAATTGTTGACCTTCTCGCGCGACGACAATCCGTATGAAGCCTAATCGCGGACCTTCTCTGTTCGAAGCGGGCGAAGCACAGAATCGCCGGCGGGCGCAGCCCCTGGCCGCGCGCATGCGCCCCCGCACGCTGGCTGAATTCGTGGGCCAGCGCCAGTTCTTGGGAGAAGGAAAATTGCTGAACCGGTTACTGAAGGCCGATCGCCTGGGCTCGGTCATCTTTTACGGCCCTCCCGGCACGGGCAAGACGACGCTCGCGCGTCTGCTCGCCGCGGAAAGCAAAAGCGCTTTCGTTCAACTCAATGCGGTCACGAGCGGCGTGAAGGAACTGCGAGAAACACTGGATGGCGCCCGCGATCGACTATCGGGCGGCGGCAACAAAACGCTGCTCTTTGTCGACGAGATCCATCGCTTCAATCGCGCGCAGCAAGACGTGCTGCTGCCGGATGTCGAAGAAGGCATCGTGATCCTGGTGGGTGCGACGACGCAAAATCCATTTTTCGCTATCAATAGCGCGCTCGTGAGCCGCAGCCGTGTTTTTCAGTTCGAGGCGTTGTCGGTGGACGATATCAAGCAGGTCCTGCGCAGTGCATTAGCGGACAAGGAGCGCGGCCTGGGCTCTGAAGACGTGCGGCTCGAGGATGATGCTCTCGAGTTCCTGGCCGAAATAAGCGACGGCGACGCGCGCCGGGCCCTGTCGGCGCTTGAGGTCGGCGTGCTTTCGAGCAATTCGCGACCGCTGATATTTACGAGATCACTTGCCGAAGAATCCGTGCAGCGCAAAGCCGTGGCGTACGACCGGACGGGGGACGCTCATTACGACGCAGCGAGCGCGCTGATCAAGAGCATCCGCGGCAGCGACCCTGACGCAGCACTGTATTGGCTGGCACAAATGCTCGAGGCAGGCGAGGACGTGCGCTTTCTGGCCAGGCGGATCGTGATCGCGGCCAGTGAAGACATCGGCAATGCCGACCCGCACGCGCTGCCGCTGGCCGTGGCCGCGATGCAAGCGACCGAATTCGTGGGCCTACCGGAATGCCAGTTGCCGCTGGCGCAGGCGGTCACATATCTGGCCTGCGCGCCGAAGTCGAACGCTGCCACGGTAGGAATCTCGGAAGCGCGCGCCGACGTTAAAACGGGTCGCCTGCTGCCGGTGCCGGTCCATCTGAAAGACAGCCATTATTCCGGAGCGAAGCGGTTGGGGCACGGCGAAAGCTACGAGTACGCGCACAACGCGCCGGATGCCGTGGCGGCACAAGACTACCTGGGAGTCGAGCGCGAATACTACCGACCAGTGCCACGCGGTTTCGAATCCGAATTGGCCGAACGGCTGAAAAAAATTCGGATCCGCCTGCGCGAGGGAAAGGCGCAGCAAGCTGCTAGCAAACCCGCGCCGCATGAGCGCGAATGATCGCGCTGGAACGAAGCGCCAAACTGGGCAATTTCAATGTTTGCCCAAATCACGTTCTTCGCCGCATCGTTGGACGAAATGATGCCACCGGTCGCCTCGGCGAACTCGTACCCAGTGCTCCCGCTCTTCATACCGATATAAAGAACAACGGGGTTGACCCCTCGCGGCTGACATAGCGTCAGAAGACGACTTGTCCTATGATCTTGCCGCAATTTGCCATGCGGTACAGCGGGTTACGGCGATCGCAGAAAGCGGTCATTCGATCGCAAAATTCTGCCGCATTCAAACCATCGCGGCTGACCGCGCCGCCACGGTCCACAACGGGATCTCCAGGAGAACGACGGTGCAGGCCTTTAAAACACTCCTCATTGTCGCCGTACTTTCGGCGGTTGCCTATGGCGTGTATGTCGCGCTGACGGGTGCGCGTGACGTGGAACCACCGCCCGGTGTCGTTGCGGAAGATTGGCAAGGTGGACCGCAGATCGAACTGCCGCCGAGCGACGGCGCAGCGTCGGGTCCGCCGGCCATCCTGGGCGCCGCACCCCCAGCGCAAGCTGCACCGCAAGTCGTGCAGCCGCAAACGGCCACCGCCGTGGAAGCCCCGCCGTTCAGTGCTCCTCCTTCGACACAAGATTCCGGCGCCGCTCCGCCGTTTGTCTCGCCGAACGTCGGTCCGGGTAATCCCGAGATGCCGCCGGTCGGATCCGAAGTGACGGCCGAAATGTCGCAACCGCCGATTCACGATCCGGCAACGCAAGGCGTCGACTATCGCCAGGCACCGACGGGTGACGGCGCCATGTTGGCTCCGCCCGTGGGCGAAGTTCCTCCGGCCAGCGACTTGCCGGAGAGCACATTCGCCACCGACTTCGCAGCGTCGCAAGCGCTACTGGCCGAGAATCGCCTCGATCCCGCCTTGTTGCTACTCTCGCGCTGGTACGACGATCCACGCCTATCGCCACCCGAGCATCAACAGTTGATGCCGCTGTTGAACCAATTGGCGGGCACGGTCATCTATTCGCAGGAACATTTGCTGCTGCCGGCCTACGAGGTGCAGCCTGGCGATACCTTGGACCGCGTGGCCCAGCATTATCGCGTGCCGGCGCAGATCCTGGCCAAGATCAATGGGATTGCCGATCCGAACCAACTGCGACCGGGCGATAAGCTGAAGGTCGTACAGGGACCGTTCGACGCCACGATCAACAAGAGCACGCGGCAGTTGACCATGATGCTGGGCGGGCGCTTTGCCGGGCAATTCCCGATCGGCATCGGCGCCGATCAGACAACGCCCGAAGGGGAGTTCGCCGTCAAGACGAAGACCCCGAATCCGACGTATTACGGGCCGGACAAAGTGATCGATGCCAACGATCCGACCAACCCGCTGGGCAAGTTTTGGATCGGCCTGGATGACCATTTCGGCATTCACGGCACGAATGATCCGAACAGCATCGGCCTGGCCGAATCGCGGGGCTGCATCCGCCTGAGCCCGCGCGACATCGAAGACGTCTACGATATGATGACCAGCGAATCACGCGTCAGGATTGTGCGATAAGCGTTTGGATTCTTGACCTCACTCCCTGACAGGCGACGCGTGAAGCGTCGACTAGGCGGCAGGTGAGCGGGAATCTCTCACAGGATCTCGCCAGGTACAAAGCTACCGGGCACGAAAAGCTCCTGCTCTCTGCGGTCGCCCGATACGTTTCTTTCGGGGACGCTTCCCACGGCATATCATGGCAGCGTCGCGCGCTCCTCCGTGCGCCATATGCTTAGAACCGCTGCTGGAGAAAACACCGTGCAACGCATCGAACGCGAGCAAGCGAGAAAATACGCCTTCAATTTTCAGGACGCGCCGCTGCTAAAGGTCGAGTCGGGCGAGACGTTCGAGATCGAAACCTACGACGCCAGCACCGGGTACTTCCGTAGCGAAGATGACAAGGCGGTGCCCGGGCGGCGCCCCGGATTCGATCGTTCTCCGCCGATGGCCAACCCAATCGGCGGCCCAGTCTGGGTTGCGGGGGCGGAACGCGGCGACGTCCTGGTAGTGACAATCGACGAGATCGTCGTCGATGATTACTCGTGGATCGCCGTCGGCCCGCGCCGCGGTCCGCTGGGCGAATCGACGCGCTGGCCTGAGCTGTCAGCCGAGTACACGACGCGCATCTTTCGTCACGCGCCAGGCACCAGCGGCACGATGCGTGACGGCACCTTGAAATTCAACGACCGGATTACCTGGCCGCTGACGCCGTTTGTGGGCACGCTAGGCGTCGCGCCGGACCGTGAGGTGACCACGAGCGTCGATGGGCAAGGAGAATGGGGTGGCAATCTGGACATTCGCGATGCTGCGCCTGGCAATCGCATTTTCATCCCCGTGTTTCACCCAGGCGCGCTGTTCTACTTGGGGGACGTACACGCCAGCCAAGGAGACACCGAGTTCACCGGCACCGCGGCCGAGACAAAATCGACCGTGCGGCTGAAGCTCGAAGTGATCAAGCAGAAACGGATTCCGTGGATGCGTATCGAGAAGCCGGACTCGATCATTTCACTGCATGCCTTTCGCCCGCTAGAGATCGCAGTCGAGACGGCCACGGTGAACCTGATGGATTGGCTAATCGCGGATTACGGCTTCTCGCCGACGGACGCCTACTGTTTCGTCAGCACCTGCCCCGACTTCCGCATCAACGTTTACCAAATGTGCAAGCTCGGCAAGCTGAACTACGTGGCGGGCGCGGAAGTGCCGAAGAAATACCTTACGTAGTGGGCAGTCGGCAGAGGGCCGTAGGCAGTGAGGAAATGCGGCGTGCGGAGTGGTGAATGATGAACTCAAGATTGCGGCTCTGCAGAAGCAGCGCGGCGAGCCAGCCAATTGCTTGCCGCACTTGGCATTCAGCACTTCTTCACTGCCCTCTGCCTACTGCCTACCATCTACTGTTCGACAATGGCTTCGCAGATTTTGCCGAGAACCTGACCGATGCGGTCACGCTCTTCGCTCTTGGCGAGTTGCACCTGATTGACCACGAGCGACAGGGCCACGCGCTTGCCGGAGCCCGTCGTGCCGTAGCCGGCCAGCGCCTTGCTATTGAGCAACGACGTGCGATTCATGGTGTTCGTCCAGATCAGCGTGCCTGTCTTCGCGTGAAATTTGTCGCGCGCCGGGCTGTCCTTGCCGACCGCGGTAGCCAGGGTGCCGTCTCCTCCCAAAACCGGCAACGCGTCACGATAGATCGGAAAATCGGGGCGAGTGGCCATATAACGCAGCAGTTGCACCGTCACGCGCGGCGTCGTGTAGTCCGCCCGATCCCCTCCGGCACCTCCGCCGAACGAGATTGCATCGACGTCGACACCGGCACGGGCCAGAAAATCATGCTGCCGATGCAATCCGGCTGCCAAACTACGTTCCCCATGCCGCGACGCCACGATCAAGGGGAGCGTGCTGGCGTGCAAGTTGTGACTGACCTTCAAAATCAGCTTCGCTGATTCGGCGAACGGTGGCGATTTCAATAGCGCCAAGCGCTTCAACGACGCATAGTCCTCGGGCTCGGGCAGTTCGTCTTCGTCGTTCGACTCAAACGGCGACGCTTCGACGGTTACGCCAGCCCGGCGTAACGCCTCGATCAATAGCGCCCGCGCAAACGATGCTGGATCAGCAACTTCGTGAATTCGCACGATGGGCTTATCCGCGGCCTTGATCTGGCCGCGGACGATCACGACGTTCTCTGCCGGCGAGACAATGTCGACGTGCGTCTCTTCGTCGGAGCTCACCGTGTCGACCTGCACGTCCACATGCACGGCCGACGTTTGCGGCCGCCACTCGAACTTGGCCGGCTGACCGGCCTCGGTCGGCGTCACACGCACGTCGATCAAATTGTCATTGACGATGATAGGCGTCAATAAGTCCGGCCCGCTACCGGTTCCTTCGGCCTGATCGAATAGCCGGTCGTCGATTACGACGTCCCCATCGACGTGCTTGATCCCCGCGGCCAGCACTTGCTGGGCGATATCATTTAGGCCGGCCAAGGGATCGGGCTTCGTGATCTCGGCCGAACGACTGAAGTTGGCATACGTATGATCCGAATCGACGAAGGCAATCCGCCCCGCTTCATCCGTTCGTCCCCCCATCGTCAGGTCGCCGCTGGCCACGAGTACCAGATTGCCGTCCAGTCGACCGTCCTTGTCGATCTCGCCATCGGCGTACACCGGCGTCTCGAAGCGAAAATCCGCCCCCAGTTCGTCGAGTGCGGTTGCCACGGAAAACAACTTCGTCGTCGAGGCGGGGGCAAAAAGCTTATCGGCCGATCGTTCGTAGAGCGTGTCCCCCGACTCCATGTCGACGATCAGCAGCCCCCAATGGGCATGCTTGAACTCGGGCGCGTCGACGATGGCTTCGATGCGCTTCGATAGTTCGTCGGCGGCAATGGCGCTCGAGGCATCGGGCGCGACCGTGACGAGAGAGACGAGCAAGAAGAATAATGCTGTATAGCGCACGGGCCGGTCCTCCAAAATGTCCCTTGGCAAATATAGCTCCGCCCGCGGGCGCCATTTTGAACCGCATCCAAGGGCTTTGCAACGCAGTCAACCAGGACCAACTGTACTCAACCGTCGCGATGCAGTATTCACACCAGCCCGCAAGGGTGCTTGACTCTCACCAATGAAAAGAATGCACGACACGGATGCATCCGACGACAGCCGCGTACAATGGCGCGGCAAAGCACCGACGAGCATCTTGGTTGACACGCCGCATGCTTTATCCACGTACCGCGGAAAAAGCATGGTACGAAGGGACGACACCGCCAGCTGAATACGTGAACACGCTGCTAGGGCAATGCGGGCACACTAATAACAGTACTCGGCATGGACTTTTTGAATAGCCGAACCCCCTCGGCTGTAACGCGGTGACTCCGGAAGGATATCTCTTTGAGATTGGGAATATGCTGTAGCTGAAGTAATCCCTCATCGGTAATCAAGGGACTGTCGAGCGAAAGAAATTCGAGCTGTGAAGCACCGGCAAGGTAGTGTAGGCCCTCATCTGTAATTCGTTCATTGAAGATCTCAATAATTGTTAGCCGCTTTAATCGCGATAACGCTAAAAGGCCGGTATCAGTAACTTCGTCCGATCTAATATAGAGCGATTCAAGGTTAGGAAGTGACTCTAAGTTATTGAGTCCATTGTCGTTCAGATTTGGACAGTGCAATAAAAGCTTGCGCAGCTTATTGAGCGATCTCAGATGCTCAAATCCGTGTCCTGAAATATGGGAGTTAAAAATACGTAGAGATTCTAAACGGCCCAAGCGGCCAACCGCTGATAGACCAGCATCAGTAAGGTTATGACACGAGAGCGTCAGTTTCCGTAGGTTAGTCAACCGCGTTAATTGATCTAAGGTGGCATCGGTTACAGCATCTGAATAGACCTGCAATTCTTTGAGATTGTTCAATTGACCAATATATGAGACACCGAAATCAGTTATCCGATCAGACTGAATATTGAGGCGACGTAAATTTTGGAGACGTGCGATCTGTGCTAGTGTGTGATCGTTGAGTTCCGGGTTGAAGATAGTGACCACTTCAACCCGGGCAAAGAATTCGTTTCCTACGATGCGTCTTAGCCACGCTGGTCCTGGTGGCGTTGGTTTGACGTGCAAGTAAAGTGCGTCGATCTGATGCTGAAATCCGATCGATGCATTTGGAAACCGCTCGAGCAATTCTCTGACTATACGCTGCTGCTCAAACCGCGGACTGATGAACCACCCCATCCCGAGCGCCAACGCTGCAATTAGTAGCAGAAACGCTCCGAGGCTGAAGCTGAACCAGGATCGTCGGCGTGTGACGTTTGGAGCTGGCATCCTTGGATTATAGGCTGACGCCATTGCCGATAGCGCTCGAAGTGACCTACGCGATGCAAGAGCGACGAGCGTCGTCGAGATATCTCAATCAGCCAGACCGCGGCATTGCATTCAATGCCGTTACCGATGCCAGCCGATGAGCCCTCAAAACAATAGGGGTTGACCGGTTACGATGCATTGCCCGAGGGCATCAAGTCCTCGAACATGGCTTCCACGAATTGGTCGGGATTGAAGAGGGTCATGTCTTCGGCCTTTTCGCCGACGCCGAGATATTTCACCGGCAGACCGACCTGCTGCCGGATGGCGATGACGACGCCCCCCTTGGCCGTGCCATCGATTTTTGCCAACACGATTCCGGTACACTGCACGGCTTCGCTGAAACTCTTGGCCTGGCTGATACCGTTTTGCCCGGTCGTCGCGTCGAGCACCAGCAGCACTTCGTGCGGCGCACCCGGCACCTTCTTGCCGATGACGTTGTGGATCTTCGTGAGTTCCTTCATCAGGTTCTGCTGCGTCTGCAGCCGACCGGCCGTGTCGACGATGCATACATCGGCGCCTGTCTCCACCGCGTGCGCGACGGCACGATGGGCAACGCTAGCCGGATCGCTCTTGGCTTCGCCGGTGACGATTTCCGCCCCCAAGCGACCGGCCCACACGGTCAATTGTTCGACCGCCGCGGCGCGGAAGGTGTCGCCCGCGCCCAGAACGACCTTCTTTCCCTGTCCGATGAAGGTCCGCGCCAGCTTCGCGATCGATGTCGTTTTGCCAGCGCCGTTGACGCCCGCCACCATAATCACGGTTGTGCCGGTGGCTGCGAAGCGGATTGGCTCCTCAGGCTGCTTGAGCAGTTCCTTGAACTTGCTTTTCAAGGTGCCGACGACGTCCTCAATGTGAACGACGCGGCCACGGAAATCGGTGCGCACCTGGTCGATCGCCTGCTGCGACGCGACGACCCCCATGTCGGTCTTGATCAAGATCTCGAGCAGCTCGTCCAGAAAGGCATCGTCGACCAGACGCCCCTCGCTTTTGAAGAGATCGCGAATATCGGTGTTGAGGATCCGCGTGGTCTTCTTCAGCCCTTCGCGAATCTTGGCAAAGAAACCCCCTTTCTTCGGCGGCTCGGCAGCGGGAGCCGGCTCGGGGGGCGGCGGAGTTCTGGGCGGGGCGGGGGGAGGCACCGCGGGGGTCTTGGCGGCAGGCGCCGGTGCGGGCTGTTTCTCAGCTGGCGGAGCAGACTGCTTCTCAGCCGGAGGTGCGGCCCCGGCTGCGGGCGCCAGAACGGTCTTGTCGGCGGGGCCGACGCGCACCGTCGGTTCGTCAGCGGGCGCGGCGGGGGGCTGCTGCGCGGCCGGCTCTGCTTTCGCGGGGTCCGCAGCAGGCGTTGCCGCAGGCGGCGGTGCGTCGGACTTCTTCTTGAACCGGTCGAGAAAACCCATCTTCAAGCTACTTAGAGGGATGTAGAGCCAATATGAAAGCAATCGGCATGCGGCCGGAGCCGAGCTTACGGGAATCAGTCCAAGCCGGCAATGGCCTCGATAGCGGCCCAGACTAATACGACGTTCGCCAGCAAGCCGATCACCAGCAGGACAAACAGCGGCGGATTCTTCACCGCTCCCCAAAAAGTTACAAACGAAAGACTCAACGCGAAAACGATTAATGGCCATAGCGCGACGGCAAAAACAACAACACTCAGCCTAACGCCTTGGACCAGCGGATTGGTAGCCGGATGAGGAGCGATCAAGGCAACAAGCAAGAGCGGGCCGTACGTCAGCATCGAGCCGAGACCGAATCCGAGTGCCGTCCTCTCGTTCGTGACGGGTGACACTTCCCCCTGTTCCGCTTGTCGGTTCCAACGCCTTTGCGCGATTCGCCAGGCCGGGAGCGCCAAACAGACCGTAACAAGAAGCGCCGAGGTTAGCGCCGCGAACGCCGCTTGCAATTGCCACGATTGTTCGCGAACCGGCCAGTGGGCGATCACGAGGGCGATGATACCTGTTAGCAGTAGAAAAGATCTAATGCTGAATTGCCACCTGGGCTTTGCTTGTAAGTATGCGGTCGGTGATATCGCTTCGATTCTCGCCATCTGCTTCTCACCATATTCGGTCAAAAACGGCCGAGACTATCCGCTTATCCCTTCTACTTGCTCGTGTCGCCGAGCTTACGAGCGTCAGTAGTCCATCCCGACCATGCACAAGATCAGGATGGTCAGCAGACAGAGGTACATTAGCAGGACCGTTATCCGCATTACCAAGAGCGGCAAATTGATGCGGCGCCCCCAAAACGCTTCCAACGAATAGATCAATGCCAGCAACAGCGGCAAACACGACAAGGCGGCGATAAATCCAATCAACACGTACACAGATGCGAGGAACTTTGGTGCGGCGTCCGCAGCGGCGATGGGGTAGAGAATGCCCATCATCCAAAATGTCGCGTAGGGCGCGGACGCCAGTAATCCATACTTGAACGCGAAGCGCTCGTGACCGATATCCGCAGGCGGATCGCTACCGGCTTCCGCCCGTGCTTTCAGAAGACGCCAGGCCGCGGGTGCCGCGAGCGCGACGACTAACAGCGGTAGCGTGACTATCGAAAAAACCGTAAACGCGATCGCCGGCGATTTCAATTGCGAAGCCGGGATAGCGAGCACCAAAGCCAGTGCCGTGAGCAGAGCGAGAAGGTCCCGCGTCGTGAGTGGCCAAACACTCGCTTGCGTCAATCGCTCGCCGTTCGTGCTCATCCTGCGCATTAGGTCAGCTCGACTTTTCCTCGCGATGTCCCGCCAGGAAGCGATCAAGAATGCCGTTCACGAATTGCGCGCTGTGGGCCGAGCCGAAACGTTTGGCCAACTCCACCGCCTCGTTGATCGCGACACGACCGGGCGTGGCCGTATACAGAATCTCGAATGCGCCCAACCGCAGCACGTTGCGATCCGTGGCCGCCATTCGTTCCAGGCTCCAATTGTCGGCTGTCCGCGACAAGAGCTGATCGAGCTCCCCTTGATTGCGGCGCACGCCCGCCAACAGGCTGCGCGCGAACTCGAGCAACTCGTCCCCTTGCAAACGCAATTGCAGAAATTCGTCAGCGGCGATGGGGTTGGGGGCCGGATTCAGGTCGTCCTGAAACAACACCTGCAAGACGACTTCACGGGCTCGACTACGACGTGTCATGGCAAACTTTTCGACCAGGGACGACGGACACAACTCTCGGTGACTACACGGCTGACGCGCCGCGGGCGGCCAGGCTCTTGCCTATCAAAACGGCATTCATCTTTAATGCCGGCCCTAGCGGTCTCTTGCTAGCGCGGCAACTGGCCCAGCAAATGAATCATCTCCAGGGCTGCCTCGGCGCAATCGCAGCCCTTGTTGCCTACGTTGCCGCCCGAGCGATGGATCGCTTGCTCCAGGCTCTCGCAGGTCAGCAGGCCAAATAATACCGGAACGCCGGTCCGCACCGATAGCCCTGCCAATTCCAGGCTGACGGCCCGATTGATGTGCTGGTCGTGCGTGGTCTCGCCGCGAATGACGGCGCCCAGGCAAATCACGGCGCCGTAACGCTCGCTGCCGGCCAGGCGTGCGGCGACCACAGGCAATTCAAAGGCGCCGGGTACCCAGGCCACCGAGATCTGTTTATCCGCGATGCCGTGCCGGGTGAGCGTTTCGATCGCTCCGGACAATAACCGACCCGTTACGGATTCGTTGTAGCGCGAAACCACGATCGCGATCGCGGCAGCAGTCGGTTTCGTTTCACCACGAAAGGTCTGAGGCATCACACTCACTTCAGCCAAGGTTTAAACGTGGCCAACTACGGCCGAGGGAAACGGAAGCGAGGGACGGCTCGCGATCTTGGTGCCCATTCGGCACCATACGATGGCGCGGGCCATTCGGCCTGCTACTTCAAGTTCATGCTCATCAAGAACTCGGCGTTGCTCTTGGTCTTCGACAGCCGATTAACCAACAGCTCCATAGCCTCGGTCGGGTTCATGTCGTTGAGCACGCGGCGCAGAATGCAGACACGGCGATGTTCTTCGGGGTCCATCAACATCTCCTCGCGGCGCGTGCCACTGCGATTGACGTCGATAGCCGGCCAGATGCGCTTGTCGACCAGCTTGCGGTCGAGCACGACTTCCAGATTGCCGGTACCTTTGAACTCTTCGAAGATCACTTCGTCCATCTTGCTGCCGGTGTCGACCAGGGCCGTGGCGATAATCGTCAACGAGCCTCCCTCTTCGACCTTACGGGCCGCGCCGAAGAAGCGCTTCGGACGCTGCAAGGCGTTGGCGTCAACGCCGCCGGAGAGAATCTTGCCCGAGTGCGGCACCTCGGCATTCCAGGCGCGGGCCAGCCGTGTGATGGAATCGAGGAAGATAACCACGTCGTGGCCGTACTCGACCATCCGCTTGGCCTTTTCGATCACCATTTCCGAAACTTGCAAGTGCCGGGCCGAAGGTTCGTCGAACGTCGAGCTGATCACTTCGCAGTTCGGCCCCTTCACCTGACGTTCCATGTCCGTGACTTCTTCGGGGCGCTCGTCGATCAAGAGCATGATCACGTACACCTCGGGGTGATTGATCAATACGCTCTTGGCCATCTTCTGTAAAAGAATTGTCTTGCCGGCGCGGGGCGGGCTGACGATCAAGCCGCGCTGACCGAAGCCAATCGGCACGATCAGGTCGACGACCCGCATGTTGACTTCGTCGGCGGCCGCCTCGAGCACCACGCGCTTGTCGGGATGCAGCGGTGTCAGTTCGTCGAACGACACGCGCTCGGAAACCAGGTTCGGATCCTGATAGTTGATGGCCTCGACCCGTAGCAACGCGAAGTAACGTTCGTTTTCCTTCGGCGGGCGTATCTGGCCGGATACCGTGGCCCCGGTGCGCAGACCGAAGCGGCGAATCTGGCTGGGCGAAACGTAAATATCGTCCGGGCAGGAGAGATAGTGGTAATCCGGGCTACGCAAGAAGCCGAACCCGTCGGGCAGTACTTCCAGCGTCCCCTCGCCGAACATTAGTCCGTTGAGCTTCACGCGCTCTTTCAGGATCTTGAAGATCAGGTCCTGCTTCTTGATGCCCGTCAGCTCGGTGAGATTCTCGCGGCGTGCCTGCTCGATCAGTTGCGGCATGCTCATCCGCTGCAATTCGGCAATATGAATATCGCCGTGCTTGATTTGCTCGTACCGGTCGTGCGTATCGTCTCCCCCCAGGGCGACTTCTTCGGCGATTTCTTCGGCCAGCGAGAGGGGCTCGGCTTCCATCTCGGCCGTGTCCGTGACGTAACTCTTCTCGTCAGCGAGCGGCGGTTTGGTCTTCGTGACGCGGGGTTGTCGTGTTTCCGACATGAGACGCATGCTCCGGATAAGAACCAGTATGCGGACGCGCTGAAGGCGCCTGCGGCGGGGATCAAATACCTACTGAAGTGGCGAGTGGACGATCGCTGCGGACAGTCACTCTTCGAACATTCGAACGCGAATCTGAATCGATGGGTCTTTAGGGATTCGTGCTCAGGCGCGGGCGGGCAAGACGGGGTTTGGCGACGTGCAGTTCAATCAGCCGTTAAGCGAATGCCAAAGATGCTTGACTTGCTCGCGAGTGGCTTCCGCCGAACCGGAGTTATCAAGGACCACATCGGCGCGATTGCGCTTCACGTCCAATGACTGCTGCGCGGCTTCGCGTGCGGCAAATTCCGCGTCGCTCCAACCGCGCCCTCGTGCTCTTTGTAATCGTACCTCACGCGGGGCCTCGACGAAAACCGTTTTCTCGCAAAATTTGTTCCAACCAGCTTCCATCAACAATGGTGCATCTAGCACTAATATTTGCTTCCCTTCCTCCTCCAGCGCCGCGGCCTGCCGGCCTAGCAATTCGCCGATGCGAGGATGGGTCAGTTGTTCCAAGAATCGCCGGTCCTCGGCCGCTCCTTCGCTGCCAAAGACGCGCCGGCCAATCGCCGGCCGCGAGAGCTGGCCATCTGGCGTGAAGACTTCGCTACCGAAGCGCTCACGGATCGCCTGCTTGACCTCCTCCTGTTCCAGGACCTCGTGTCCGGCCCGATCGGCATCGAGCCAACCGGCTCCTAATTCTACCAACTGTCGAGCAACCAGGCTCTTTCCGCTAGCAATGCCCCCCACCAGGCCAATCACTCGCACGATGCACCAATCCCTAAACGGGGCCACCGCAAAAAAGTATCGCTTTCTCTTTGGCGCAACTGTCGCTACGTGGGCTTTGCATGACCTCTGCTTCGAAAGACGTTGGCTGCGAACGTTCTTGCTGATTTAACCCCGGCAAATCGCTACGAGGCGTCGGAAAAATCCGGATCAATCCCCGGCAACTCCTCGCCGGCAGCCGACCATGGCTCGGTCTGGGCCCAATTCATCCCCGTCTTTACATCCACGACCAGCGGCACTGCGAGCGCCATCACGCCGGCCATCTCCTCGCGCACCAGTTCCGCGAGCGGTTCCAGCTCCCCGGCCGGCGCCTCGAACAATAATTCATCATGAATCTGCAACAACAGTCGCGCTGATAATCCGCGCTCGCGCAGCCGGCTATGCACCGCCAGCATGGCCAGCTTGATCAAGTCGGCCGCTGAACCTTGGATTACGGTATTGATGGCTGTCCGCTCGGGCAGGTTCCGTTGCCGAGGGGCATCAGGTCGGACGCCGCGAATTGCTCTTTTGCGCCCCAGGATCGTTTTAACATACCCATTTACCCGACATCCTTCCAGTATTTTTGCCAGGAATTCATCGACGCCAGAATAGCGTTCGAAATAGGCGGCGATGAAATGTGCAGCCTCGTCCTGTTCGATGTCCAGGCTGTTAGCCAGGCCGAATGCGCTTTGGCCGTATAGCACGCCGAAGTTGACCGCCTTGGCGCGGCGCCGCATCTCGGACGTGACTCCGTTTGCCGCCACGCCAAAGACCTCGGACGCTACTTGCGCGTGGATATCGTCGCCACGCGCAAACGCCGCGCACAATGTTTCATCACCTGAGAAATGCGCCAGCACACGCAACTCGATTTGCGAGTAATCTGCCGCGAGCAAACGCCAGTCGGCCGGGCCGGGCAGAAACGCCGAGCGTATGTCGCGCCCTTCCCGCGTACGGATGGGAATGTTCTGCAAGTTCGGATCGCTCGAACCTAATCGCCCCGTAGCGGCGACCGCTTGCTGAAACGTGGTGTGTACGCGGCCGGTCCGCGGAGTCACAAGCGTCGGCAGCGCGTCGACATAGGTGTTCTTCAATTTCGAGTACTGACGAAACTCGATGATCTTGGCTGGCAGCGGATGTTGCGCTGCGAGTTCTTCGAGCACGCTGGCATCCGTGCTGGGGCCTGATTTGGTGCGCCGTAAAGCTGGCAGCTTTTGCTCGGTGAATAACACCTGCTGCAATTGCTTCGGCGAGGCGACGTTAAACTCGTGGCCAGCCAGAGCGTAGATTTCTTTTTCCGCTGCCGACACTTTTTCGCCGAAGTCAGCGCTCAAAGCCGCCAGTCGATCGGTGTCGACCCGAATGCCAATCCGCTCCATGTCGGCCAGTACCACGGCCAGCGGCAACTCGAGATCCACCAGCAAGCGCTCAAGCGTCTCCTCTTGCAAACGTTTCGTCAAAAGGGGCGCCAGCCGTAGCGTAACGTCGATCTCTTCGCCAATGCTCTGAGCAATCGCCGCCGCGTCGGCCGTATCCCCTTGCGCGACGGGCGTCATGGCATGATCGAGGTAACGTTGCGAAAGCTCGCCAAGCGTGTGATTTCGTTCACCGGCATCGAGCAGATAGCTAGCCAACATCGTGTCGAAGGCAAATCCGCGCGGCGCGATGCCGGCGCCGGCCAGCAAAATCGTGTCATGCTTCGAGTCGCGCGAAATCTTTTCAACGCCCTCGGTTTCGAAAAATGATTTGAGCGCCCCGAGCGTCGTGTCACGGGCAAGCCCATCGGCGCCAAACGGCAGATACCAGGCTTCGCCGGGCGTCCAGGCCACGGCCAGCGCGGCCACGTCGGCCTGCACCGTCGGGCCTGCGGACGCGATCACGCGCACTGCGATGCGCGATTGGGCCATTAACTGCGGCAACCATGCGGCGAACTTTTCGGCCCCGTCGATCGTGTGATAGTTTCCTTGCCAGGTGCTCGGCACACTGGACGATTGCGCCGCGCGCAACTGCTCGGCAAAGCGATGAAAGCCGAAGGCAGCGCACAATGCCAGCGCACGTTCTGGATTGAACGCACCGCGACGTGCGGCCTGCCAGTCAATCACGATCGGCGTGCTGGTATCGAGCCGGACCAGTTGCCGACTGACGAGCGCTTGCTCGCGCCCGGCGATGACATTCTCGCGGCGCTTGGTGCCGGCAATTTCACTGGCGTGTTTGAAGATGCCTTCGAGCGTATCGTATTTGTTCAGCAGCTCACGGGCGATCTTCGGACCAATCAGCGGAATGCCCGGCACATTGTCGACCGAATCGCCGACGATGGCCTGATAGTCGACAACCTGATCGGGCCGGATTCCCCAATCGGCTGCCAGCGCCCCGGCGTCGTACATCAAGTCCTTGCGAACGTTGTACACCACGACGCGGTCCGTGATCAGTTGCCGGCAATCCTTATCGCCAGTCACCACGTAGCACTCGCCACCGGCGTCGTGGGTCAGTCGGGCGACCGTCGCCAGCACGTCGTCGGCCTCAAAGCCTTCGAGTTCCAAAATGGGAATGCCGAGCGCTGCGATCATGCGACGCAGCAATGGGAATTGCGGTCGTAGCTCGCTGGGCATTTCGCTGCGCTGCCCCTTGTAGCCGTCATACAACTCGTGGCGAAAGGTCGGGCCTGACATATCGAACGCGCAAAACAAATAGTCGGGCTTCTTCTTTTCGAGCAAGAACAACAGGTCGCGTGTAAAACCGAACACCGCGTTCACCGGCTCGCCGCGCGGACTGGTCATTTCCGGGATCGCGTGAAAGACCTGAAAGATCAGCGAATTGGCATCGATCGCGTAAACGGTCTTGCCTGTCAGGTCCGGCGGCACCGTTGGTCCGTCCGGCGACAGAAGGGAGACCGGGTCACAATCATCTGCGTCAAATGCGCCGTCACCTGTTGCACTCACATCCGCGTCGCTTTCGAACACTGATTGCGGAGCGGTTGTCACTCGCTTCGGCGGCGCATCATCTTCCATTCCTGGTAATGATGCCTGACGTGGAGAACGCGATTTGGCCATGGCAAGTGAATCGAAGGCGGGAAAGGAAAGGCGACATGAACAGCAACCGCGAGAAGCAGTGCCATGCCGTATCGTATGCCTAATCCCGGCGCCCGCCAACCGGGGCAGAAAGGCCGGATGCCGAAGGTTCAATGCGAACGGTTTTCCACTCGCGCCGCGGCCAGGCATTCGTCGATCAATCGGCGCGGGGCGCCAATATCGAGTACGTGAACCTTGCCGGTGTATGCCACGGCACTGGGCTGAAGAAAGCCTGGCTTCTGCGCAACGAATGTGCAGGTGTGCAAACCACGAATGGTATGTCGCGAGGCCAGGCCTGTGTCACAATCGAGTCCGCTTGGTAGATCAACTGCCAACTTCGCGGCCGGATGCGCGTTGAGCTGATCGATCACAGCATCCAGCGGCGGCCTTGGATCACCATGCGACCCCGTCCCCAATAGAGCGTCGACAATCCAGCCCGCCCCTTTGAGAAATGTCGCCAAGCGCCCAGCATCATGAGGGCCAGTAAACACCTCGATCGGTACGTCGCTATGCGCCAAGATCGCATAATTGGCGGCGGCGTCCCCTTGCAGCGTGCCTGGGTCGCACCACAGGCCAACGCGAACCTGATGGCCACGCAGGTCTAGATGTCGAGCGATCACGAAACCGTCACCGCCGTTGTTGCCGCGGCCACAACAGACAACGACCGGGCCCGCGATGCCGATCTGATACAAGACATCAACCACTCCGCGCCCGGCATTCTCCATCAGCACCAGGCCGGTCATGCCATATTCGGCCACGGCGCGGCGATCAACCTCCTGCGACTGGCGGCGATTGAGAGTTGGGATTGGCATGATCGGCATTGTAGCCATTACGGCAACAACACCTACCGCCAGAGCCGATGTACCGCTTTTCGAGCAGCAAATTGCATAGGGGCGCTGACGTTCCTCTGACGGAGCGAGTCGAATTGGCTGCCGCCTGGCGGTCGGCTAAAATACAATCGTCCCCGTTAGAACGGGCGAGAATCCTTTGATCGCGGAGCTAATCATGCCCCTTTACGAATATACCTGCACCGGCTGCGGCGACCATTTTGAGCTGTTGGTGCGTGCCAATGAGAAACCGGCCTGCCCCGATTGCGGTAGCACGCGCGTCGAGAAGCAGCTCAGCGTTCCGGCTGCTCACACAGCGAAGGGGGCGAGCTTGCCAGTCTGCCAACCGCAACCACGCTCGGGCGGTTGCGGCGCGCCATGGTGCGGCACGGGCAGATGTGGGATGTGAAGAAACGCAGAGTGCAAAATGATGAATGATGAGCCGGTGCGATGCAGGGTTCAACCATTCATCATTCTGCAATCATCGTTCTGCAATTCGCTTACGGAACCAGCGCCACGCCTGCTACCCACACGCCGGCCTCGAGCAAGGCACCTCGCAAGCTGATCGGCACCGGCGGGATGATGAACGGAGCACAATCGCCCGGCCGGTAGTAGCCCAGCGGGTAGATGCACTCTAGCGGCGGCTCGACTCCCATCATGTAGGGGAGGATCGGCAGCGTCAGGTAGAACTTCGTAGCCGATATGATCGGCTGCAAGAACGGCGAACAAGTCTGGCCATATCGTTCCAGCTCGACGTCTTCGAAGTACAGCGGCTTGTGGCAAAGCGAGGAAGCTTTCCAGGCGAACAGCGTGCTCTGGAAATTGCGCGGCACGAATTGCTCGTCGCCCAATCCGCACTCGACGGGGAACTCGCCCGGCTCGGCAGCGATGTTCGTGCTGATGTCCGACAGCTTCTTCACGTACTCGCGCGGCGTCGGGCAGTTGTACGGAAGCGCCTGAGCCAGTTCCGTCGGGGGCGTAGGTTCATTGGCCGAATCGCGCTGCGGCGCCAGCTTGGGCACCTGTTCGAGCCGGGGCGCGGCGTCGCCGAACGGATCTTGCACGGCGCTGCGATCCTGCATCGCGGTATGCACCGCTTTTGCACGGGTCGGCTTGCGCACCAGTTCCAAAGTGGGAACCTGATCATCGCCGAACGGGTCGAGTTGCGGCTCGTCGTGCGATGCCAACTTGATCGTGAGGGTGCTGCCATTTCCGCCCAACGTGGTACTTGTTTGCGGCGCTGGCGCGGCATCGGCCAATCGCTGCACTGTCATCGGTTTACGAACGCGAACCGTTTTGATCGGTTTAGCCGCGGGCTCAGCAGGCAGCTCGGCCGGCTCGGTCTTGAAGGACATTTCAGACTGGGACGTCATGGATTTGGACGTTGCTGTTTGGGACATTGCTGTCGTCCCGTTGTCCGCAGATTTTTTCGCGGCGCTCTTCGACACCGGCGCGGCATTCGAGGTCGAACTCGCTTTGGGCGATGCCTTGGCTTCTGCCGTTTTGGGCGCGGCCGGGGCCGCCTCGTCGGCGAACGGATTCAAAATGGCGTTGCTCGAGTCGAGCGTGTCGGTTGTGACCGCCGCTTTGGGCGCTCGCCATTTCAGATTCGAGTTGCTGGATTTGCTAGCGGTCGTTTTCACGGCATCCGGCGTCGTGCCGGCCAGTGTTGGCGACACGGCCAGGGCCAGGGCGGTCACCGCCGCCAGCGGCAGTCGCGCGGCGAGCAACCGCGCGCTAGTTCGAATCGCCCGACGAATACTGGGCGCTGTAGTTCGGTGCTTCCTGCGTAATGGCAATGTCATGAGGATGACTCTCCCGCACACTAGCCGCTGTGACTTGGATAAATCGCGCATCCCTTCGCAAATCCTCGATCCCACGTGCGCCGCAGTAACCCATGCCGGCTCGCAGTCCGCCGATCAATTGATAGACGAACGCGCTTAAGCTGCCTTTGAAGGGGACACGTCCTTCGACCCCTTCGGGCACGAATTTTTCGCTGCCGCGTTCTCCTCCACCTTGTCGGTATCGCTCGCTCGAGCCTTTGACCATGGCTCCCATCGAGCCCATGCCGCGATAAATTTTGAAAGTTCGCCCCTGGTACAGGATCAACTCGCCCGGGCTCTCGGCCAGGCCGGCGAACAATCCGCCGATCATCACCGAGTGGGCGCCAGCAGCGATGGCTTTCGTCATGTCGCCCGAGTAGCGGATGCCACCATCGGCAACGATCGGTATGCCAGCGGCACTAGCAGCCTGGGCAGCCTGATACACGGCCGTGACCTGCGGCACACCGACGCCCGAGATGATCCGCGTCGTGCATATCGACCCAGGACCAATCCCGACTTTGACGGCATCCGCGCCCGCGGCGATCAGATCGTGGCATCCCTCCTTGGTAGCGACGTTTCCAGCAATGACGTCGATGTCCCAACGTTGTTTGATACCGCGGACGGTTTCGACCACGTTGGTCGAATGGCCGTGGGCACTATCAACCACTAGCACGTCGACATCTTTGCTGAGCAGGCTTTCGGCCCGCTCGTACTCGTGAACTCCGATAGCAGCGCCAACCCGTAGCCTGCCTTGCCTATCTTTGCAGGCATTCGGAAACCGGCGCATCTTGTCGATATCTTTGATCGTAATCAGCCCGGTTAGTCTGTTATTTTCGTCAACCAGTAGAAGTTTCTCGACCTTATTTGCCATCAGGATCTTTTCAGCTTCCTCAAGCGTCACATTCCCCGTGGCCGTCACCAGGTGCTGGCTGGTCATGACCTCGGCGATACGCATGTCGCTAGCTTCGAGAAAGCGCAGGTCGCGACGGGTCAGGATGCCGGCCAGCCGGCCCGAGGGTTCGGTGATCGGCAAGCCCGAGACGTTGTGCTGGGCCATGATCTCGCGCGCCTTGCCCACCGTGGCGTCGGGGGGCAGCGTGACCGGATCGAAGATGATGCCGTTGGCGCTGCGTTTGACCTTGTCGACCTCTTTGGTCTGCATGTCGATCGACATGTTCTTATGAATGACGCCCAGGCCGCCCTCTTGCGCCAGGGCGATCGCCATGTCACTCTCGGTGACCGTGTCCATGGGCGACGAGAGCAGCGGGATGTTCAGCTTGATGCGCCGCGTGAGCCGGGTCGAGACATCACACTCACCAGGAATCACTTCGCTGTAGCGCGGCTCGAGCAGGACGTCGTCGAACGTAATCCCTTCGTACTGCAGCTTGTCTTGCATGGCGGCACCTCCAGGATGGTCTACCGGGCACGAAAATCCACCGGAACGACAGCCACAGAGGGGCCTGCGACTGTAGCCCCGTATTATGCGACTTTCGGCGGGATTCGCCTAGGGGCCGGGGCAGTTCCGCCGCCGAACCGCCGTTCGCATCGCGACGGGAAGGCGCCAAGCCTGGGATATGGGCGACAGCTGGCTCGCAATCGGTACGAATTCGCTAGAAGGAATTCTGCGTCACGGGTCAATTTTTAGAAACCCGAAAGCCAAAAGATGACCGTGATGGTCGACGGCGTATGGATATTGCTTCTTTAAGTCCTCAACAAGCGGCAGCGCCAGCTCCCGCTTACGTTCATCACCAACGAGGTAGTGCTTAGCAAGGAGAAAGCGCGCATATGCGCCGACTTGTACGCCATCGCCATAAAAGCAGTCGCTATGCCGACTAATGGCTTGGTTTAGCAGCTTTACCTTCTCGTTCCCAACGGCCATTTGCGCGAGATACAGAACGGCACAGCCTGTGCGATTTAGATCGGGATACTTCTCGACCATTTGTTCCAAACACGCCTTGGCTTCTGGGCTGCGCCAATTCTTGTTGGCAACTTGGTAGAGTTGCTCGGCGGCGAATAACTCTTCCTGCGAATGCTTTTCAATATCCTTCTTCATGCGCGCACGAGCTTCGAGCTGCTGAGCCTCGCGCGCCTTCTCGTTGTCGATCGTCCCATTAGTAGAACCCGAGTCACCTTCGAGCCGTGCAAGCCTCGCCTCAAGATCATCGACGCGTTTCTTCAGAGCCTCGATCTGTGCGTCTTTCGTATCGGGTTGCTGAGCCCAGGCGACACTCTTTGGCAGCGCAAAGGCCAAAACGACAATGACGGCGATGCGCACATGTGACATGAGAGCTCTCCCCTTTTTGAACTGGCTCGATTATCCCACTTTGCACTTTGACGTCTTTCGAAAACGCAGTGCGAGCCCGCCTGCCGCGATGAACGCCAGCAACAGCGTCCCTGGCTCCGGCACCACGCGCATCGAGAGCGTCGCTCCGGCGATATCCGCATCCGCCACGGGGAAAGGCGCCACATTCGGCGCGATCGTGGCGAATGTGTATTGCTCGACGAATACGCTCTGAGCGAAGGGAATTTGCGTCGCGAACGTGATCGGCCCCGCGGCCGTTGCCACCATTTCAATTCGGTCCAACAAATTGGGGCCCACACCCGGTGGACCAACAGGGCCATTCACTGTGACGACAACGGAACCGCCGACCCGCATGTCATCGGGCGTCGGTATCGTCATCCTTTGCATCGTCGGCACCGGATAGGCTACTCCGGGCTGGACGCTTCCGGTGGGCGCGACCTTTGTCGAATCGAACAGAATATCGGTCGCGGCCGACAGCGCGCCGGCGTTGGGTCCCAGGTCAGTCCTCAGATCCAGGATCGAAACATCAAGCCAGAATGTCTGACCGACGACAAGCGGTCCCGTGATCGGCTGATCCGCGTCGTCTGTGATCGCCAGCGACCATGCGACGACAGCGCCGGACGCCCCCGTGGCGATTGTGAACAGCCCCCAAAGAACCAAAATGCCAATTCTCACTGCCTGACGCATGCGCGGCCCCTCTAAGTCACGAAGATATTTCCCTGCTGGCATTCCGACGAAAACTTGCACAAGAGATGCCGTAACGGGTGCGAAGCGGAAGATGACAGAACGGCTGTAGAGCCGCGGCGCGTTATCGAGGAAGGCTTGCTGCAGCCGTATCACGCTTGGAAACCGACCCAAAGGCGTGAAATCAGCGAGAACGAATCAGGAGCAGCGCGGCATTTCGGCTTGCTTCGCTGTCCGACGAGAATCTGACGGCCTCGCAACGCGTGCGCCACGACGCCCCTTGAACACGGGCGCTGGTCCTCTGCTTCCGGTAGTCGCACGCCTACATTAGCGAGCCGAACGGCCGATCAGGCCGCGAAAGAGTGTTAAGCAATTCGACTCGCCGCATCGTAGAGGGCTATTAACGAGCAGTCAACAAAATTTTATGTAACGTGCGGCGTGTCACATTGCGCAAACTGCGACGCCAGAAATCATGTTGCCGCGACTCGCAGCATTTCATGGCCACCCTGCTGAAACTCGTAGGGCACGTTCCGTATGTCTACGCGGTAGCCGGGCGCAGCCAAATGCTCACAGACCGGCGCGACATGCACACTGCGGCGACAGTCAAGGTCCACCAGCGGAAATACTCGCACCTCACGGGCCACCCGCAACATCTCTGCAATCGCCTGGCGATGAAACTCGGCGTCGAAATGCGCCGAATAGAGGAACAAAAAGTGGGAACACAGTGCCACATCGAATGCACGATCTGCAAACGGCAAATTTGGCAGCGCCGCGGCGATGTACCTTTGCTCGGCGCGGCCACGATCGAAATCGGCCAGAAATCGCCGCATCGCCGTCAGGCGATAGTCAACCAGATGATCCGGATCGCGGAAAAAGTCCCAGCGAAAGTTCTGCGGGAGCGCTTTCACCTGCGCAATCATTCCTGGATAGCACTCGTGAACGCGCGACTCGATTTGCGCGCCCGTGAAGGAGTAAATCGGATCGCACGAAACGATCCGATGGCCGAGCACCGTGGCCTCGGCGTTGAAGCTGGCCGGGCCGTCGCCGCAACCGAGAATCCGGCCCGCTAAATCAGTAGCGGTCAAATCGAACATCGCCCGATACTCATCGAGCGATCGTCCCCACGGGATAACGTCGGCGAGCTTCATGACCGCTTCCCGTAATGCGCATTCGATTGATGTAGCGAGTTACTTCTAAGGTCGCCATAAATCGATGGGCTTCTTTGCATCGGTCGTAAACGGCAGTGAGATTTTCTTGCCGCTGCCGGCCGAAGCGTACGCGGCCATGATAATTTCGAGCGTGGCCCGGCCATCTTCGCCGGTGACAATCGGCTGCTTGTTGTCGCGCACGCACTCGACGAAATGGGCCATCTCTTGCGGGAAACCATAATTCCAGTTTTCTTCGTAGATCGTGAAGCTCCAGCCACTGGTCTGGCTGGCTTTCTCCACGGCATAATCGTAGCCGCGTTCGGAGTAGGTATGGATCGAGTTGCCGCGCAGCAGGTCGGCATAGGCATGCCCTTGCGAACCGTAGACTTCGGCGCGATCGTCCATGCCGCCGAGCTTGGCCCAACTCTCCTCGGCCATTCCTACGCAACCGTTTTCGAACTCGACAACGATCAGCGACTCGTCATCGGCGCGCGTCTTGTCGCAATGCATGTACGTACCCATCTGTGCGTAGACACTCGTGGCGCGGGGTCGGTTCGCACAATCGGGGCCGGATAATAACCAGCGGAAGAATTCCACCGCGTGGCAGCCCATGTCGAGCGCGACGCCACCGCCGCTGAGATCGGTGTTATAAAACCAAGGCGTATGCGGCCCGCTATGTTTTTCCATCTGCTTGACAAGATGCGGCTTGCCCAGCGCCCCGGAATCGACGAGTTGCTTCAATCGCGTGTACTTCGGGGCGAAGCAGAGTTCCTCGGCGTAGATCAGCTTCACATTCGCGCGGCGGCAAGCCTCGATCATCTGATCGCATTCGGCCAGGTTCATGGCCATCGGCTTTTCCAGAACGACGTGCTTGCCAGCCTCGGCTGCGGCAACGACCGCCTCGCAGTGCAAGTAATTGGGCAGTCCGAGAACGACGAGCTGGATCTCGGGCATCTGGTACATCTCGCGATAATCGACGAACCAGCGCGGGATGCGGCGTTTCTCGGCAAAGCTGCGGACATGCTCGATCGTCGGCGAGGCCACGGCTAGCACCTCGGCATCCGGCACGTGCTGCAGAGCCTCGTAATGCTGCGTCGTGATGAATTGACTGCCGACCAGGCCGATGCCGATCTTGGCCATGAATGATTTCCTTCCCGGATGAAGCGCCAAGGACGTCGAGCCCCCTCGAACTTTGCCATGAGGGGGACCGATCGGGGCCAAGTCTCACCGTGTGCGGGTCAGCCGTCAAGCTGGCGGTCCAGGCGACGTGTAGTGCAACGACCGCAGCCGCCGCAGAACGTACGTCACGCACTACCGGCTGGCTGACTGCAAAGAGTGGTGCGGCGTAAAGGCAATACGGAAAACCGGGATAGACCGAGGAATGGGTCCAATACCCGACGATTTTCCGGCCCGTTGACGCCCTACGCACGTGCCCCGTAAAATCGCGGGAGATTCTTCCCGCCGGGTTGAACTGGCAATAGATCACGCCGCGGAGATTTCCGTCGCGTGGCGGCCAGCTGCGGGATTACCTGTCGCCTCCGGGCCGCTTTCCCACCATGGCCTCATTACAAGTCCTTAAGGGGATGACACCCGGCGTCCAGTTTCCGCTTGATGGCGATCGCGCCATTCTCGGGCGACATCCGGATTGCGACATCGTGCTCGACGTCGGCGCCGTGAGCCGGCAGCACGCGCAAATCCTGCTGATCGAGGCGGATTTCTACGTCGAGGATCTGAAAAGCCGGAACGGCACGTTCGTGAACGGCCAGCAGATTCACGACCGTCACCGGCTCGAAGATAACGATCGCATCAAGATTTGCGATCTGCTGTTCACCTTCCACCGCGGCAAGCGGGCGGGCGAGCCCGGCGGCGTCGCCCCGGCCCTAGCCGAGGTCGTGGATGACGTGATCGGTACCTCGGGCTCGACCGTGATGACGAAGCTCGAAATGGCCAAGGCCCGCGAATCACAACGATTCTCGGTCAATGCCGAGGCCAAGCTCAAGGCCCTGATCGAAATCAATAACAGCGTCGCCTCGGCCATTTCGGTCGATCAGGTGCTGCCAAAGGTCCTCGACAGCCTGTTCAAGGTGTTCCTGCAGGCCGACCGTGGGTTTATCGTCCTGCAAGAACGCGAGAACGGTCCGCTGATTCCCAAGGCGGTGAAGCATCGCCGCCCCGGCGACGAAGAAACGATTCGCATCAGCCGCACGATTGTCAGCCAGGTGATGCAGGGTAAAGAGGCCATTCTCTCGGCCGATGCCGCCAGCGACGAGCGGTTCGATTCCAGCCAGAGCATTGCCGACTTTCGCATCCGCTCGATGATGTGCGCTCCGCTAGTCGATAGTACCGGACGAGCGCTCGGTGCGATCCAGATCGACACGCTCGATCAGCGCAGCCGCTTTCAGACCGACGATCTGGAAGTGTTAGCGAGCGTAGCCGGCCAGGCGGCCTTTGCGATCGAGAACGCGCAACTGCATGAAGCCGCGATGCGGCAGCAGCAGTTCGAGCACGATTTGCAACTGGCGCACAAGGTTCAGCAAGGATTCTTGCCCAGCGGTCCGCCGCGCGTCGAGGGGTATGACTTCTTCGATTTTTATGAACCGGCCAACCAGGTCGGCGGCGATTATTTCGACTATGTGCCACTGCCCGGCGGACGCATGGCAATGATCCTGGCGGACGTGTCCGGCAAGGGCATCTCGGCAGCTCTGCTGACGGCCAAGCTATCAAGCGAAGCCCGCTATTGTCTGGCCAGCGAGCCAACCCCGGCCGCGGCGGTGACTCGGCTGAACGCAAATTTCAGCGCTAGCGGTTGGGAAGATCATTTCATCACGATCGTCGTGGCGGTGCTGGAACTGGAGACGCACCAGGTATGCCTCGTCAACGGCGGCCACATGGCACCGTTTTTGCGCAGTGCCGAGGGGCGTATTGAAGAAGTCGGCAGCGACGAGGCCGGCCTGCCGATAGGCGTCGACGCCGACTACCAGTATTCGCAATTCCTGTTCGACTTGAAACCAGGCGACTCGCTGACGCTATTCACTGATGGTTTCAGCGAAGCGATGGATGCCACGAACGAGCTCTATGGCATGCCGCGACTGCGGAATCGTCTGGCCGCGCCGGCCAAGGGAGTTCAACAACTGGGCGCCCTCTTGCTGGCCGACGTAAAGACATTTGTCGGCCAGCGGGCCCAAAGCGACGATATGTGCCTGGTCTGTTTCGGCCGGCAAAAAAGCTAGGTTCGGGCCATCCACGGCCGAAGTTCAGCCCTCTTCCGCGCCGTTCGGCAGCGGTTCCTTGACACTCCTCTTCGAGGGGGGCTAGGATCGAAAGAGGTTGCCCATGGCGCGCGCCGTTCGGGCGTTGGCCATACGTCTTTCGAAGCGCCGCGCCGCGGCCTTCGAGTTTTTGGTTTCTTCGTCGCGCTTGCGCGCCGTGAGAGACCGCGCGCGGTTCGGGCAAGTTCGTTGGCTTGTGTCGTCGCGCGTACGAAGGGTTCATGATCACCATGCCTCAGGCCGGCACAAATCGAGACGGCAAACGCTGTTCGGCGACCTGCTCTCGTTGCGCGAAGACCAGGAGCCTGGTTGGGGTTGGCAAATCGTTGCGGCTGCTTCCCGTCGGCTTGCTGGCGATTGTCGTTGCCTACGGAGCGTTACAACCGCAACGGACTCACGCGCAGTTCACGCCAAAATCGCCTAAGGTCATGGAACTGGTCAATTCGGGCGTGAAATTCTTGGAAGAGACCCCCGACTCGCGTGTGGGGGCCGAAGCCTTGATTGGGTTGACGTTGCTCAAAGCCGAGGTGAAGGCCGATCATCCCCTGATTCAAAAGGCGCTAATATCCGTACGGCGCATCCGATCCGATTCGGGCGCCCTGCAAACGCAGGATGTATACACGGTCGGCCTGTGCGTCATTTTCCTGGTCGAGCTCGATCCGGTGGCGTGCAAGGCCGACATCGAAACGATGCTGGCGCACCTGTTGTCGCTGCAAAAAGGGCACGGCGGCTGGGGCTACCCGCAGCGCCCGACCGGCGACACGTCGATGACGCAGTACGGCGTGCTGGCGATGTGGGAGGCCGAGCACGCCGGCTTCAAGGTGCCGCTCGAGCCGTGGGAGAAAGTGGCCAACTGGTTGATGCGTACGCAAGATCCCAGCGGCGCTTGGGGGTATCAAGGAAATGACCCCGGCAATTTCAACCTCGTTACTCAACCCGAGATTCGCCACAGCATGGTGGCCGCAGGACTGGGCAGCCTGTACATCTGCGCGGATCGCTTTCAATATCGGCGAGCAGTGTACGACCCGAACGCCGGCCTGCCGGTGGCGCTGCAACGCGTCAAGAAAACACCGACGCAGCAAGCACCCAAAGCGATCGCCACGCGCATCGATCTGTCGCGCATGGGGCAGGCGCTCGATCTGGGGGACGCTTGGATGCGCGAGCACTACCAGATCGATCCCGGTCAGTACCAGCATTACTTCATGTACGCGTTCGAACGTTATCAGAGTTTTCGCGAGCTATCGGCCACAACGCCGTTTCAGCCAGCGCATTGGTATGACGATGGCGTCTACCTCTTGGAAAGAACCAAAGGGAGCGACGGAGGTTGGACGGGACAAACCGGCCCATCGACGGACACGGCATTTTCCCTGCTATTTCTGCTGCGCTCCAGCAAGAAGAGCATCGAAAAGGCGCATCACCTCGGCCCCGGCACCTTGATCACCGGCCGTGGCCTGCCCGATGGAACCGATATCGAGTTGCGGATGGGCCAGGTGCGGCCGAAGCCGCTTTCAGGTCCGGCCGAGCAGTTGCTGGCCGCGATTGAGGATCCCGGCCATCCAGACTACTTGCGCGCGGTGGAAGGCCTGGAGGACAAAGTCTCGCAGGCGCCCCCGGCCGAATTAGGAAAGCTGGCTTCGAAGCTGCGCGCCCTGGCGGGAGCTGATACGGCCGGTGCCCGGGCCGCCGCAGTTTACACGCTAGGCAAGACTCGCGATTTCGACAGTGCGCCGGTGATCATCGCGGCCCTCTCCGACCCGGATGACGATGTCTTCATCGCGGCCGAAGAGGCGCTAAAATTCATGAGCCGCACGATCAGCGAGCCCAGCGAAGAAGGCATTACCGAAAATCGTCGCGCGAATGCCGTGCGCAAATGGCGCAAATGGTTTACGTCGATCCGTCCCAACGCCCATCTGGACGAATAACCGTGGCCCAGGCAACAACGCAACGCATCCGCAGCCCACGCAAGGAGGTGCGCGTCACGAACTCCACGCTGACGGTGTCGGCCTATGACCGCGTTGCCAGTTTGATTCTGGCGCTGTTGGTGTTGGTCGGTGCTGCCGTGCTGTGCGTGTTCGTGGGCTGGCTTTCCAGCGGCATTTTTCACTATGACAAGCCGGTGCCGGTCGTCATCGAACAATTGGCCAGTGGTGGCGGCTACGAGAATGGCGTCGGCACCGAAGGTCAGCACATCGAAGCCCCGACCGAGAGCGATATCGCGGCCGAAAGCGACATCATGGAGGAAGCGCCCCCCGATACATTGTCGGCCGTGGTCGACGCCGCCGCGACCAGCGACGGCACGCTCGATCGTTTCGACATGCAATTCGCGCGGGGCGAAGGAGTCCGCACCGGCGGCCGCTCGGAAGGGACCGGCAACCATCCGGCCAAGGGGATCGGCGGCGGGTTCGGTGGCGGCGTAGCGCGGCGCACCGATTGGGAGGTGCGTTTTCCGCCAGGCAACACCGTCGAGACTTACGCCAAACAATTGGACTTCTTCGGCATCGAGCTGGGGGTCTTCGGCGCAGGCAACGACATTGTTTATGTCGGCAAGCTGAGCCAGCCGAAGCCGATCGCGCGCACCGGTCCTCGTGCGGCCGAGCAGCGAAAATATATGACCTGGAGCCGGGGCGACCTGGACCAGGCCGACAAGGAATTGTTGCGCGCGGCCGGCATCACGAACCCGGAAGGGCGAACGATCTTTAAATTCCTGCCTCCCGCGGTCGAAACACAACTCACGAATCTCGAACGGCAGTACAAGAATCGCCCGGCGAAGGATATCCGCCGCACCCGGTTCGGCGTCAAAACCGAAGGAGCCGGCTTCGCGTTCTACGTCACGGAACAGACGTACTACTAAATAAACCAGGGTAGACCGTTCCCGGGCCGCGGAGTAACTGCAAAGGCTATCGCCGGAGTCTTGGTTCCGGGAAACAGCACTAATAAAGACCGGCCCTAAAACAGACGGGTTACACAAAACCTGGCGCAACGTGCGGATTTTGCAGGCCGCGGGGACACCCTTCTTTATTTGTGACCAGGACGCCCAGTTGGTAGGCTGGAACGAGGCGTGTTTTCGTGCCGATCGGCACCGCACGTCTGCCGAGCCAGCGGGCAACCAGGAACAGCTCGGGCAGTTCGCAAAGCATTGCTATGCGCTTTGTGCGCGCTTGAGGGGCAGCCGCGGCAAAGCGGTTTAAATCATGACCAGTCAATCGTTGCTGGAAACACTCGAGCGCAGCGGATTGATCGCTGACGACGTGTTGGCTGCGCTGCGCCGCCAAGCCGCCGCTGCCGGGAGCAAACTCGACGCCGCTGCGATTGTTCGCCAGCTCATCGAACAGGGACACCTGACCAAGGCACAAGGTGACCGCCTGATCGGCACTCCCCCGGCCCGGCCCATTCATGCCACGGTCGAAGTCGAGCCGGACGAAGAACTGGAGTTGCTCGATGACGATCAGGCCACGCAGACAGGATTCTCGGGCCAAGCAGGTCGGATGCCGGACGAACTGGAAGTTTTGCCGGACGACGAAGATGACCTGCTCCCGCCACCACCGCCGCCAGCACCGAAAAAATCTCCTGCCCCGGCCCCCGCTCCACTCAAGCCGGCCGCGCCAATCAGCATCAGCCGTAAGGAGACGCGCGCCGCGGACGACGATCTGAACCTGGCGCCGATCGACGAAGATCCGCTGATGACTGCGCCCACGCGCAAGCCAAGCCGCGGAGGGGGCAGTACGAGCAAGAAGTCGACCACCGAGCCCTCGGACAAATCAGCGAAGCGAAAGCGACGCATGTGGCGCAATGAAGTTGCGCCGGCCGCGCCGGAATTGGCCAACCAGGTCGACGATCTGCTCGGCGGCTCCGGCTCCGAATCGCAGGTAGCCACGGCCGAAGGGCGCCCAGGCAAGCGTACGCCGGTGCCGCGAGGCCCGCGCAATGCCTGGGACTCTCCGCTCTTACTGATCGGAGGCGGTTCGCTGATCGGATTACTGATCCTGCTCGCGGTCCTGCTCTTCGTCACGCGCCGGCAAACAGGTGACCAGGCTTTCGACGTCGGCGAGCAATTGTACAAGTCGGGCTCGTATTCGGCCGCGATCGGAGCGTTCGATCAGTACCTGGAAAAGTTCCCGACCCACGGCTCGGTGAGCGCAGCGCGCGTGCATCGTGGCATGTCCGAAATGCGCGCCGCCTCGCAAGGGGCACGTGACTGGACGCGGGCCCTGGCCACGGCGCAAACATCACTGAATCAGATCTCGCCCGAGTTGGAATTTTCCATCGCTCAGGCCGACCTGGCGTCGGTCCTGCCAGCGATCGCCGAAGGATTGGCCAATCAAGCCCATGAGAAGCCCTCGACCCAATTGATTGATCAATCGCGGGAAGCTTTGTCGCTTGTTGATAAGTATGTGCCCGTGACTTTGCAGCCGTCGGAAAAGTTACGTGAGGTCTTGGCGAGCCTGGCACTCACCACGCGCAATCTCGACCGCGATAACTCGCTCGACAGGGCCGTGGTCGAAATGCAGAAGGCTTCGCAAGCCGGCCAGTTATTGGATGTCTACGGCATCCGCCATAAATTGCTGCAAACGTATCCCGAGCTGGTCGAAGATAAAAAGCTGGTAGCCGCGATGGTGGCCGCCGCGGAAAACGAGCGCAATGCCGTCAAGTTCATCGCCGAGGAACGCCCGCCCGAGACCACCGATGGCAGTTCTCTGACATTGGCCTCGGTCGCGCTAACGGCAACCTCGGGCAACGCCGCCCCGATCGATGATATCGACACGGTGATGGTCCTGGACACGGGCTCGGCCTATGCCGTCGATCCTCGCACAGGACGCCCCCGTTGGCGGCGCTTCGTGGGTTACGAAACGGATCTCGTACCGCAAGTCGTGAAGACCGCGGCCGGACGCGCGGCACTCTTGTACGATGCCGTGCAGCAGTCGGTCGCTCTGATCGATGGAGGCACGGGCAAGCTGCGCTGGCGACAGCCGCTCGACGACGGTCCCCCCGCGCCGCCGATCGTGGTGCGTGATCGCGTGCTGGTGGGAGGAAGTTCCGGGAAGCTGCGCGTGATCGACCTGGAGAGCGGTCAATTGCGCGGCTTCGTACAGATTCCTCAGCCGCTGCGTGTGGCGCCGGTCGTCGAACCGCGCGAGCGTATGTATTACCAGGTGGCCGCACAGGCAAACATGTACGTCCTAACGGCCGAGAGTGGCGAATGCCGCGAGGTCGTCTATCTGGGCCATGAGTTGGAGAGTATTGCCGCTCCGCCGATCTTGGTGGGCCGGTACTTGATCCTGGCCATCAATAGCGGCATCGAGGATTCCGTGCTGCGCATTCTGCTGGCGGACGAAGAGGGGCTGAATATCAAGCAAGTCGAGCAGGTATCATTACGCGGCCACGTCTACTCGCCCCCGGTCGTCAGCAACCGGGCGTTGATTGTCGGCACCGATCGTGGCGGATTGTATTCGTTCGAGTTGGGGCCGCCGGACGGGGCTCGTATTCTGACGAAGCTGGCCGAGAAGCCGACGGACAGCAAGCAGCCGATCATCCCTTTCCTGGCGGCCCGCGGTTCCGAGCTATGGCTGGCCGGCTATGGGTTGACGCGTTACGACGTGCAGGCTTCGCGCGGGGCGCTTGCGCCGAAGTGGATCAACGATGACACGGCTGTTGTTCTGCAACCGCCTACGATCGTCGGTCCGTCGGTCGTTTATGCGGCGCGCAGCCAGACGACGCCGGGGGCCGCGGCCTATGGCATTAACGGCGCCGATGGCAATCGTTTTTGGGAAACTCGTCTAGGCGTTCCGCTGGCTGCACCGCCGATCGTCGCTACGGACGCGAACAAAGCCCTGGCAATGACCGCGGCCGGCGCGCTCTTCGAAGTCCCCGCGGCAGGCATGGCCAGTCGCAAGCTGCTTGACTCTCCCGCGGCGGCCACGGGCGAGCGATTGTTCCTCGAACCAGACCAACCGCTGGTGCAATTACAGGACGGGCGGTGCGTCTTCACACCAGCGCGTGCCAACGCCTCGGCAGGCATCGAGGAACTGTTGGTTTACGATCCTCAGGCGAGCAGCGAGAAACTACGACGTCGTAAGTTGACCGATGTCGCCGCCACGCAGCCGGCCAGTTACGCGGGCGGCGTTCTCGTGGCGACCAAAATCGGCCAGGTTTCGGTCATCGATCCCGATACAGGACACAGCCTACTGGCGCCGTTTCAACCGATTGTCGAAACCGGCCGCGACGTCAATTGGACCCCGCCGACGGTGTACGGCGATGGGCAGGTGTTGATCTCGGATGGCGGCACAAAGCTGTATCGGCTGGCGACGGTTGCTGCGCCGCGCCCCCACCTCGAAGCGGCTGCCACGGTCGAGCTGACCGCGCCGCTGTTAACGGCAGCGGCGGTTGCGGGCGACTTCGCCTACGTCGTCGACGTGGGGCATCATCTATCGGCCTACGGCTTACCCGACCTGAGGCCGGGCGACGACTGGGCGCTCGACGCGCGAGCGATCTGGGGTCCAAAGAAGGTGGGAGAAAACGTGTGGGTCGCCACGTTGTCGGGACAGCTCACATGCGTCGACGGCGCCGGAAAGATGGTGTGGCAGGTCACGCTCGGCCCGGGAAACATCGTCGGCAGTCCCTTGGAATCGCGCGGCGCCATCGTGGCGTGCTCGAACTTGGGCACGATCTATCGCGTGGCCCCCGACACAGGCAAGATTTTGAGCCAGGCCGACTATGGTCAGCCATTTGCCCTGGGACCGATTCGCTGGCACGACCGGCTGCTGTGCGCCGGAAGCGACGGCACCTTGCACATCGTCGCCGAGCCCAAGTAATCATTTTTTGCGGGAACGATCGGTCTTGAAGTGTTGCGCACTACAACTCGCTTGCGACCAGCGCCGGGCCGGCATCACGGCCTTGCTGGCGATACTGCTCGCGCTGTTTGCCGATCAACTCGGCGCGTGCCAGGCCGCGGCTGCCGATACGGAGGAGAACAAGGTCTCCGCGCCGGCGGGGCCGTTCTACGAGCAAGAGCCCTACGATCTGATTGTTCTCAATGATTCGACGAAGACAAAGCTGAAGGTGCTTCCGCTGGATCTGCCCGGCGGCAAACTGCCCGTCGCGCCCAAGCCCACGGACAAGCTGCGCATACGGCGGTTCGAGGATCCGGACGACGAGTTCGATATCCAGTGGCAAGACATCCTCGAGGTAAAGCTCTTTGACCAAGCGGTGCTGGAGCAAGCCAAGAAGCTGGTGGCAGCCGGCAAGTTCAACGAAGCGTTCGCTTATTTCGGTTTCTTGCGCCACGAGTATCCGAAGTGCGTCGGGTTGGACGATGCGTTTGCTGACTTCCTCTACGAAGAAGCCAAAGACTGGCAAAGCAAAGGCAAGTACGAAAACGCGCTTGTTCTCCTGCACACGCTGTACGACAAGCAGCCCCAGCGGCGAACGCTGGAGAGGGCCACCGCGACCGCGACCGGCAAATTGGTCGACAAATACCTCGCCGCCGAGGATTTCTCGTCCGTCCGCAAATTGATTCGCGAATTACGCAGGCAATTTCCCTCGGGCGCAGGTTCCGACCGATTCGAGAAGCAATTGAGCGACCGCGCCGAGGCGGTCGTAACCCGCGGGCAGGCCGTGCTCGCCGCGAATAAACCGGAGGACGCGCTTTCGCTCGCGCGCCATGCGCTGGCGATCTGGCCCAAGGTGGAAGGGGGCAAGGCGCTCGCCGAAGCCGCGTTCGCCTCGTTTCCGCACGTCGTGGTTGGCGTGACAAGCCCCCATTCGACCAAGGTCACCGAGCCGATGACTCACTGGTCGGTCCGGCGCACGCAACGCCTGTTCGAACGCGACTTGTTCGAGTTCAGCGGTTACGGCGCCGATGGCGGTGAATACGTGTCGCCATTTGGCACCTGGGAGATCACCGACCTGGGACGCGGCATGGCGATGAACATCACGCCCGGCATCGCCTGGTTGCGGGACGGCAAACTATCAGGCGGCGACCTGGCCAGGCGGCTGCTCGAATTATCGCAACCGGGGCGCGCCGATTATCTGCCGGGCTGGGCCGAGGCATGTCGCAGCATCGAGGTTTCCGGTGTCGACCAGGTGCTGATTCATTTTCGCGAGCCGCAACTGGCGCCGGCCGCGCAGTTGACGATCGCGCCCACCAGCGCCGCGGATGGCGTCCCATCGTCGATCGTGCCATACAAGGTGCGCGACGCGTCGCAAGAACGCACGACGGTGGTTTCGAATCCGGATTATTTCGCCCGCTCGCCGACCCAGCCGCAAGGCATCATCGAGCAGCGATTCGGTTCGCGGGTTGAAGCCGCGGAAGCGCTGCGACTGGGCGAAATCACGGTTGTCGACCGCTTGCCTCCCTGGCAGGTGGGCGCCTTGCGGGGGACGATCGGAATCAATGTCGAGGCGTACAGCGTGCCGACGGTTCATTGCCTGGTGCCGAATCTGGCGAAGCCATTCATGCGCAATCGTGGCTTTCGCCGGGCCTTGGTGTATGGAATCAATCGTCCCAAGATTCTCGCCGAACAAATTCTGAAGCGGCAAGTGTTGCCCGGCTGCGAGGTGCTGAGCGGACCATTTTCGAAAGGCGCGGGGCTGAGCGATCCCGCGGGCTATGCCTACGACGATGACGTGCAACCTCGTGCCTACGAGCCGCGCCTTGCGCTGACACTGTCGGCCGTGGCGTTGCGCGATATCTCGATGGGGATCGAGGTCCCTGCCGACCAAGTGAAGGAATTGCCCAAGCTGGTCCTGGCCCACCCGGCCGATGATGTCGCGCGGATCGGCTGCAAAGGGATTCAACAGAATCTGGAAATGATCAACATCAAGGTCCAGCTTCGCGAAATCCCGGCCGACGAGCCGGCGCAGTTCGCCGAAGGCGATGATTTGCTCTACGTCGAGATGGCCATCGAAGAACCATTGGTGCAGGCGCGGCGTCTCTTCGGCCAGCCTGCCATCATTGGCAACGCCAGCACGTACATGCACCTGGTGCTGCGCCAGGTGGAGACGGCGACCGGTTGGAACGAAGCCCGTCAAGCGCTGCACGATCTGCACCGACTGACGTACGACGAAGTTTCGGTGATCCCGCTTTGGCAGATTACCGAACACTTCGCTTATCTGCGCTCGCTGTCGGGTGTCACGCCACGGCCAGCCACGCTCTATCAAAACGTCGAGAAGTGGGTGCCGACCGTTCCTCTGATGGCGGAGGAACCGTGAGAAACCCCGTTCATTGCAGGCGAAGAATTCGGCATGCCGCCTTGCGTTTTGCTACTGGGATCGCGATCACACTGTCGCTCAGTTTTTTGCTGGGTGTGGCCCGCAGCGCTGCTGCCGCCGAGGCCACGGAAAGTCTGTGGGAGCTAACGCCGTACAACGTTCGAGTGATGATCGGCTTGACGCCGCAAGCGGACCACGTCGGGGCGCGACTTTCCGAAGCGATCGAGCGACGTGCCTGGGCAATCGTGGGGGGGCGCTGGACATGCACGGCCGAGGTGGCCAACGGCGCCGTACGCGAGGCGATCGTCTACGACTTCGAGACTATGAAGGCCGATCAGGCCCTGCCCGCCGCCGGCGAAGATGGCGACAAGGTCATGCTCGTCCGGATAGCGTTTCGCGACGGCGGCTACGAAATCTCGGTTCGCGATTTCGACGTTCGCACGCAACTCTTCAGCGCAACGGTCACAGATCGGGTAATGCACCGGGCCATGCTGCCGGATGCGATCCTGCGGACGCTGTTGGCCGCGTTTGCCCCTCTGACGCGCGTGGAAGAGGTCACCGGTGACAAAGTGACGCTGCGACTGCGCGCCGCGGCGGTTCCGACGCGCGATCCCGCGGTCGAGACGTCGTTCGACAAGAGCATCTTTCGGCCCGTCGTAAGGCTACGGTCTGGCAAAACGCAACGCGTGCAACCGATCGATTGGTCGTACCTGATCGTCGAGTCGGTCGAAGGCTCGCGATTGAGGACCAAGCTCGTGACCGGATTGCACACGCCCTTGGTCAATAAGCGGCGCGGCCGCGCCGAGCAATTGGCACTGTTCGTGCATCCCCCCAGCGGCGACACGACCCTGCAGTTGCGCACCGCGGACAAGCAGGAACGGCCCCTTTCTGGTTATCAGATTTATTCTCATCCCGTCGATTCGAAGGAAACGCTTCTGCTGGGATCGACCGATGTACGCGGCAATCTGCGCATCGAGCCCGATGATGGCGCCCTGCGCGTGTTGCTGGTCAAAAGCGGCGGAGTGATCATGGCCCGCCTGCCCGTCCTGCCGGGGCTGACACCGACGTTGCTCGCGCAGGTTCCCGACGATCAGTTACGTTTGCAAGTAGAGGGCGTGATCAACGGCTTCCAGGAAGAGCTGGTCGATCAGATCGCACGGCGACAGGCGTTGATCACGCGTATCCGGTCGCGAATCAGGGCCGGCAAAATGGACCAGGCGCGGCAATTATTGAACGAACTGCGGCGCCTTCGCTCGCAACAAGATTTTACGCGCGAGCTATTGGTCGAGCGGCAGCGGCGCACCTCGAGCGACCCACGCATGCAGCGGCAGATCGACAAGCTCTTCGACGACACGCAAACCGTGATCAATCGTCATCTCGATGCGCGTCAGGTCGAACGATTGGAGCGGGAAGTCGGTGAAGAGGCCACGGCACAGGCCGCGCCTCCGGCCCAGGACGGCACGTAATCCGGCTGGCAAAAAATTATGCCAGCAGATTGCTGAGAACCACAGCGGCAATCGCCATCACGGCGCCGACCACGGCCACGATCATCATCCAGCGCAGCCAGGGCGGCAGTGAGCTGAGGTCGCTGCGCGGACGCAGCAGGGACGTCTCGGGGCTGAGCATGCGGATCGTTTCCTGATCCAGCGCCACGGCCGGCGCCGTGCCGACCGAGGTCTGGCTGGGACTTTCGACCGAGCCAGACTCCGAGATCGGCTGCATCAGGAAATTTGTCTCGGTGTCGCGCATCTGGATCGGAATCGGTCGCGTCCGCGGCGGCGCTGTGACCGGCGGCGGAAGCGGATCCGACGAGCGAATCTCGAGTGCGGCACCTTCGATATCGGTCCCCCATTGCTCCAGCCGCGCGGCCACTTCCTCGGCGGTCTGAATGCGCTCTTCAACCCGTTTGGCCATCATGTCGGCGATGACCTCGACAAAGTCGTCGGCCAACTCGGGATTGAAGCGGCGCGGATCAATGGGGGGCAACTGGCAATGGGCCCGTGCCTTGTCGCGCGTGGTGCCGCCCGGGAACGGGACCTTACCCGTCACGGCGTAGTACAACGTACACCCGAGCGAGTAAACGTCGCTGGCCGCCGTCAGCCGGTCAGGCATCGTGATTTGTTCCGGTGACAGATAGTCGGCCGTGCCGACGATCTTGCCTCCTTTGGCGTCCGCTGGCACTTCGTCGCTGAAGTAATCGGCCAACCCCAGGTCCGAAACCTTCGTGATGCCGTCGGGCGTGACCAGCAAGTTTCCCGGCTTCACGTCGCGATGAATCAGCCCACGGCTGTGCGCGTGCGACAAGCCGCGTGCCGCCTGGGTCACGACGACCGACGCGGTACACATGCTGAGCTTGCTGCGCCGGCGAATCAGTCGTCGCAGGTCAGTACCCGGGACGTATTCCGTGACTAGGAAATAAACGTTGCCATCGTGCCCTGCATGGTAGGCACGGACGAGATTCTGATGATCCAATTGCGCTTGCGCGCGCATCTCGCGAAAGAAGCTCGCGACGGCCTCGGGCGTGCTTTTGGCGCGGGGCAAAACCTTGACGGCGACGATACGTCCCATCATGGCATGCTCGGCCTTAAAGACCTGGCCCATCCCCCCTTGGCCGATCGAGTCGATAATGTGGTAGTCGCCGAGGTTGAATTTCTTCTGGCCCAGGCGCAGTTGTTCGGCCTGCCAGCGATTCAAGCGGCCCAGTTCGACCAGCTTGTTCGCAAGTTGCTCGTCGTGGGGTACGCCGACCTTCTCTTTTGGCAACGAGGCAACGGCCTCGGCCAATTCCTCCTGCGTGAGGAGGCCACTGGTCAAGGCTGCATGTTGAAATACGCTTTTGGTGTCGCTGGTCACGAAACCTGTCGCTCAAAACATTTGATCTGCGAGCGACCCTGAATGCCCGACGCGTTCCGCAGAAGTGAAATAGATTCAGGAATAAAATGAATCTACGCTTCCTAGTATAAGGTTTGTTCACAAACCGAGACCAGCCTGTCACTGGCGAAAATTCCGCAACTACCCAAGCTGAGGCAGTTTGCCACCGAACGATCCGCTGACGAATCGTGCGGCGTACCCGCGGAAACCGTGGTAAAGCTGGCAATTCGGCTCTCCGCGCCTGCCCCACACGGGGGTCAGCGCCGATCCTGAACACCGCTTTTCAGCCACGGCGGAGGAAGCGGCGCCATAAGCTCGATGCGCTCGTCCCGCGTGGGATGCGAAAAAACGAGGCGGCGGCTATGCAATGCGATTCCCGTGGCAAACGGTTGTCCGCTGCCATATTTTCGATCGCCCACGATGGGCCATCCCCGCCCGGAAAGCTGCAAGCGAATCTGATGCTTGCGCCCCGTTTCGAGCTGAACTTCCAGCAGTGTGCCTGCGGCAACTTCGGTTAGGCGGCGGTACGTCAGACGCGCCTCTTGAGCGCCAGGTTGGTCCGCACGCGTGCGATGCATGCGTCGATGCCGCTCGTCGGCGCGGACGAAGTCCACCAGCCGATCCGCCGGCGGGTCGACGGTTCCTTCGACAAGCGCCCAATACAGCTTTTCGACGGCCCGGGTACGAAACTGCTCGGTCAGACGTGCGGCCGCCTTCGATGTTCGGGCGAACAGCAGTACGCCCGACACGGGAGCGTCGAGCCGGCTCATCGCTCCCAGATAGACATTGCCGGGCTTTTGATAGGTGTGCTTGATGTAGTCTTTGGCGCGTGTGAGCAGACTTTCGCGATCGGCCGCCACGCCCATCGTCGGCAAGCCGGCAGGCTTGTTGAGCGCCAGCAGGTGGTTGTCCTCGTAGAGAATTTCAAGCGTCTGGTTGGGCATGGAATCCGCGTGATGATGCAAAGCTGAAGCTGAACTGAACGACGCGGACAGATTCGTGGTCCAGGATTCTTCGGATTAATGAAACGTCGTGGACAATCGGCCAAAGAGTCGGCGCAGCGGATTTCCGTCGCGCTCGGAACTCGGCAGTACGGCGGCCGTAACGATGGCGCGATTCAGGAACTTCACGATGTAGTACAAGAAAACCAGCACACCAAAGGCGATCGCGACAATGTACCAAGGCGTGACAGTCGAAAAGTCCTCGGCCGTCTGCACGCCGAGGCGCATCGGTTCGCGCAGAATATCCCAACTGTTGAACCGCCGAAATCGTCCCAGGTAGATGCCCATCGCCACCGCCAGGTTCAAGCCAATCTCGGCAGGCATAATCCAGTACGCCAGGCCGAGTCGGCGTAGATAACTTCGCAGGCGCATGATCGAAAGGACATGCGCCTGGAATCCGGCCAGCATGAAGGCCACGTACTGCGGGACCAACACCAGGGCAATCGTCCACACCGGCACGTACGGCTGCTGCCGAACGCGACGCACCAGTTGCACGACATCGGTCAGCACATAGGCGGCATTGGGCAGGAAGAGAAGGAAAACCACGAATGCGAACCACCACACGATGCCCGGGCGACGTTCGCCACGAAACAGCAGACCGGCCAGCACCAAAGGAATGGACGCCAGGAACAGGTTCCACCCCATGCCGGAGAGCGAGACAAAATTGTAAGCTAGTGGCATGTAAAGAAGTCTCTCTCAAGGAGGCGAGCGCGGCGCAGGCGCCCGCTTCAGACAATCCGCGTAGCAATGCATTATCCGACAGAGCCTATGAATGCTCAATATCCGAGTGACTCGTCAGGACCGCAGGTGTTTCCGGCGAAATTAATTCTGGCCAGCAGTTCGCCGCGCCGCCGGCAATTGATGACCGAGGCCGGCTATCAGTTCGAAATCGTGACACCCAGCGAGTATGCCGAATGCGGCGTCTGCAGCGGCGAAACACCCCCTGAGCTAGTCGCGCGCCTGGCCTATCAAAAGGCGGCCGACGTCGCGACTCGCGTCGGCCCGTCCGTGATTATTGCCTGTGACACGATTTGCGAATGCCAGGGTCAGGTCCTTGGCAAGCCGCGCGACGAGGACCACGCCCGCCGCATGCTGGAGATGCTGTCCAATCGGCGGCATCGCGTTTATAGCGGACTGTGCGTGTGGAACGTCCCCTCGGGAGATCCCGTGGTGCAAGTCGACGAAACGACGCTCCGTATGGATCCGCTTTCGACGGCGCACATCGACTCGATCGTCGCCAGCGGGCTGTGGGAAGGGAAAGCCGGCGCTTTCGGCTATCAAGATGGCCTCGATTGGGTCCACGTCGAGCGCGGCAGCGAATCGAACGTCGTCGGACTGCCGATGGAATTGCTGGCCCAAATGCTGAGCGCTGTAAGCAATTGAGCAGTGAGCTAAACGATCAACTTCGATCGTCGACTGCTGCTTTGCTGGCAATGCATTAATTCCTGACGGGAACTCAATGTGAATTGCCGCTGGTTCGAAAACTCTATGTGAAGAATTATTCTTACTCGCCCCCCAAACTATTGACATTGGTTCCCCCGCCTGTAATGTCTGAGGCGCAGGGCTGGGCGTTCCAGTGATACTTTACTTGGAATGGGGAGGTCTCCGATGTTGTGCTTCTTGCAAGCACGTGCGCATCTGTTGCGCGCGCTGCCGGTGATTCTCGCTGCGTCGTTTTCTGGTCAAGCTGCCCGCGCTGAGGATGCGCCAAAGGCCGCTGAAGCAAAGCCCGCTGCAGCGGCGGCGACACCGGCCAAGCCGGAGAGCAAATTTCCGGATTGGAACAAGACCGTCGAAGGGGCGAAGCAAATCGACGGCTTGTTCACGATGTACTACAACGAAAAAGATCAAAAGCTGCTGCTGGCCATTCGCCGCGAGCAGTTCAATCAAGAATTCGTCCTGCCGATCTCGATCGCGCGCGGGGCGGGCATGATGTACCTGGGGGGTGACACGCTCAATTTCGGCGAGCAGTGGATCCTCAGCTTTCAGCGCGCCGCGGATCGCGTGCTGGTCGTACGCCGTGATGTGAAGCATCGCGCCGACGCCGGCTCGCCGCAGGCCGACTCAATCAAGGTCTCGTATAACGACAGCGTCCTGAACGCGATGCCGATCAAGAGCGAAGAGCAAGGCGGCAGCCGGGTGCTCGTGGATCTGGCCGACCTGTTCATGACCGATCTGGCCGGCATGGGCATTAATCCAGATCGAAATCGCAGCACTTGGGCCAAGGTGAAGGCGTTTCCGGATAACATCGAAGTCGAGGTCAGCGCGGTCTTCAATTTTGGGTTCCGCTGGTTCTTTTTCTTCGGCGATTCGGGCATCGTCGATCCGCGCGGCACGCAGGTCGTGATCCATTACGGCCTGTCGAAGTTGCCGGCGTCCAGCTACAAGCCGCGACTGGCGGACGATCGCGTCGGGCACTTCCTCAGCACGGTGCAAGATTTTTCGACCGACGTACGTGATACCCCGCAGGTGCGCTACGTAACGCGTTGGGAGTTGGAAAAGAGTAATGCCTCGGCCGAACGCTCGACCCCCAAGAAGCCAATCCTGTTCTGGATCGAGAAGACCGTTCCGCGCGAATACCGCCCCTATGTTCGCGCCGGGATTCTGGAATGGAACAAGGCGTTCGACAAGCTCGGCTTCATCGAGGCGATCCAGGTGCGCGATCAATCCGAGCTGGATGATTTCGATCCCGAAGACATCCGTTACAACACCTTCCGCTGGATTACCACGTCCGCCGGGTTTGCCATGGGCCCATCGCGAACCAATCCGAAGACGGGGCAGATCCTGGACGCCGACATCATTTTCGACGAAGGGATGATCCGCTACTGGCGTGGCGAGTTCGTGCGCACGCGCGGCATTCCCGAGGCCATGAGCTTGTTGCACCAGGGAAATCGCCAGGCGTTCTTCAAGATATTCGCGGCGCAAGTGCCCGAAATGGCGGTCAACCAGGGCGAAGTGCAGCGACTGTTCACGCAATACCAGGCCGCTCTCAAAGAGAGTCATGCCGATCATCCCGATGCGATGCCGGGTCATGCTATTTGGCAGCCATCCCACATCGGTTGCGATCGCTGCATGATGGGCGAAGGAATGCAGCGCCAGATCGGCTTGATGGCGGCGCTGATGGCAGCCCAGGGAGCAATCGACCCGGGCGGCAAAATCCCCGAGGAGTTTCTCGGCCAGGCGATCAAGGAAGTCGTGATGCACGAAGTCGGGCATACGCTCGGCCTGCGGCATAACTTCAAGTCGAGCACGTTCATCAGCTTGAAAGACGCCAATAATCCCGAGATCACGCGTAAGAAAGGGATGACCGGGTCGGTGATGGATTACGCGCCGGCCAACTTCGCTCCCAAGGGCGAGAAGCAGGGTGACTACTTCTCGGACACGCTCGGCCCCTATGACTATTGGGCCATCGAATACGCCTATAAGCCGACCAAGGATGAGACAACCGAGTTGGCCGCGATCGCAGCGAAAAGCTCGTCAAACGACCTGATTTATGGCACGGACGAAGACACGTTCATGAATCCCGATCCGCGTGTGAATCTGTTCGACTTGGGCGATCCGCTCGAGTTCGCTCAGTTCCGCGTGCAACTCGTGAAAGATTCGCTCGACAAGCTGACCGAGCGCGTCGTGGCCAAGGGGGAAGGCTGGCAGCGTGCCCGGCAGACATTCTCGATGCTGTTGGGCGAGCTCGGCTCGGCCACTTATCTCAGCAGCCAGTACATCGGCGGCGAGTACACGGCTCGCGCCCATCGTGACGATCCGGACGCCAAAACGCCGTTCGAGGCGATCCCGCTGGCCAAGCAGCGCGACGCAATCAAGATCCTCAAGGAAGAAATTCTCTCGGACCAGGCGTTCAAATTCTCGCCCGAGTTGTTAAAGCGACTGGCGCCCGAGCATTTCCACGAAGGTTATTTCTACGGTCAGTACGAATTCCCGGTCTACGATCAGGTGCTCTCGATTCAGAAGATCGTGCTGTCGCGATTTCTCGATCCCTCGGTGCTGCGCACGATCCAGAATGCCGAGCTTCACGCCAGTGACGGTCAGGAAGTGCTGAAGCTGCCTGAAGTGTTCGAAACCTTGAGCGACTCCATTTGGAAAGAGTTGCCCACGCCCGATCAGCCGGCGGGCGAAAAGAAGAAGATCGAGATTTCCACCATTCGCCGCAACCTACAGCGCGAGCACATGAAGCGGTTGGGGACGATGGTGCTTGGTCCGCAGCAGAACAACAATTTCTTGTTCCTCGACGACTTCCTCTTCTTCGGCTTCATGCAGCCAGCCCCGGCAGACGCCCGGGCGCTGGCACGTAAGCACCTGAAGGCGATTGACGACCGCATTGCCCGCGCGCTGGATGCGCAAGTCGCCGAGCCGGACGCATACAGTCGGGCACACCTCGAGCAATTGCACGACCAAATCGGCAAAACGCTCGCGGCACCGTTGAAGATGAACGACTTGTAGAACGTAATCGTTCTTCACAGATCAATCGTCCACTGCAAACCCCTCTCCCCCGCGGGGGAGAGGGCAGGGTGAGGGGGCCGCGTCACCGCCAGTGGGCGTGCAAGCCACGGTACGCACACCCGGCAATTGTTCGCCCGCCACGTCGTGCCTATGATAGCGCCGAGGCCCTTTATGCCCGCGCGCTTCACGCTGATCGTCTGCGAACGCAATAACGACTGGGTGGTGCCGCTGCGCCTGGCCTTGGCCGATGCGGCGCCGCGGTCGGCAATGACAGCCAACGACCGTTTTAGCTCGCCCCTGGTCGCAGGCGTCAATTACCGGCTCGTCGAGACCCGCAACTCGGACGATTGCCTGGCGGCACTGGCAGAGGAACCGCTGGCCGTCGTTGCCCTTCAGCTTTCGCCCAGCAATTGCGACCAGGCATTATCTCTGTTGCGCACGATTGCCGAGCGATATCCGGCAGCGCGAACCGTGGTCCTGGCCGCGCGCGAGGCGGTCGAATACCAGTGGCTGGCCCGCGAGCTGGGAGCGACGGGCTTTGTCAGTTCGCCGCGGCAATTGCAGGAATTCCTGCTAATTGCGCGTCGGCATTGGCAATCGCTGCCGCAGCCCGAGCTGGGGGCTGCCGAAAGTGCCTGGGCTACGCTACCTTGGAAGTGATATTTGGGCTGTCGTGCGACTGCAGCCTGATCGTGTTCTCGGTTCGTGCTCGCCACGAGTCCTCTTTCCGCCCGCTGCCTGCCTGGAGATTGTATGTCACCGGAATCGTTGACCGCCGCCGCCGTCACTCAAGCCTTGGCCGATTTTCAAGATCCGGAGACCGGCCGGCCGGCGACCGAATTGGGGCAGATCAGCGACGTACGCGTGGACGGAAACGGCATTTCGCTCACACTGGCTTTGACGACGTTCGCCGCGCCGTTATGGGACGATTGCCGTAAGGAATGCGTTGACCTGCTGCGGCGCCGCTTTCCCGAGGCAGCCGACGTGACCGTCAATCTGAGCGTCCACGACCGGCCCGCGGAACGTATCGGCGAAATCGGGTTGGCGGCCAAGGCCGTGATCGCGGTCGGATCCGGAAAAGGAGGTGTCGGCAAAAGTACCATCGCCGCATCGCTTGCTTATGGTCTAAGCAAAGCCGGCGCGAAGGTGGGCCTGATGGATGCCGACGTTTACGGCCCCAGCATTCCGCACCTGATCGGTGTGAACCGGCGCCCTGACATTGTCGACGGGAAGATTCAACCGATCGAGGTCGACAACTTAAAAGTGATTTCGATGGGCTTCGTCGTGCCGGCCGGCGAAGCGGTCGTGTGGCGCGGCCCGATGCTGCACGGCGCTATCACGCAGTTTTTGCGCGATACGGCCTGGGGCGATCTCGATTACCTGATCATCGACATGCCGCCAGGCACCGGCGATATCGCGCTGACCTTGTCGCAACTACTGCCGTTGTCAGGCGCCGTCGTAGTATGCACGCCGCAGGACGTGGCACTGCTGGACGCCGTGAAGGCGATCGCGATGTTCCGCAAAGTGAACATTCCGATCCTGGGTATGGTCGAGAACATGAGCTACTTTCTCTGCCCCGATAACGGCAAGCGATACGACATCTTCGGCTCAGGCGGGGCGAAGAAAAAGGCGGTCGATCTCGACATTCCTTTCTTGGGCGAGTTGCCGATCAACATCCAGATTCGCGTCCGCGGGGACGAAGGGCGCATCGCCGGCAACTTTAGCGACGAAACCTGCTCGGCATATCTCAAGACGCTCTATTACAACCTGACCAAGAACCTGGTCGCGGCCCGGCGCGAGCAACCACCATTGCCCAGCCTGTCGGTGCTTGGATAGTGTGTCGGCCGCACTGACGCAGTCGGATCGCTAATAGAACGAGACGACTGTCCCCTCGGACAATCGTCCGCAGGGCTGCGGACCGCGCTGTTCGAGACCGAAAAACCAGCGTTGATCCGGGGTACGCGTGCGCAGATAGAGCATCCGCGACAGATGAGGATTCGCCCGGGCGGGCTCACTCGTCGATTCGCCCCAGCCTGACAGGATCTGATGCCAGATCGTGGGCCAGGAACTGCTTTTCAAATGAATCGGATCCCAGCCGTACCAGGCGGGGCTTTGCTCGACCTGGGTGATGCCGCGCTCGACGGCGATCGCGTGCAATCGGTCGTCCAGTTCGCGCGCTCGGGCTGCAATCGTCGCGTAAGGCAGGCTTCCCCGCGGGAACATGGCGCGGCGCAAGACGCGAAACTTCCATTCCGGTACCTGGTCGATGTTCGCCACTGGCAGCCGGGTCATCACGATGCGCGCCTGATGCCGCGCCAGCTCATCCAGGCAGCTGGTCACCCACGTGACGATCTTCGCGACGGGCGCCTCGTACATCAGATCGTTGCCGATGTCCGTAACCAGGGCCGCGGTGGGAACATCGGGACGGGCGTCCAGGACGTTCCACAGCTCGCAGTGCTGAATGCTTGGTAGCGAACGTCCTAGCACGGTGCTGCGCGTGCCGTATGACCGCCCATGTCCGAGCGCCGCCAGGCAGTCGAGCGGCTGGCCCCACTGCCGATGACACGCATCGACGACCGTCGCGATGCCGCGGGTCAGGTTGCTCGCCCCTAGCAAGACCACGCGGCGCCGCGGTAGCTCCGCCGTTAAGCCGGAATTGTTGTTGTCTACCATCGCCGTCCGCCAAATCCCCCGCCCGACATCTGCTGCAACATCATGAAGCTTTGATAGCCCATGTAGCCGAAAAACATTCCGCCGTACATGGCTTGCCAGCGAAAGACGCACATCACGGCTAGTCCCACTGCCGCGACGACTGACAACATCAGCGATTGTCGTAAACCGTCATGCGGGTTCAATCGTCCCAGCACCGCCCGCGACACCTGGCCGCCGTCGAGCGGAAAGATCGGCAGCAGGTTGATGATGCCCCAGAAAATATTGATGAACTGCATGTTCCACAGCAGGATGTTGACATTCTGAGCATCGAACCTGACCCAGTGCATGTAGACCAGCAGGTGCGGATCGAATTCCAACTGGGGCGATCGCCCACTGAGCACCAGACCGAGAAAAATGACGCCGGCAAAAAGAAATCCGGCGAACGGTCCGGCCAGAGCAATCACGGTATCAGCCAACCAAGTCTCGCGCGAGCGGCCCGCTCCGCCCCATCGGCCGGCCGACGGGATCGCCAGGCCTCCGAATGCATGCAACACGACGTGCGCACTCATTCCATAAAAACGAAACGCGGCGACGTGCCCCAGTTCATGCACTAGTATGCAGACCATGACCGCCACGACCCACAGCAGCACCTGCGTCGGGTCCCCCTCCGAGCCGAGCCCCAACAGCGCGGTCATCAGCCAGAACATTGGGTGGATGCGCACGGGCACGCCCGCCACTTGAAAGTGCAGGTCGTATTGCGTCGGCGGTGGTTCGACAAAAAACACGTGGGCAGTCTCGTTCGTTCGTTGAGTAATTCGGGATTCGTCGCCGAATCTTTTAATTGGTCCCGGCCTGGCAGTTCCCGCGGCCGTAAACGCTTTTTCAGCATACTGTTCGCCACGGCTCGGCGCAAGGGCCGATCGCGCCTGGCCATCCGGCGACAGCGTGTCCTATCTATACGTATCCTGCGGCCTTTCCGGCGGAATTTGACTTGCAAGAGCACCGTCCTATGTTTGCTAAATTGCTCGGCGGCCGAACAATGTTAACAATAGGAATACGCGGCGCCACGTGTGGCATTGATTGCCGTGCTACGCGCCGCAGGCGAACCATGAGCAGGCTTACCCTTCTCGCGCACGACCAGCGGGCCGCATCGCAAGAGTCGCGCACTCGAGAGACAACCGACGCACGCATTGTCCGTAACGAACTAATCGAGTGCGTCGGCCTGTCGAAAACGTACACGGATGGGCAAGTTGCGGCGCTCGCGAATATCGACCTGACGATTCGCCGCCACGAGTTTGTCGTGATCATGGGACCCAGCGGCAGTGGCAAGTCGACGCTGCTGCAAATCCTGGGCCTGCTCGACGCCCCCACCGCCGGCGAATTGCACTTCGAAGGTCACCCGCTTAGCTCGCTGCGTAATACCGACCGGATGCGGGCTGAGAAGATCGGCTTCGTCTTTCAATCGTTTCATCTGCTGCCGATGTTGACGGCGATTGAGAACGTACAGGTGCCGATGTTCGAAAGCTTGCTTCGGCCAAACGAGCGAGTTTCCAAATCGTCAGCCCTATTGGCCCAGGCGGGCATCGATCATCGGGCGCACCATTTGCCGCACAGCATGTCGGTCGGAGAACGTCAGCGTGTGGCGATCGCCCGCTCACTGGCGAATGATCCGCTATTACTGCTGGCTGACGAGCCGACCGGAGCGCTCGACACCAAGACAGGCGAAGAAATTCTCGACCTGTTTGTCGATCTGCACGAACGCTTGGGAATGACCGTGGTGCTGGTCACGCACGATCCACGTGTGGCGGACCGGGCCCAGCGACTGATTCGTATTCGCGACGGGCGCATCGAATCGGACGAGCGCCGCTGATGGCCACGAAGCCACGAGTCACACGCGCGTCCGGCCGTCGAAGACGCTCGGCGCGAGCATTCGATATACTGAGCGGACGCGCGCGGCGCCTTTTGGAAAGGCGAGTTTCGCCCGGGACCGCCCTGCAAATGCCCAAGACTCGCACCAAGGCACTGTTGGCCACGTCGCTGCTGCTGATCGTCGGCGTTGTTGGCGGTGGCACGTATACCGTGTGGATGCGGCTAACTCGCCCGGCGCCCGATCCGCGTCGCGCCACGCTGGCAGCGATGCCGAGCGCGGCAGGCGCGGCACAAGATTCCTCGGCCGAATCGATCGACGTGCGACCGCGCGTGATGCCGCGGATCAAGTCAGGAACCGTGATCGGCAAGGACGGCGCGCGCAACTGGACGGACCTGGTATTGCACGGTGTCCCGCGTGTCGCCGACGGGGACGTAGAAAAAGTCTCGGCGACGCTGTCACGACTTGTCTCTTTGTTTCACCTGACAATCCTCGCCGATGTGGACGTCGTGGCATCGCAACCTCGGAGGTATCGTCTAGGGGATGTGGCCCTCGGCCTGGCCATGAAGATCGACGGCCGAGAGGTTGTGGTTTCATCGAAATCGCAACAGGCTCTGGGGGCGAAGCTAGGCCTGATCGATCGTAACGCGCTCTCCGGAAACGAAGCTTGCCTGGATCAGGCTCTGCAGGTGGCGCGAACTCCGACGATGGTGATCTTCGACGCCACGGCGATCATGCGCCTCGGTGATGAGAACCGCAACGTAATCGATCGGCACGCGCTCGTCGTTTCGCCCACCGATGGTCGCCTGACGACGTTTGTTTGGGCGCTTGACCGAGATTCCGAAGGGAACAACAAATTGGTCGGCGATAAAATACGCATCCTGCCGCGGGGGCTGCGCGAAGATCGCCGCTTGTACGTGGACTCGCGACGATTCGTGTTGGGGCTACCATCGCAAGAGGCGTTTGCCTTGGTCGATCTCCCCCCCGGCGAGACCATCACACCGAGCGATGCGCTGCGCACAGCCGCGGAAAGCACGCTGCAAACACCGACCGACGTTACACGTCTGCAAGAGTTGCTCGGCGCCGCCACGGCACAACACCCCGCAGACTCAGCAGCAAACGAGCAGCGCGCCGCCGCACGGCAGCCGCGCGATCTATAGGAACGTCGCTTGGGAATATCATCGCATGCAGCGGTTTTACTATGCCTGGCGGATGTTCCTGCTCGTCGTGCTGGTCACGGCCGCACAATTCTCGATCGCCGTCGCTGCCGCGTCAGCGGAAACGGTCGAAGAGATTATCGCGCGTGGCGTTCGGCTGGAATCGGGCAACGTCGCTGCGCTCGCGGGGCCGCAAATGCCGGACGGGCTGACCGCGGGCGAACAACAAGCAGCACTGCAAAAGCCGCGAGGGAAGAAAGCTACGTGCTGGTCGACGTGCCGATTTTGAATCGTGTGCACCTGCGCGGCGTCGGCATGGCCCTTCGCGAGAGGCGCGACACTTCGATCATCGCGGCGCTACTGCTGGACGACCGGCTTCACGACGACAAGGAATTTCCCAATACCTGGAGCCCACTCGAACGCGATGCCCAGGGCAAATTAAGCGTCGGGTCGGCCCACCCCTATTCCGGCCTCGGCGGCTATATGAAAATCACCAGCCTCAGCGAGCCCGCCGGTGCACTGTTCATCGAATGCCACATCGCGTTCGATGAACCCGAAGCATGGTTCAACGGCAAGAACTTCCTGCGATCGAAGCTGCCATTGGTCGTGCAAGACAACGTCCGCACGTTCCGCCGCAAGCTCGCCAAAGGCGCCGCTACGGACGATAGCCAGTAGCGTCAGACTTTCGATACGCTCGGCGGCTTCGGCGTTCTCGTCATGACGTTCTGCAGACGCCAGCTCGTTGCCGTCGCCGCATCCAGACGGCTACGAACGTGCCCGCGAGACCAGCTAAACCCAGGGTAGACGGTTCGGGAACTGCTGATGCAACAACCTGACCTGTTGCGGTACCGTTAAGAAAGATCCCACCACCGATCGGAATCGAAAACGGCACCGAGATCGGAATCGTCAATGTCGTCGGGTTGCCGGAAGATCCCAAAACGAAATTACCCATTCCCGTCGCTACGTCGCCTTGAGACAGCCCGCTGAGCGGCGTCAGTTGATTGGGGATGATCGTGCCCAGCAGCGGTACGTTCCCACCTTGGAGGCCAAACAGCGTCGTGCTCAATCCCGTGATCAAAGAATTGCCCACCAGGTTCACAGGGAACTGGTTGGTCACCACGGAAACCGGGTTGGTGGTTTCCAGGTCAACAGTAGAACTCGAGAGGCTGAAATAGGCAGCGTTTGCAAAGGTGGCTGAGTGAACGACCCCGCCATAGTCGGCTGCATGAGGACTGTTGTTGTTGTAATTCGGCACTGGCGCGGCGGAATTAAAGGCCGCTGGATTGGGTCGAAAATTGCCGGACGTCAAGGCGGTCATCGTCGAACTTCCGGCGATGAACTGCACGGAATTGATCGTTCCGCCTGAAAGACTGCCGCCGATGGTCGTCGAAAAACTGCCCGACACGAAAGCCGTATTTCCCGTCGTCGAGCTCCAAGCTGTCGCCAACGGCGCACCATTCGTGCGGTTCTGTCCGTTGAGGTTGAACGACGCCCCGGAGTACAAGAAATTCGGAATCGCCAAGGTCAGATAGCTGTTCGAGCTATCCACGACGAAATCCACATGCTCGGCACGGGTCGATCCCGCGCCAACGAAGACGCCCAGGACAGCGCCGAGCATGCCGCGCGCGCGCCATGAAGATGTACCACTACTCCCGATCATTAGCTGCCCCTTTACGATGTGTTTAGCGAAGTAGCTCCTTGATCACCATACGCTTGTGGCCCCGTTTCCACGTCGCTTAACTTCTATCGAGGCGGCTCGAATGTCAAGGATTTTTCATCAAATCTGTTGGCTCGGCCGAATGAGTCCGGCGGATATCATGGCACAGTTCTTCAAGACGCGGCTTTTTACGAGACGGCGACAGTCGCGCCGCATTCGGCCCCTTCATGGGCGAGCAACCAGGCCTTCACCGGCAGCCCGCCGCCGTAACCCACATGCTTGCCGCTTGAGCCAATCACGCGGTGACAAGGGATCACCAGGCTGATCGGATTGCGACCATTGGCGGCGCCGACGGCGCGGGCCGCCTTGGGCGAACCGATATATCGCGCCAGTTGACCATAGCTCCAGGTGGTGCCGAACGGGATTTCTAGAAGCGCGTTCCAAACTCGCTTTTCGAATTCGGTACCCATTGGCGCCAGCGGCAGATCGAACTGGTCGCGATCACCGGCAAAATATTCCTCAATCTGTATCGCAGCCTGTTTGCAGATTCGATCGGCAGGCAGATTACTCGGAAAGTCCGGCCGATTCTTGTGCTTGGCCAGATAGATTCCAATCACGGCTGCACCGGCAGACACCACGGTCCACACGCCAACGGGGCACGGAATGTCGATTGAATAACGGTAGCGCTCGTCCATTTTTCCTCCTAAGGTTCCACGCGATTAACGTCTCATGATCTGAAATGTGGCGCGACGTCAAATGGTGGTGGTTAATCAGGAAGTGCGCATCATCCAGGCGTACATCGCGCCATACGCGCGCCAGGGACGCCATGCCTCGGCGGCCAATCGTGCGCGGCGCTCGCTCCCGTCACCAAGGAAACGTTTCAAAATTAGATCTCCCGCTGGAAATGCGTCCGGCCAGCGCAGAGCACGCATCGCAATGTATTGGGCGGTCCAGTCGCCGATTCCTGCAACCTCGGCGAGCGCGACAATCGTCTCTTCGGGCGGAACGCCGGCCGCCAGCGTCAATCTTCGATCGGCGACGACCTTTGCCAGTGCCACGATCGACTGAGCACGTCGCGAAGTCAGCCCAAGCCCGGCCAAGCGAGCAGGTGCTGCGCTCACAAGCGTCTCTGCTGTGGGTGTCAGACGATTCACCCCTGTGAACGGAGTTTCGATCGAGTCGCCGAACGTCGCGGCCAGACGTCCGGAGATGGTCGTTGCCGCGCGCACGCTGTTTTGCTGCCCGACGACTGCTCGCACAGCGACTTCGAATTCATCAAAGCCGCCAGGGACGCGCAGTCCGGGATGACGTCGGACTGCCGCGCGCAGGCGAGCGTCCTTCGCCAGCAGCGCCGCAATCACGTCGGGCCGGGCGTTCAGATCGAACAAGCCGCGCAGCCGTACGATAATTTCAGGTAGCGAACGTAACAGCGACGGGGCAACGTCCACGATCAGCGTGGCCCGATCATGGCGCGGCCGAACGCGCACCCAACCCCGATCTCGCCCGATGCTGACCGTCCGCAGGTACGAATCGTCGATGACCTGCTCGACGCCCGGAATGGCGCGCAGGGCGAGGAAGTCGAGCATTTCGCGCCATGCCAATGGCGGGCGGTACGCCAGCGTCAACGTCAGCGGTTCACCCGTCACGTCGTTGCCATTTTTGCGCCGCATATTGCGCGGCGTCATTCCGTAGGACGACCGCACCAACGCGTTGAAGCGGCGCACACTACTGAAACCGCTGGCCAGTGCGACATCGATCACCGGCAAGCGTGTCTCGGTTAGCAACTGCTTCGCCAAAAGCAACCGTTGCGTTTGCGCTAGCTCCACAGGCGAAGCTCCCAGGAACTGCTTCGTGACACGGCGGAGTTGACGCGAGCTGACGCCGAGTTCGTCGGCCAGTAATTCCAAACTACCGCCGGTCAGCGCACCTGCCTGGATACGGGCCGCAGCGCGCCACGCGGTCTGCTGGGGCGCGTCCATGGGCGCTTGCCCCGGCGCCAGTTCCGGACGACAGCGCAGACAAGGACGAAAGCGGGCCGACTCGGCCGCGGCGGCGCTCGGATAAAACGTGCAATTCACCCGGTACGGCGTGCGTGCCGTGCAGACCGGACGGCAATAGATTTTCGTGGTCTTTACGCCAACGAAAAATAGTCCGTCGAAACGCGGGTCGCGTGCGAGTAATGCCCGATAACAGGAGTCATGGTCGAGATTCATGCCCTCATTGTTACCGTGCCCCGGCCGACAGTCTCGCCATTTTCGGACATCAAAGGCGGAAAATTTTGCCGGACATTTTGCTCTTTGAATGGCCGACTTCGCACGGGCCGTTCGTTACACGTCGCACAGGCGAACGCCGCGGCGCAGCGCGCGGATCTTATCCGCGCCCAGCGGAATATACTCCTGGCCGACGTACCCCTGGTAACCGGTCTCGACGATCGCCTGCATGACGGCCGGGTAGTTGATCTCTTGCATCAGGTCGAGGTCGTTGCGGCCTGGGACGCCGGCCGTGTGGTAATGACCGATGTAATCCTTGTACTGCCGCAATCGCGTGATGACGTCCCCTTGCATGATCTGCGTGTGATAGATGTCGAACAGGATCTTCATGCGCGGCGAGCCGATGCGATCGCACACTTCGACGGCCCATTCCACGCGGTCGCATTGATAGCCTGGATGCCCTTTCATCTCGACGTCAACGCGGGTATTGAGCGGTTCGATGCAGAGATTGACTTTCCGCTTCTCGGCCAGCGGCAGAATCTTCTTCAAGCCGTCGACCGTGTTTTTCATCCCCTCTTCCTCACTAATCCCCTCGCGCATGCCCGAGAAGGTGATGACGCTGGGAAATCCGGCATCGGCCGTGGCTTCGATCGCGGCAGTGAGTATCTCGATGCATTCGGCGTGATACTCGGTGTGATTCAAGCCGCGGACAAACCCGTGGCTGGGAGTCATGGCACAAACGAGCCCGTACTTTTTCAGAATGGGCCAGTCCGTGGGCGCCACGATTTCGACCGACTTCAAACCCATCGCCGCCGCCGCCCGGGCGAGATCCTCGAGCGGCATCGGGTTGAAGCACCACTGCACGACCGACTGCTTAATACGTCCGTTTTCGATTTTCCATTCTGGATCATCGGTGGTGGCCGTGGCAGGCGTTTGCGCTTGAGTGGCAAGCGCCGCGGCTGCCACGCCCGTGGCCGCCGACATCGAAAGCCAGGCCCGCCGCGAGACGCCGGGCGACGGGCGTTGCTGGGCAAAAAGGGACGCCAATCTCGGCAAAGCGTGGGCGCGCGACATGCGATGCAACTCCGAAGCAAGTGAAATGCAAAGACGTGCCGTGGCGTCAACCGTTCAGCCAGCGACCGCCATTCAACCGGCAACCACGGCGCCAAGATAGAACGCGGCGCGCCGCGAAGCAAGAAATGGGCACGCACGAGAGCGCTTTGCCACTTCGCAGGTCTGTCGGTGCGCTACAGATCTTTGCGATAGATCCGGTAGCGTTTGTAGATCTTGCCGCCGACGTCCAGGTCGAACTGGTTGATGTCGCGGTTGTCTTCCAGGTTCCAGCCCAGTTCGAGGAACGCTGACCGTTTGCGTGGATCGCGCAGCACGCGATTGCAATAGTCGAAGGCCACCAGCGGCAGACCCAACTTGCGGTATTGCTCCTTGAAGCCGAATACCGTGCCACGCCAGGCGTGCTTGCGACGGCCAAACAACGCGTACTTCAGCAAACCGACGGGCCCGATGCGGCCATTGAACAGCTTGAGCACTGGATTAATATCCGGCAACACGACCACCAGGCCGGCCGGATCCTCGCCGTGGTAGATGAAGAATATCAGGTCCAGATCGGCAAAGCGGAGCATCATTCGCCCCATTTCGTCGATCTCTTCGTCAGTCATGGGGACGAAGCCCCAGCTGCGCTCCCACGACGCATGGTAAATCTCTTTGATCAGCTTCATCTCGCTGGCAAACTTGCTTTTGTCGGCACAGCGCATCGAGATGTTGTTGCGCTTGACGATCACCTTGGCCAGCCGCTCGGTACGCTCAGCCGGCAGATCGTTAGCTCCGACATAGAACGCGACCAGATCCTTCTCTTTGTGAAATCCGCTGGCCTCGGTCAGTTCGGGATAGTAGGGTAAGTTCCAGGTCATCATGATGACCGGCGGATGCTCGAAACCCTCGATCAGCATGCCGATCTCGTAGTTCGTCGACGGATTCAATGGCCCGCGCACGAACGACATCCCCTTACCACGTGCGAACTTCGTCGCCGCATCAAAAAGCGCGGCCGAGGCCTCGGCATCGTTAAAGCATTCGAAGAAGCCGAACGACGCCATCTGCTCGTTGTGGAAACGGTTGTAATTGTGATCCACAATCGCGGCGATTCGCCCCACGGCCCGCCCATTGCGTAGCGCCAGGAACAGCTCGCGATCCGAGAACTTCCAGAAGGGGTGCTTCTCGGCATCCAGCGTGTGCCGGACCTCGGATTTCAGCGGAGGCACCCAATTCGAGCTGCGCGGGTAAATGGACCAGGGGAGGTCAATAAACTTGCGCAGGCCGGCCTTGTCTTTGACCGCAACGACTTCGATTCCCGCCATCAATCGACTTCCTGAGCTTTGAGGGGCCCCGATCCTACCACATTGCCGGGTGCCGTTGCTGCGATTCGCAGGCCGGATGCCCGTTCGCGGCAAAACCCTGCTGCGAAGGGTGTGCCAGCAGCCTTCTTCGACGGATTTCGCAGGCCCACGCGGGAAAAACAGCGAAGCTCAACTTGACAAACAACAGCGAAATGACGATAGTTATCATCATAATCATATTAGTGATGATTAATGGTTTTTACGCAATCCATTGAAATAAAACGACTTGCGAAAACTCGCATCATCAGACATCGGGCAAAGGAAAGCGTTTCAGTCATGATTAAACGGCATTCGACCCTCGCGATATTGGTTTTGGCCCTGGCCGCTGGTTGCTCGCAACAGGCCGGCGAGGTCGAGTTGCTGCACGTCTCGTACGATCCCACCCGAGAGCTGTTCGAAGCCGTGAATACGGCATTCCTCGGGGAGTACAACAAGCAGAACTCACCGGACCTCACGATTCGCCAATCGCACGGCGGTTCGGCCAGTCAGGCCCGTAGCGTGATCGACGGGCTGGAAGCGGACGTCGTTTCGCTGCCGCTATGGTCCGACGTCGACGCGATTCGCAAGGCGGGGTTGATCGACGCCGACTGGGAGGAGCGCTTCCCCAATAAATCTCTACCGTATTTCTCCACGATCGTTTTCGTGGTCCGCGAAGGGAATCCGAAGCAGGTTAAAGATTGGGCCGACCTCGTTCGAGGCGATATCGAGGTCATCACCCCCAGCCCGAAGACTTCGGGTAACGGCAAGCTGTCGTTCCTGGCCGCATGGGGCAGCGTGCTGCTGCGAGGTGGTTCGAAGGACGACGCGGTGAAGTACGTCACCGAATTGTACAAGCGGGTCCCGGTTCTTGACCCGGGTGCCCGCGGATCAACGACCACCTTTGCACAAAAGGAGATCGGTGACGTGCATCTCACTTGGGAAAACGAAGCCTGGCTGGAAATTCGGGAGTCGGGCAACAAGCTCGAAATCGTTTATCCGCCCATTAGCATTCGCGCCGAACCGAAGGTCGCGCTCGTAGATGCGAACGTCAAGCGTCATAACACCGCCAAGGCGGCCGAAGCGTATCTGAACTTCCTCTACACGCCCGCCGGCCAAGAGATCGTTGCCCAGAACTACTACCGTCCCATTCAAGAGGACGTGTTGGCCAAGCACGCCCAGTCGTTCCCGCCGCTCGAGTTGTTCACCATCGACAAGATCGCACCGGGCTGGTCCGAGGCCATCACCGAGTACTTCGAAGAAGGTGCCGTTTTCGATCAGATCTACGAATCTGCCGTCAAAGGCAAGTAGGTCGACGGCAACGCGTCGAATTTGAGCTTCAAGCAACTTTTCCCCGCAACCTCTCCGGTATCAAGGACGACGTTCGGAACCCGCCATGGCTGACAGCAATCGCAACGTACTGCCAGGTTTTCGCCTGAGCCTTGGGTTCACGATGTTGTACCTGGGGGCGATGGTGCTGTTGCCGCTGGCGGCGTGCGCGATCAAAGCTAGTTCGCTTTCAGCGGGCGAATTCTGGGCGGCGGTCTGGACACCGCGTGCCCGCGCGGCCTACGGCCTGACGATCGGCGCAAGCCTTGTGTCGGCCGTCGTCGATAGCGTGCTCGGGCTGTTGGTGGCCTGGGTGCTGGTGCGGTACGAATTCCCTGGCAAGCGCCTTCTCGACTCGATCGTCGACGTCCCCTTTGCCCTGCCAACGGCAGTTGCTGGGCTGGTTTATTCGAGCTTATATGTCCGCAATGGCTGGCTGGGCAGGTTCCTGGTGCCATTGGGAATCGAGGCTGCTTACACACGCCTGGCCGTGGTGCTGGTGCTGGTATTCATCGGGCTGCCGTTCGTGGTTCGCGCTCTCCAGCCAGTTTTGGAAAGCCTGGAAGCTGAGACCGAGGAAGCGGCCGCGCTCCTAGGCGCGACGCGCTGGCAGACCTTTCGCTGGGTGATTATCCCGCTGGTGCTGCCCGCACTGGTGACAGGTTTTTCGCTGTCACTGGCCCGCGCGCTGGGGGAATACGGTTCGGTGGTCTTCGTTTCGGCGAACAAGCCGTTTCAGACCGAGATTGCGCCAATGCTGATCGTCGCGCGGCTCGAATCGTTTGCTTACAGCGAAGCCACGGCGATCGCGGTGGTGTTGTTGACGATGTCGTTTGCACTCCTGGTCGTAATCAACGTCCTGGAGCGATGGAGCAAGCGGCACTATGCATAACCCCCCGCAATTGTCGAGCATCCGCCAAGGTTCGGCCCGCGCCGATCACCCGGCCCTCCGCTGGACGCTGATCGGCCTGACGTTCGCCGTGATTGGTGTATTAGTAATCATTCCCGTGATCAACGTTTTCGCTCAGGCCTTCTCGGCGGGTTGGACAACCTACTGGCAAAGCCTGTTTGCCGATCGCGATACTCGGCACGCCGTGCTGCTGACCTTGATCGTGGCGCCGATTGCGGTAGGAGTGAACACGGTGTTCGGCGTGGCTGCGGCCTGGGCCATCGCGCGTTTCCGCTTTCCGGGGCGCACGCTGCTGACGACGCTGATCGATCTGCCGTTTTCCGTATCGCCCGTCGTGGCCGGCTTGTCGATCGTGCTGATTTTCGGCTTGCAAGGTTATCTCGGTCCTTGGCTGCGCGAGCATCACATCAAGGTGATCTTCGCCCTGCCGGGCCTGATTCTGGCGACCACCTTCGTCACGCTTCCCTTCGTGGCGCGGGAGTTGATCCCTGTCATGGAAGCGATCGGCTCGGAAGAGGAGGTCGCCGCGGTCAGCCTGGGCGCGAACCCTTGGCAAACCTTCTGGTATATCACGCTGCCAAACATCAAGTGGGGTCTGCTGTATGGCGTTGTATTGTGCAACGCTCGTGCGATGGGCGAGTTTGGCGCGGTGTACGTTGTCTCGGGTCACATCGCGGGACGCACCGACACGATGCCGCTGCGCGTCGAGAAACTTTTCCAGGAATACAACACGCCAGGCTCGTTCGCCGTGGCGAGCGTGCTGACACTGCTGGCCTTGGTAACGCTGGCGGCCAAGGTGGCGCTGGAGCGCAAGACGCGTGCCCAACTGCGCGAAGCCACGGCACCAGCCGACGGCGGTGACGACACAACGATCGCACAACCAATCTCCGTTGCCAGCGGCGCTCCCACATTGGTTGCCAAGCAAAACACACCGCAGCCTCGTTTGATGGTCGAGTTCTCGCGGCGACACAGTGCAGTCTCGCTTCATGCCGCGGCACAACATGCCGCAGGGAGCCAGGGATGAGCATTAAAGTCGACAACGTGAGCAAGCGCTTCGGCAGCTTTCAAGCGCTCGACTCGGTCAACGTCCAAGCCGAGGGAGGAGCGTTGTTGGCGCTGCTCGGTCCCTCGGGCTCGGGCAAGACAACGCTGCTGCGCGTCATTGCGGGGCTGGAAACCGCCGACACTGGGTCGATATTCTACGAGGACGAGGACGTCACGGGCCAATCCGCTCGCGAACGTAACATCGGATTCGTCTTTCAGCATTACGCCCTGTTCCGGCACATGACCGTCTTCGACAACGTGGCCTTCGGCTTGAAGGTGCGCGGCTGGTCGAAGCAAAAGGCGCAGGATCGCGTCCGCGAACTCTTGGCACTGGTAAGACTCGATGCGCTTGAACGCCGCTTTCCGTCGCAGCTCTCAGGCGGGCAACGGCAGCGCGTGGCGCTGGTGCGGGCCCTGGCCATCGAGCCGAAGGTGCTGCTGCTGGACGAGCCGTTCGGCGCGCTCGACGCCAAGGTGCGTCAAGAACTGCGGCAATGGCTGCGCCGACTGCACGACGAGATTCGCGTGACCAGTATCTTTGTGACGCACGACCAGGAAGAAGCGTTCGAGGTGGCCGACAAAGTTGTCGTCATGCACGGCGGTCGCGTCGAGCAGGAAGGGACGCCTGAGGAAGTCTTCGAGCATCCGGCCAACGCCTTCGTCATGGACTTCTTAGGAAACGTAAACGTCTTTCACGGCCGGCTGCAAAGTGGGCGCGCCCACGCGGGCGGGTTGGAGTTGGAATACCCCGACTATCCGCACGACCAGGCAGTACCGGCCACGCTTTATGTACGACCGCACGAGCTGGATCTGGACCGCACGGCCGAAGGGCCGGGCAGTTTGCGCGTGCGTGTCGATCGGGTGAATGCCGCTGGCAGCGTCGCCAAGGTGTTTGTGCACTCGCAGGAATTCGGCGTGGGTATGCACGTCGAGCTGAGCGCCGAACGCTATGCCGAATTGAATTTTCGGCCCGGTGATTTGCTGTACGTATCGCCGCGGCGCGTGCGGGTCTTCGTCCCTGAAGGCGCGGACCTCCCCGACTTTGTGATCTAGCTTGCGCATGATGTGGCTAAGAGAAAAGGAAGCTTCCATGTACCTTTGTTGTCGGTAAGCATCGCAACTCCAAGCGTTCGGCGCGCTGTGAAGGCGCAGCCGAATTACAGACAAACATGGCAAAGTGTGCGGGAGTCGTCTTTATGGACGAACAACACAGAATCGACACAACAACGATCACGGCGCGCCCCGATGCGCGCATCGACCAGGTATTAAGCCAGGTGCGCCAGGCTTTGGCAGGTTTGCAATACGGACAAATCGCGATCACGGTCCAGGATGGGGTGGTGATTCAAATCGAGCGAGTCGAACGGGTGCGCCTCGGTCGTGGATCGAAATAAGTACTAGCCCCATCACGACGACCAAACAAATAACGAATCGGCAAAGGCCAGCCATGCTTCACGAATACTGTAGACCGCAACTCCTTGTTTCCGATGTGGCCCAACAACCCATCAATCACGAATCAGGAATTGCGGAACATGATCCAGATCAACGGAGAGTTCGACGAATATTTCGACCAGCACCGCGACGGAGTGATCGAGCAGCAAGTTAGGGCTTTTTTGAACGGGCACCATGTACCGTCGCTGCGGCGACTGGTGGTGTCCGTCGTTGCGGGAACGGTCACTTTGCAGGGAAATCTCAGGACGTTCTATGAGAAGCAATTGTCGCACCAATGCCTGCGGCGCATCGCGGGCGTGCGGCGATTAGTCGACCATACGGTTGTACGCGACCGGACAGCGTAACCATTCGAAGACTACAGGGTGATCGGTCGAACATACGGGGAGTCGGGCAGAACGTGGCCTGAATGGACCACCATAGCACCGTTAGCAAACGGGGAGATCTAAACCATGTTGAAAGCCGAGTCGTTGTTTTCAGAGACTGCGCGCCCGCGACGGGGTGCATGGTCCTCGTTCGCCTGCGGCACCGTCGGCCTTGTGCTGATGGCGACCGCCGTCGGCTGCGGACAATCCGGACCGCCGCGTGCGACTGTCTATCCCGTGCAGGGGAAAGTCGAGCTGAATGGCAAGCCCACGGCCGGCGCGGTCGTGATCTTGCATCCTAAAGAGGGTTCGACGGCCCCGGCGGCACGGGCCGAAGTGAAGTCCGACGGTAGTTTTGCAGCGGGCACCTATGGCGCGACTGACGGCGCCGCCGAAGGGGATTACGTCGTTACGGTCGAGTGGTTCAAGCCCGTCCTGAAGAACGACGACTACGTGATGGGACCGAACCTGGTTCCCAAGAAATACAGCGCGCCGCAGACGTCACAAATCGAAGTGCATGTCGCCGCGCAAACGAACGAGTTGCCGACGATCAAGTTGAAGCGATAAGTGTGCCCGCGGCAGGCGAAAACCGCCTACGCTGCTGACGTCGCGCTTATCGTAATTCCAACACCACTAACTCACGACACGGAGAAAACTAAAAATGACACAAAGCATCACGGCACGCAGTACCAGGGCACGAAATAAGCACGCACAACCGCAGGGATTCACGCTGGTGGAATTGTTGGTGGTAATCGCCATCATCGGCATTTTGATCGGCTTACTGTTGCCGGCCGTGCAGGCCGCGCGCGAGGCGGCTCGCCGCACGCAATGCACCAACAACCTCAAGCAGTTGGGACTGGCGATTACGAATTTCGCTGACACCAAGGGCTATCTTCCCACCGCGATCCGGCCCCCCGTCGGCGCGCGTCTGGCCCTCTACACCGTGGTGCTGCCGTACATGGAAGGGGGTAACCTGATCGCGAACTACGACATCACGAAGAACTGGGACGATCAGAGCACGTTAGCGCCGGCCAATAACCTCACGGTGGCGATGCAGATCGTGCCGAACCTGAATTGCCCCTCGACCGGCGCGGATATGGATCGTTGGGATTCGGATCCCCAGGCGTCGTCGCTGTCGACCGGATACGGCACCGGCAGCCCAACCCAGGTGCGAGTCATGTGCTCCGACTACGGCGCGACGACGGGCGTTGCGACGCAATTGGCTACCCCGCCGTCTGGCCCCGCGCTCGTGCAGTACGCCGGGCCGGGCATGATGCCGCAGGTCGATCCAACCTTGACCACGCTCCCTGCCACCAATGGTCAGCAGAAACTTTCGCCGAAGCTGTCCGATGTGACCGATGGCTTGTCGAATACGATTGCCATGGCCGAATCCGCCGGTCGTCCGTTCGTTTACCGTAAGAACGGTTTGTTGAATGCGGATCAATTGGTTAACCGCGTCAACGGTGGCGGTTGGGCACGAGCCGCGAACGATTTCGCAATCGAAGGCTCGAACCCCGACGGCACGTTCCCCAGCACGCTCTCGGCAACATCTCCGCCCTTCGGAACCTGCGGGATCAACTGCACGAACGGGCAGGACATCGGCACGATTAATGGCGGTGCCACGCCGTGGCCTTACTACAACACGGAAGGAACGGGCGAGGTTTACTCGTTCCATACCTCGGGCGCAAACGCCTTGTTTGGCGATGGCTCGGTGCATTTCCTCAATCAGTCGCTGCCAATCAACGTCTTGGCCGCGCTGGTAACACGCGGTCAGGGTGAACCGGCGCCGTCCTACTAAAACGCGATGTCGCCCATTGAGAGAAGCAAAAGCCCCGGGCCATTGTGGTCCGGGGTTTTTTATTTCGCCTGGCGCAACGCGCCGCTCGGAGGGCGAAAAGCCAGCCGCTTTGCGGTGCGGCAGTGGCACAAGAGGCCTCTCCGACCGGGGTTCCGCTCTGGCAAGAAAGGTTCGGTTTAACGTCTTTATCGGGAAGGCGCTCAAAGCGAGGGGAAAACCTGAAAAACTGCCGACGCTATTATTGAAAGCATGATAAATTTACGATATATAGTATGTTTATCAGTTTAGTGTTCATTCGGCAGTTCCCGACAGCGATAACCGCATCGAGAACCAGAGGAGGACACCCCTGCAATGGCCGTAAATCGTTTGACGCAAATATTTTCGGATCCCACTAACGAAACTCCATCTCAGCCTCATGGCATTCCGGTCGGCTTCACGCTGTGTCCGATCTTCATCATCCAGTTCCAAGGCCAGCAGCAACTGAACTCGCTGCAAGAGCTGTATCGCCAGGCGTATGAGCAGGCCCAGGCGAAAGCCCGGTTGAGCCGCCTGGAGAAGCGGTTCTTTTCGATTTGGAACTAGGCGGGGCGATCGTCTGTCGACGGTAGGGCTAGTCGTCGGCCGACAGGGGTAGAACGATGCCCCGCGGCGGTGTCTGATTCCCCTCACACGAGCAATCGGCGGATCGGCGTGCCCGGACAGATGGTCATGGGCCGCCCCTGCTGATCGTGCAGCAGGCCGTGCGGATCGACCCCCAACGCGTGATAAACGGTCGCCACCAAATCGACCGGCGCCACGGGGTCGAGCGCCGGATAGGCGGCGTGCTTGTCAGACGCCCCGTAGACCTGCCCGCCACGAATGCCTCCGCCAGCAAGCACCGTCGAAAAGCAGCCAGGCCAGTGATCACGGCCATCTCTTCCGGCGCCGGCGTCGCTATTCCGCTGGCCGATGCGTGGCGTTCGCCCGAATTCACCCGTCCATACGACCAGCGTCTCGTCGAGCAAGCCGCGCGACGCGAGATCATCTACTAGCGCCGAAAAGGCCTGGTCGGCCGGCGGCATCAATCGCTCGCGCAGATCGACAAAGTTGCGGTTGTGCGTGTCCCAATAGACGCTGACGTTCTTCTGACCGTCGTTCGGCCAGAACACGGTTACCAGCGGAACACCGCGTTCGACCAGGCGGCGGGCTTGCAGCACGCTCTGGCCGTGTGGGTGACGACCATAGCGATCTCGAAGTTCCGGCGCTTCGCGCTCCAGATCGAAGGCGTCACCGCCAGTAGTGGAATCCAGCAGTTCGAACGCCTTACGATAATGACCGTCTTGCACGCCGAGCGCTTCGTCGCTTTCTAAACGTCGTCGCAGCGTTTGATTCAATTCCCCCAGTAATCGGCGCCGTTCGTCGAAACGGCTCACCGAGATTTCCGGCGGCAATTCGAAATCGCCCACCCGATAGCCGGCCCGACTCGGATCAGCGTCGATCGTCAGCGGGTCATAGGTTTGGCCCAGCCAACCGGCGAATTGGCCGTGGCTCTGTTCGACGAATCGGGGCACCTCATTTTCCAATTTGGGCCGCATCGAGATGAATGGCGGCAGCGGCCCCCGCCCTCGCCCAAGCCGAGCCAGCACGGCGCCAATGTGCGGCCAGTCGCTGCGAAACTTGTTGTCGGTCGGCGGTGGTGCTCCGGTCAGCAGGAAGGACGTCGCTGTGGTGTGATCGACATTCGTGTGCGTCATCGAGCGAACGATGGCCAGCTTATCCGTGCGCAGGGCAAGCTGCGGAAAATGCTCGCTGATTTCGATGCCGGGCACGCGGGTCGCGATCGGCCGGAACTCGCCGCGGATTTCGGCCGGTGCCTCGGGCTTTAGATCCCACGTCTCCTGCTGGGCCGGCCCGCCCCACATGAAGAGCAGGATGCAGCTTTTGGCCCTGCCAAACGTGGCGTCGCTCACCGGCTCGGCCATTGCGCGCCCTGCGAGCAGCTTCGGCAGCGAGAGCCCCAGCAACCCCAGGCTGCCAGCGCGCAACACCTCGCGACGAGTCGGACGGACCGCGGCCAGATAATCAGGGCAAGCAGCCGGCTTCATGGCGTGACACGTGGCGAGCGATGTTAAGCGGTGCGTTATCGTTTTCGCCCTTGATCTTAGCCGCAAGCCGGCCAGGCTCAAAAGTCACCGGCCGTTTTTTCGGGGCAAAAGTCCCCCTTTTCGCACGGTTTATTTCACTCCCGCCCCAGCGTAGACTGGGACTCGACTCAGATTCGTTCCCTCCCCTTGCCGCTGGCGGTCACCGCCACCTGCCCCCGATCCCTCCTTGCGCCCAGACTATCTCTCGATGAGCATCTATCGACTTTCTACCGCCCGGGGTGAAACGCACCGGATCGGTCATACGGCCCGTTGGCGGACGTGCTGGCTGTTCGCGCCCTTCACGGTTGCGATCCTGTCGCTTACGGCGTGCGCGCAGGGGGCTGACGACGACGATGCCATAGCGGTGCGTGTGCCAGGGTTGCTGGCCACCTACGCGCATCCGGCATCGGGCGTGGAATTCACGCGCTACGAGGCCGCCCCAGCGATTCTCTTGGCCGCGGCCGAATCTCCTGATCCGCGTCTGCCTGCCACGGGCTGGCACGTTACCTACAGCGGCGTGATTGAGATCCTGCGGCCCGGCGACTATCGCTTCGACGCCGTCGCTAACGGGAAATTATCGGTATCGATTGCCGGTCGGCCGGTCGCGCTTCGTACGACAAACGACCAGCACGAATCCGCCGACGCCTCGCCCGCCGTGCCGCTGGAGCTGGGCCTGCAACCGTTTGAATTGACTTTCGAACCATCGCCGAATGACGCGGCGCGGTTGCAAATCTATTGGAAGTCCGAAAGCTTCGAACCCGAACCACTGCCGTCACGAGCCTTGGGTCACGAAACGAGTGCGCCCACGCCGAGCGATACCTTCCGCCAAGCGCGGTTGTCGATCGAGGACCACAATTGCATCGCCTGTCACCGCGCAAACGAACAACTGCCGTTGTCGGCGCAAATCGGAAAACGGCCGGCGCCGCGACTGACGGGCGCCGGCGCTCGTTTGAAGGCTGGTTGGATTTATCACTGGCTGGCCGATCCCGCCGCGCTACGCACCGAGGCCGTGATGCCGCGTCTCTTTGCGGCCGCTCAGCATGGCGACGTCGAACGTTACGCGGTCGCGACTTATCTGGCCGGACAGAATGGACCGATCGCGATTGTTCCTGATGCACCGACGGACGTAATTCATCAATCGGCGGCCGAGGGCGCGCAACTGTTCCAGCGTATCGGTTGCGCGGTCTGCCATGAAAAGCAGGGAGAGCGCCCGGCCCGGGTTACGTTGCGAGCGCTCGCTCAAAAAACAACGCCCGAGGCGATCGAGGCTTTTTTGCAAAAGCCCGACGCGGTGGCGCCCGCGGGCCGGATGCCGACCTTTGTGCTGGGGAAGCTGGCGAAACGGCAATTGGCGATGTACTTGATCTCGCACGACGCAGAAAAGTCTTCGCCCCTCGAGTTGCCCGCCGCGCCAACGGCCGACGCGGTACAAGCGGCATACGCCGCGATCGCACCCGATGCCGCCGTGCAGGCAACGTTCGCCAAACTTTCGGCGGACGAGCAACTCACCGCCTTGGGTCGGCAAGTCATGCGTTCGCGCAATTGCGCTGCCTGTCATGAGTTCAAACAAGCGGACGAGAAGAGTCTTTGGGAACCGGCGGCCAGCCGGCATGATTTCCTGGCAATCGCGAAACAGCCGGCAGGCGGGTGCATGACCGACGATGGCGCTACGGCCGATCGCGGCATACCGCGGTTTGGTGCATCGCTCGATCGGAAGCTCGTTACAACATTCCTGCACGACGCGATTTCCGCTCCGGCGACGAGGGCGCCGGCCGATGATGCCGCGCTCGCGCTGGCCAAATTCAATTGCACGGCCTGCCACGAACGGGACGGACTCGCGGGCTTGACCCCCGAATACATCAATCGACTCGGCAGCGGCGAAGATGCCGCGAGCGAACTGGTAACGCCCCCTTCGCTCACACAGGTCACGGCCAAGCTCACTGAAAGAGCGCTGCGTGGCGTGCTCGAAGCGGACGAGCGCTCGCGCCCCTGGATGTCGTTGCAGATGCCGCAGTTCGGCAAAGCGCGATTATCAACACTGCCGCCGCAGCTTGCGGCACTTGATGCCACGGTGCTAACCGACGAGGCGAAGGAGCGTTCGACGCCGAAAGAACCCTCGGCCGATGAACAGGCGGACACGCCGCTAGCCGAAGCCGGGCGCACGCTCGTGGGAAGCCGGGGCTTCGGCTGTACAAAATGCCATGACATGCTGGGCGTTCCTTCGTCCGGCACTCGCGGTCCGGATTTGGCAAACGTCACAGCCCGGGTTCGGCATCCCTGGTATTTGCGCTGGATGCACGATCCGCAACGGATCCAGGCCGGCACGCGCATGCCGACCGTCTTCTTGAATGGCGAAAGCCCTTACAAGGATATTCTTGCCGGCGATCCGGCGCGGCAGCGCGAAGCGATCTGGAGTTACCTGGCGCTGGCCAAGTCGTTGCCGCCCCCGGAAGGTCTCGAAGAGAAGAAGCTGCAAACGCTCGCCGCGGATAATTTCCCCGTCGTGATTCGCACCTTCTTGCCGGGCACCACACCACGAGGCCTAGCGATCCGCTATCCGAACGAAGTCCATGCGGCCTTTGATGCCCAGATGGCCCGCGTGGCTTTCGCCTGGAGCGGCGAGTTTCTGGACCTGGGCCCCGTTTGGAATGGCCGCGGCGGCCATCAGGCACGGATCCTGGGAAAAATCTTCTGGTCGGCGCCGCCGGGCTGCCCGTGGGACATCGTGTCAACGGACACGGCACCACCAACATTCGCCGGACGCGCTGATGACCCGATCTGGGGCGCGCTGGTGAAAGACAGCAAGCTCCATCCTTCCAAAATCTCATTGGCCGGTTACCGCGTCGACAACGCCGGGCCAACGCTGCGGTACAACATCGCCCTGGACGGTGGCGAACGGGCGGCTGTGTCTGAGCGGTTGACAACAACGCGTAAACCCACGGCCGAGAGTCTCGTGCGTGAGCTGAGAATCGCGGCTCCAGCGACGACCAACGTCTGGCTGTTTGCGTCTGAATCCGAGACCGCGCCGCAATCGATCACGGCACAGAATTCCGCGGCCTTGCAAGACGGCGAAGAACGTGCTGCCGATCAAGGTGCCATTCGCATCGAGCAGGATGGCCACCCGATCCTGTTGCATTTGCGTTCATCGACCGGCGGCGCGCAGTGGATCGCGCAGAAATCGTCAGAGCGATGGCATTTATTGCTCAAACTAACGCCGCCGTCGCAAGCGGCAGAACGAACGGCGACGCTATCGATCTCGCGCGCTCCGGACGGAGAGCCTGATGCGTGGCAACGACTCGTGGCAGAGGAATTGAAATGAAGACCGTTCTGACGCGCTTTACCGTAACCATTGCCATGTCGCTTGCCGCCGTCGGTGCATCGCTACAGCCAGCCCGCGCGCAGGATGATTTGGTCTATGTCAAAAAAGATACGCGCGACACCACGCGTCAGGCTTCGCTCGCGGCTAGCGGCGCTATACGCTGGCCCATCACCTGGCAAATCATCGGTCCTTTCGACAATGCCGATGGCAGCGGGCTCGATAAGGTTTATCCTCCTGAGCAAGAGATCAAACTCGACGCGACCTACGAAGGCAAAGGAGAGCAAGCCCGCTGGCGCGGCGTAAATCTGCGCGATGGGCTGCGCGTGAGCCTGGCGAAGTTCAAAACTTCGGACGACTGCCTGTGCTACCTGTATCGCAAGGTAGAAAGCCCGAAGGCGATGCAGGTCCAGGTTTCGATCGGCAGCGAGAACCAGGTCGTCGGCTGGCTGAACGGCAAGCCGCTGATGTTCACCGGCGCCGGGACACGATTGGCCCTGGAGCAAGACACCGCCTCGCTCGACCTGCGCGAGGGCACGAACGAGCTGTTGTTAAAGGTCGCGCATCGCAAGGACAAGTGGAATTTCTACTTCAATCCTCTGGTCTCCGCGCGCTTTCAAGTCAAGCTCGATCGCCTGCTGGATCGCGACTTCCCCACCAAGGGCGAGGCCGAACACTACCGCATCGAGAGCCTGCCGCTTGCGCCTGATACGTTGATCGAAGTCGGCGGCATGGCGTTTCGGCCGGACGGAAAACTCTACGTTGCCACGCGACGCGGCGATGTATGGCTGGTCTCCAACCCCACCGCCGAAGACGTCGATCAAATCAGTTGGAAGCGTTTCGCCGTCGGACTGCACGAGCCGCTGGGCATCCTGGCCGAAGGGAATCATTCACTGTACGTCGTGCAGCGTCCCGAGATGACCGTCCTGCGCGATACGAACGACGACGACGTCGCCGACGATTACGACACGGTCTGCGACGGATTCGGCATCTCGGGCAACTATCATGAGTTTGCGTACGGCCCGGTGCGCAAAGGTACAGGCGATTTCTTCGCCACGCTGAACTTGGGCTTCAGCCCTCCTTTGTCCGAGGTCCCGTTCCGCGGCTGCGTCGTGAAAATTGCGCGCGACGGGCAGATCGCACCGTGGGCTTTTGGCTTGCGTAGCCCTAACGGGGTGACCTACGATCCGGCCGGCCGGCTGTTCTATACGGACAATCAGGGGGAATACATTCCCGTTTGCAAATTGCAGGAAGTTCGCCCGGGCGAGTTCTATGGACACAAGGCCAGCCTGCCGTGGATGCCGAACGTGCCCGCTGGCGAGACGCCCGAAGTGATCCAGCCCGCGATCTGGTTTCCATTCTCGGTATCGCGTTCGGCGGCCGAGCCTGTGTGGGATACGACCGCAGGACGCTTCGGCCCGTTCGCCGGACAGTGCCTGGTGGCCGAAATGACCAATTCGCTGATCATGCGATGTGCGCTGGAAGAGGTGAAAGGGCGACTGCAAGGCGCCTGCTTCGGCTTCCGCAGTGGTTTTCAATCGGGCGTGAATCGATTGGCGTTTGCCCCGGATGGCACGCTGTTCGTCGGCGAAACCAATCGCGGTTGGGGATCGCTCGGCGGACAAACTCATGGCGTGCAGCGCGTACTGTACACGGGCAACGTGCCGTTCGAGATTCTTTCGATGAACATCACGCCCGAGGGCTGGGACCTGAAGTTCACCCGTCCGATTGATAAGGAACAAGCGGCGCAGCTCGACCGTTGGTTTCTCGAGTCGTACACGTACCATTACTGGGACACGTACGGCTCGCCCGAAATCGAGCGGCGCGAGAACAAGATCGCCGCGGTGCAGGTTTCCGACGACGGCCTGTCGGCCCGGATTCTGGTCTCCGAGCGCGACAAGCGTCGTGTGTATCACCTGCAGTTGAAAAACATCCCCTCAGCGGACGGAGCCAAGCTGCTCCATCCGGACGCGTATTACACGCTAAACGAGCTACCTTAAGCGACGCTAACGGATACCGCGCCGGCGCAGGGCCATCAGCCCCGCGACGCCGACGATCAACATTATGGCACTCGTCGGCTCTGGCACGCGCGTATAAAGCGCGAAGGCCAAATCCTTTGAGAATGTGTCGATGCCCGGCACCTGTCCCGGCACACTGGCCGGCCCGTCGAACGGCGCAACGTAGTTCTGCGGCGTTCCGAGTTGCTGAAAGACCAGGCCGGAATCAATCGGCCCCGGGACCGGCGTCGTGAATGGCTGTAAATTCATCGCGCCTGCTACGGCGTCATCTTGAAAGTGATTCACGGTCAGCCCCGAGGGCAAGACGCCCGCGACATGCTCGCCTGGCGAAACGGCCGGCGGACCCGACGCCAACGCATTCGGTATCGACCAATCCCGATCGTGCCAGCCCCAGGAGATCTGACCATCGGTCGATGGGTTGACGATCGCCACGATCTTCAGCCAATAGACGGTATTGGCTTGCTCGGCAAACGGAACCTTCAATTCGGAATTGTATTGATAAAGTGTGTTGCCGTCGGGACTGCCAGGATTGGGTATCGCCGCTTCGGTGAAGGTTCCTGATGCCGGCGCGAGCGCACCAAGCGTCACGATTTGCGACGAAAGCACCTGCCCTGGATGGCTGAAATTGCCATTCGGGCCGGCGGGAACATCCGACTCGAACGAGATCAGGAATTCCTTGACGCCGGTGCCCGTAAATCCTTGCAGATACGATCCCCACCACTGGACATGGACGACCGGTGTATTGAACTTATCGGCGAAATCGTCCGCCATGTACTCGCCTGAGTAACCCAGGGGCGACACTACTCGGATAGATCGTGCTGACTTCGTCATGCCCCGGGAAACCGCCGCCGGCGGCATTCGCTACCAGTGGCAGGTTTTGAAATTTCAATGTTTCGCCGGGCAGAGGATCCGCCTTGACGATCAGATTCGATAGCGACAAGAAAGCGACCAGGACTAGCGTCAGTGAGAGTGCCTGCGACTTCATGATCAGTACCCCTTGTGAGAAACGCATGGTGTTTGCGACCCGCGGACGAACCGTCGCGGCTGAATAGCCGCGCCATGCGGCGCAAGGGAGAAGTCTTCGCGGAAACCAACTAGTGGGCCGGCGCGTGGCGGACAGGTTCGACGGTCATAGACCGCGCACCCTGCCGCTCGTGAGCCAAGCCAGGTTCCCTAGAGAGTGACGCCGCTTGCGACGCGCGACAAATTGTCAGTGGTGTCTGCTCGCATTAGCGCATCTTCCCGTCGGTCAAGATCCGCAGCCGAACGGTCCAACCCGTTTCGCGCGGAATATTACGGATATCGCGCACGCTCAGCCCTCGCGGCTCAAAAACGAAAGCCGCGCAACCAACCGGCGTGCCACGAATGCATCACGGCGAAAACGACGGCCCCGTGGCATGCCCCACACGCCAAATGAATTACTACGCAACCTCTTCCCTGCACGAACCCAAACTGCCGAGCGTGACCGACGGCCAAATCGAGATGCCGTCGTGAGGCGCTCGTACGCGCGAGGACAACTCTCGCCAGTGGCGAGAGACGTAGCTCATGGCGCTGACAGTACCAATGTCGTTGTGGCGCCGTCAAGAAACATCTGGTGAGATTCTGCTCTGAAGTTCAACTTCCGAGTCAGCGGCTCGTTGGCTGTAACATCCGCCGGCGATTCGATTGCGTTACATCGAGCTGGGTTGGTTCTGTATTGCCACTCTCTTGCGTTTGATTGCCAATTGATGGCGCAGCGTGGCAGCGCGATATTCAACTCGTCGAGCCAGTCCGGAGGCAGTGGAGGACTCTCATCGACATTCAAGATCTCAAGCTCCGCGAGTTGCTGTAACTGCTTGAGCCCGGCCAGTGTGTAATTGCTACCAGTGATTGAAAGCCTTCAGCAATACGACGGTCGAGAAATGTATCTGCCGCCGAGGCCGTGCGGTCGAGAGCGGATTTGATTCTTGTAGCGATCGTTACATGGGGTCATTTAACTCAGAATCATTCCGCCGGACGGGATTGGCGTTTGGCCCGACGTATACATCGAAAACGGATGAAACCGCGGATGAATCTCCCGCTTCTAATCCAGGCCGATCGGGGGCTGAATCTTACTCCCTTTCGGCAGCTTGCAGTCGCGGCCTTCGACAGGCAAACTGGGGGCCAGAGGCTCGACAGGTGCGTGCGTCGCTCATGCACCCGGTGCCCCGGAAATGGCTATTCCTCGCATGCGATTTTTGCAAATTGTCCTTCTTCTCCTGGCGTCCTGTAATCTTGCGCGCGCTGAAGATCGCCCCGACATCGTCCTGGCCGATTTCGAGGGGGATGATTACGGCGTCTGGCGCAGCGAAGGCGAAGCGTTCGGCACCGCGCCGGCGCGCGGCACGTTGCCCAACCAGATGGCGGTCAGCGGATTTCTCGGCCAAGGGCTGGTAAATTCCTTTCGCGGCGGTGATGCCACGCAAGGAACGCTCACTTCGCCCCCCTTTGCGGTCGAGCGCCGGTATATCAACTTGCTCGTCGGCGGTGGGCATCACCCCACCGAGACGAGTGTCGATCTGGTGGTCGATGGTCGCGTCGTCGAAAGCGCCACCGGCCCCGCCGCGGGGGGCGGAAATGAACACCTGGATTGGCAAAGCTGGGACGTCCAGGATTTGGCGGGCAAGCAGGCGGTGATTCGGATTGTCGATCGCAACACGGGCGGCTGGGGGCATGTGCTGGTCGATCAAATCGTACAAAGCGATCGTCGCCTGGCTGCCGAGCCCGCCAGCCGCGACATGCCCGTCACAGCGCACTATTTGAACCTGCCGGTGCGGACCGGCGCGCCGCCACGCCACGTACGTTTTACGGTCGACGGACGAACGGTGCGAGAATTCGATATCGAACTTGCCGATGCCATAACGTCGACCACGAAATCGGTCGCCGCGCCGTTGAAAATGCAGCCGAAGATTCCTCCAGGCGCAATATCGCTATGGGGGCCGACCGATGTTTCGGTATTCCGCGGCAAGACCCTGCGTATCGAGGTCGACGCCCTTCCGAAAGGCTCGCAGGCACTGGAACTGGCAACGATCGATGACGAACCACGCGTGCTAGCGCCAATCTATCACGAAAAGCAACGGCCGCAGTTTCACTTCACCGCGCCGCGCGGCTGGCTCAACGACCCGAACGGCCTGGTCTACTCGGCCGGCGAGTGGCATTTGTTCTACCAGCACAATCCCTATGGCTGGAATTGGGGCAACATGCACTGGGGGCATGCGGTCAGCGACGACCTAGTCTCGTGGCGCGAATTGCCGATCGCACTCTCTCCGCGCCGCTACGGCGACTGGTGTTTTTCCGGTAGCGCCGTGATCGATCACGACAATACCTCCGGCTTCAAGAAGGGGGACGGCGACCTGTTGGTGCTGGCGTACACCAGTACCGGCCGCGGCGAATGCATTGCCTTCAGCAATGACGCCGGCCGCACGTGGACGGAGTTCGACGGCAACCCCGTCGTCAAGCATCAAGGGCGCGACCCGCGCCTGGTATGGCACGCGCCGACCAAACGTTGGGTGATGGCCATCTATGACGAGACCGACTCCAAACGCTGGATCGCGTTCTACACGTCCTCGGATTTGAAAATTTGGGAATTCGCCAGCCGCATCGAGGGGTTCTTCGAATGCCCCGATCTTTTCGAGATCGCCAGCGACGACGATGAAACGGTCGCCCGTTGGGTGCTGTATGGCGCCGACGGCAAGTACGTGCTCGGTCAGTTCGACGGTCGCGTATTCACGCCGGACACCGAAAAGCAACAACTGTGGCACGGCAACTTCTACGCGGCGCAGACGTTCAGCGACGCGCCCGATAATCGCCGCGTGCAGATCGGTTGGGGACAGGGAATCACATTTCCCGGCATGCCGTTCAATCAACAGATGACGGTGCCTGTGGAGTTAACATTGCGTTCGACGTCGGCAGGCCCGCGACTATTTGCCTGGCCGGTCGACGAGCTGGAATCGCTGCGGTCGACGTTGCACGCCTTCGGCGATGTCCGCGTGTCGCCCGACGAGAATCCCCTGGAAGACATCACGGGTGAGTTGTTCGACATCGAGGCCGAGATCGATCTGGGGGACGTGCACGAGTGCGGCTTCACGGTCCGCGGCGTGCCGGTAACTTACAACGTTGAACGGCACGAACTGTCGTGCGGTGCCCATAAGGCGCCGCTGCTGCCCGCCGATAACGTGATCCGCGTGCGATTGCTGGCCGACCGTGGCTCGATCGAGATCTTCGGCAACTCGGGCGAGATGGCCCTGTCGAGCGCCGCGGCCCCGGCTGCCGAGAATCGTACCCTCGCGTTCTTCACACGCGGCGGCCGGGCGAGATTACGTTCAGTAACGGTCTACGAACTGCGCTCAGCGTGGTAAGCCAGAACACTGTCTAGGCAGCCAAGATTTAGGAAGCCGGTGGTGCGGCATCGATTGAGATGTCCGCGGTCTCTTCTCCGGCTACGCACGTGGCCAGCACCAAATCGCCCGAGACGTTCAGCACCGTCCGGCACATATCGCACAGACGGTCGACACCCAAGATAACGGCGATTCCCTCGGGCGGGACGTTGACGCTGCGCAAGACGACCATGATCAGCGGGATCGAGCCCCCTGGCACTCCCGCGGTGCCCACACCGGCCAGGATCGACATGAGTACGACCTTGAACTGCTCGGCGACCGTCAAATCCTGGTTGAAGACTTGGGCCAGAAAGAGCACGACCACGCCTTCGTAGAGCGCCGTACCGTTTTGATTGCCCGTCGCGCCAACGGTCAGCACAAACCGCGAAATCTCCGGCGGTAGCCGCAACTTCTCGCGCGCTACGCGCAGCGAGATCGGCAATGTCGCGTTCGACGAAGACGTGCCGAAGGCGGTCAGCGCGGCGTCGGAAATATCACGAAAGAACTGCCAGGGATTGCGCCTCGCTACGCCGACCAGCACGAGCGAATAAACGACGAACATTTGGATCGACAGCCCCAGCACGACCGTCGCCACGAACCAGAAGAGCGTAGCCAGTACCTCGGGACCCTGTCGCGCCGTGATGCCAAAGACCAGGCAAGCTACGCAGTAGGGCGCTAGCTTCATGGCCAATCCGATGATGACCATGCTGACATCAAAAACGCCTTCGAGCACGCTGACCAACGGCCTCGTGCGTTCCGGACTCATCGCCAGGGCAATACCCAGCATGAGCGCGAAGAACATCACGGCCAGCATGCCGTTTCCCTTCGAACTACCGTCCAGGGCGCCGACCATCTCTTGCAGCGGATTCTCCGGAATGATGTCCAGCAACGTGTTCGACAAGGACTTCGCCGCTTCGGCCTTCTTTTCCGCCGATTCGACGTCCTTCGAATAATGCGCGAGCAACTCGATGCGTTGCTCCTCGGAGAGCCGCTTGCCTGGCTGGATAAGGTTCACCAGTCCCAGCCCGATCGCGACCGAAGTGGCCGAAAGAATAAAAGTGAACAGCAACGTTCGCGCGCCCACACGTCCGAGTCGCCGCAGATCACCCAGTTCGAGCACGCCGAGTGCCAGCGCGGAAACCACAAGCGGCAGCACGATCATGAACACCAGCCGCAGGAAGAGGCGGCCGATCGTGTCGGTCCATTCGAGAACCTTGTCCATCGGCAGCGAATCGCGAAAGTAATTCGCGACCGCGCCGCAAACCGCGCCAATCAACAGACCGATCAGAATGCGTGTGTGCAGCGGCCAGCGACGCCGCGCGGCGGTTGGCTTCGTCTCTTCAACCGCGGCCGTGTTAGATTCCTGCGGATTCATCAAGGACAGGCTGCTGCAATAATAGAGGGGTGAATCGGCTTTCCGAGGGCATTTTGCCCGCAGCATTGTAGCCACCCTCCCTCGCAGTCGCACTACCGGCGGCCGAATTCGCGCAGTAGACTTTGGGACCGAGTGGGCCACGTCGCAGCGGCCCACCGTCGCTGGCGCACGCCGCGCGCGAACTACTTCCCAGGATCGTGGTCACGCATGGAATTCCTGAAATATCTGATCGATCTGGTCCTGCACTTTGACGACCATCTGCTGCAATTCATCGCCGATTACGATAAATGGACGTACCTGATCCTGTTCTTGATCATTTTTTGTGAAACTGGCTTGGTCGTGACACCGATCCTGCCCGGTGACTCGCTGCTATTCGCCGCCGGGGCCTTCGCGGCCATGGGCAAGCTGAATATTGCGTTGCTCTTTTTTCTCTTGGGCGCGGCGGCTGTCCTGGGTGACGCCGTGAACTACGCGATCGGCAATTTCATGGGTCCCAAAGTGCTGCAGCGCGACGGACGCTTCTTGAAGCGAAAGTATCTCGAACGGACGCACCAGTTCTACGAACGTTATGGTGGCAAGACGATCATCCTGGCCCGGTTCGTCCCCATCGTCCGTACCTTCGCGCCGTTTTTAGCCGGCGTCGGGAGCATGTCGTATTCGCAATTCGCCAAATACAACATCGCCGGCGCCGTGCTGTGGATTTCCTTGTGCTTGTTCCTCGGCTACGGTTTCGGAAATGTTGAGTGGGTGCAGAAAAACTTCGAAGTCGTGCTGCTGGCGATCGTCGTCATCTCGGTGCTTCCGGCCGCGTTCGAGGCCTGGCGCGTCTGGCGACATGGCGACGGCAATCCGCAGGCGGCCGGGGTGCCCAACGCCCGAGACTCGGAATCCTAAGGGCCGCGCGAGCGCGACCGGAATTCGCGATGAGATCAGCGCATCTTTCCATGCAGGAGTTTGTCGACCTCGCGCAGCGCGTGATCGGCGAACTGGGTGATCCTTTCAAGCACTGGCTGGAAAATGTCGTCGTAGACGTCCAGATCGAGCCCACGCGAGAAATGCTCGAGGACGTCGGGCTCGACCCGGACGAAGAAACGCTGCTGGGCCTGTTCACCGGCCTTGCCGTGACCGAGCAGGAATACGGCGAACATGCCGCGAACCAGATACTGCTGTTCAAACGTCCCATCGAAGAGGTCTGCCGCAGCCGGGCAGAGGTCGCGTACGAAATCCGCCGCACGCTGATTCACGAACTGGCCCATCACTTTGGGTATTCGGAGGAGGACCTGGCGGAGTACGAGGCGCGGCAGAGCCCTTTTGATCACGACGAAGGCGAACCCGGCTGACCCAGCGGTTGTCATGCGGACGGGCGACGCGAATGATTAGTTCCGCTCACAGGATTCACGCCCAAACATGCCTACACCAACCGACGCGACTACTGACTCTTCCCGACCCGCGCAAACCTGGGATGCATCGCTCTACGACGCACGCCATTCCTTCGTCTATAAGGCAGCCGCCGGCCTGTTAGAGCTGTTGGCTCCTCAGCCGGGCGAGAAGATCCTCGACCTGGGCTGCGGCACCGGTCCGTTGACGGCGCGAATCGCGGAGAGCGGAGCCAAGGTGCAGGGGCTCGATGCATCAGCCGATATGATTCGCGAAGCGCAGCGAAATTTTCCCGCGCTCGACTTTCGGGTCGCCGACGCGCGGACTTTCACCGTCGCCGAGCCGCAGGACGCGGTGTTCAGCAATGCCGTCCTGCACTGGGTGCATCCCCCGGCGGATGCCGTTCGCGCGATTGCCGCGGCGCTACGTCCTGGCGGGAGATTCGTCGCCGAATTTGGCGGGCGCGGCTGCGTAGCACGCATGATCGCTGCGGTGAACGAAGCCCTGGCCGGCGCCGACGTGAAGCGACAGTGGTTCTTTCCCAGTGTCGGAGAGTACACGCCGCTACTGGAAGCTCACGGTTTCGAAGTTCGTTTTGCGACGCTATTCGACCGTCCCACGCCACTCGATGAAGGGGGTGAGGGATTGCGCAATTGGCTGCGGATGTTCGCCGGCGCGTATTTCTCGGCCCTCGACGAGACGCGGCGCGAAGCGGCCTTTCAGGCAGTCGAGAATCGTTTGCGTGACGAACTGTGGCAGGACGATCGCTGGGTTGCAGACTACCGGCGCATCCGCTTCGTCGCCGTGAAGCTATCGTGATAGGTACTGCACAAGAGGGGCGAGCTGCACGCCAAGCGCTCGGCAAGTCGTCGCGATTCATCGCCTGATCCCTGCCTTGTCACATCGTCCACCGTGAGGTAAGTTCGCGCTGTGGGGCGGGCCAAACCCGCGACGGAACGTAAATCCTTGAGAGTCAGGCACGCATGGCAACCGGCGCGGTGGTAGGGAACCTTGCCCCCGATTTTGATTTGCCGTCGACGTCGGCCGCGGGTCGAAGCCGTTTGGCCGATTATCGCGGCCGCTGGCTGGTGCTGATCTTTTATCCGCGCGATTTTTCGCTGGTGTGTCCGACCGAACTCTCAGCGATCGGCGCCCGCCTCGCGGAATTCCAAAAGCAAGGGTGCGACGTGCTAGGCCTTAGCGCCGACACGCTCGATTCGCATCGCCGCTGGATCGCTACGCCAAAAGCACAGGGAGGCCTGCAGGGACTGAGCTATCCACTGGCCAGCGATGTCGAAGGGAGCACGTGTCGCAACTACGGCGTGTTCCTGGAAACGCAACACGTGGCCCTGCGCGGCTTGTTCATCATCGATCCCAACGGCGTCTTGCAGTTCCAGGTCGTTCACAATCTCAGCGTGGGGCGCCGGACCGAAGAGATCTTGCGCGTGCTTGCGGCCCTGCAAACCGGTGGGTTGTGCGCCGAAAATTGGAGCCCCGGCGAAACGACGATCGAACCTGCGCAGCGACAGTTGGGGCCAGGCAGCGTGCTGTCGCACTATCGGCTGGAAGAACAGATCGGCAGCGGCGCTTTCGCCTCGGTATTTCGTGCGCTGGACACGACGTTGCACCGTCGCGTAGCCCTTAAAGTGCTGAAGCTCGAAAGCGGCATGACCGTGGGAGCGATCCTGGCCGAGGCACGAATCGCCGCGGCACTAAACCACGTCAACGTCTGCACGGTATATAGCGTCGATAGTAGCGAAGGGGTGCCGGTGATCGCCATGGAGTACCTGGCTGGCCGGCCGCTGGCCAAGATCATCGAAGATGGACCGATGGTCGTCGAGCAGTGTGCAAACCTTGCGCAACAGGTCGCCGCCGGGATGGCCGCGGCACATGCCAGCGGCACGGCGCATGGTGATCTGAAACCGGCCAATATCTTCGTGACCGACACGGGGGTCGTGAAGGTGCTCGATTTCGGCCTGTCGCATCGCAGCCTCCCGCCGTTGAAGCCCGAGGATACGACCGAAATCCTTGGCGCCGGGTCGGGCGGAATGGCAGGCACGCCGTGCTATATGTCCCCCGAACAAGCCGACGGCGAGCGGCCTTCTCCGGCTGCCGACGTCTTCGCATTCGGCGCGACCCTGTACGAGATGCTCGTTGGCGTGCGCGCCTTTGATGGCGACAATGTCTTACAGGTATTGAACCGCATTCGTAACGTCGACGCGGACGCGCTGGCCCAGCGATTAGCGCCACCTTTTTCATCCATCGTGCGGCGCGCGTTAACCCCTGATCCGCAATTGCGCGACATCACAATGCGTGAAATTGCCGACGAGCTTGCGACATGGACGCAGGCGTAAGCCGCGCGCTCGTGAACTCATCGGCAAGAACGCCGCGACAGAGCAAATCCTCTTCTTGCCGCCAGTAGAGAAGGCCAGGGTCAAGCCATGACACCCAAAATCCTTGTTCGCGAGGCGATCATCGACGATGTGGGCAGGATCGTCGAATTCAATCGCCAACTGGCGCTTGAGTCCGAAGAGAAGGACCTCGATCCGGCCATTCTTACGCTCGGCGTTGAGCGCGCCTTGAGTAAGCCGGAAATGTGCCGCTACTTTGTCGCCGTCCTCGGCACCGAGGTGGTCGGCCAGACGATGATCACCTACGAATGGAGCGACTGGCGCAACGGCGTGTTTTGGTGGATTCAAAGCGTTTACGTACATCCGCGCTATCGGGGCGGCGGTGTCTTCCGCGCTTTGCACGATTACATCAGCACGCTTGCCAAGGCCGCCCCGGACGTCTGTGGGCTGCGACTTTACGTCGACCAGCAAAATCACACCGCGATGGCGACCTATCGTCGCCTGGGAATGGCGCCATCAGGACACTTGCTCTACGAAAGTGACTGTTCGGGCGTCGTGAAACCCGTAGCAAAGCCGCACAGCAGCCCCTAGGCCGGGCCGACGTGACCGGTAACAAAGCGCTCGGCGAAGAATAGTCCGGCATAGACCTTGGGGTCGACCAGGCTTCCCTCGTCGCGCCGCTCGTCCAGCCAACGCGGCACGCGCGGCAGTGGAACTGTGTGAACCGTGATCTGCTCGCTTTGCACTCCCCCGCCGGCGCCGCGCCGCTCGAGCCGGGTGGCAAGCAGAAACGTCACGACCTCGGACGCCATGCCGGCCGACGGAGGACCTGAGGTCACCTCGCGCAGGTCCAGCGCGTCGTAGCCGGTTTCTTCCAGCAGTTCACGGCGGGCCGCGCTTTCGACTGTTTCATCGGCGTCGTCTTGCGAGTCGCCGATCAAACCGGCAGGCAGTTCCACCACGCGGCAATGAACAGGGATCCGATATTGCTCGATGAGTACCAGGCAACCGTCAGTCGTGACAGGCACGATGACAACGGCGCCCGGCGAGTTTGTACGGCGAGCGAACTCCCAATGCCCTTCGCGGACAAGCTCGAGGAATTCACCCACGACCAACGTGCGGGGAGGGGCTGATGTTTCGGTCATTCCCGAGAGACTTCTTGTTTCTGGAAATCGGCATCGCCGCGTAGACGGGAAACGACTTCAGCGCAAACCGGGCCCCCGACCAGGCGCTGAACGGAAACTCGCTGCGACGGCGGCACAACGGCTTCAATGGGGAATATAGCTCGTAAGCGCTCGGAAAGTCTTTAGAAAGTTGACACCTGTCCGTCAGCCAACCAAACTACGAGCGAAGCCCGCCGCCCATCCCACCTAGGTTCGCACCCCATGAAATCGCATCGCTGCTTGTCGATTGTCCAAATTTCGGTCACCTGCCTGGTCGTGAGCGGCCTGTCCGCAGCCTGGGCTCAGGCCGCGGACGAAAAGCCCAGCTATCGGGAATCGCTCGTATTCCCCCTTAACCCACAGCACAACCACGCGCCCGGCATTGTCGAATGCCCCAATGGCGACCTGCTGGTCAGTTGGTATCGGGGGGCGGGCGAGCGATCGGCCGACGACGTGGCAGTGTTCGGCGCCCGGCAACGTAAGGGACGGAACGACTGGAGCGAAGCGTTCTTGCTGGTCGATACGCCGGGCTTTCCGGACTGCAACACCACGATGATGATCGACGCGCAAAAGCGACTGTGGCTGTTCTGGCCTTTGATCCTGGCCAATACCTGGGAATCCTGTCTGACCGAATATCGCACCTCGAGCGATTACCAGGGGGACGGTCCCCCGAAGTGGGACTGGCAAGGCGTGATCCCGCTGGCACCGCCACGGTTCGCCGAAAAAATGAACGCCACGCTCGATTCGCTGGGGGCCGAAAAAGAACAGGCCAGCATCCGCGCCAAGGTCTTCACCGAACGAGTGCGCGAAATGCTGAAGGACAAGCTATCGCACCGCTTGGGCTGGCAGCCCCGCTGCAAACCGACGGTATTGCCCTCGGGCCGCATCCTGCTGCCGCTCTATACGGACACGTATTCAGTTTCCGTCATGGCGATCAGTGACGACAACGGAAACTCGTGGCATGCCAGCGAGCCGATCTGCGGTTTCGGTAACATTCAGCCAGCCGTACTGCGTCGGAACGATGGCACGTTGGTCGCCTATATGCGCGAGAACGGCATTCTCGACAAGATTCGCATCAGCGAATCAAAAGACGACGGCGAAACCTGGGGGCCTGTCGGCGTGGCTGACCTGCCGAATCCCGGTGCCGGAATCGATGGCGTCCGTCTGGCGAATGGTCACTGGCTATTGATCTACAACGATACGACCAAGGGACGCAACAGCCTGGCCGTGTCGATTTCCGAAGACGAAGGAAAGACCTGGCCGATCACGCGGCACCTCGAAAAGCACGAAGATGGCAGCTACCACTACCCGGCCGTGATCCAGGGAGCGGACGGCACGCTGCACTTCATCTACAGCTACTTCGTCAAAGGGGGCAAAAGCATGAAGCATATCGCCGCCAACGAAGCGTGGGTCCGCCAATTAGACGCGGCCGATCCGAGCGCGAAATAGCAGCCATCTAGCATTGCATGCTGGCACCCGACTGAACGGCAAGCTTTTTTTCTGTTCGGGGACTGGTCTTCGCGCCGATTGTCTCTACTGACCCGCAAAGTTTGCGCGACCGCCAGTTGCCCCGTTCACGGCAAACGCTCTGTTGTATTTGCCATGACGTGCCGCATTTGGCCGCGCCGTAACGCGTGCGCATTTTTCAGGAGCTTGCCGTGAGATGCTTATCGCTTCCGTTGTTGCTGGCGTTGGCGCTGGTGTCACTCGCGGCTTCGACGGCCCAGGCCGACAACGCCTACGGCAGCTTCGGCCCGCCAGGCGGTTATTACTCGCAATGGCGCCCGTGGTGGGGAGGTTTATGGGGCTGGGGGCCGTACAAGGGTTGCTCCGGCTATCCCGCCTACGCTTGCAAGCAGACCTCGGGCTATCGTTATCGCCCCTGTCTGTATCCGCCGTCGTCCAGCTATTACGGCTATCCGAGCTACGACGGAGGTTACAGCCAATACCCGCGCGAGTTCATCTACGATTGGCGCCCCGATCAAGGGGATGAGCAGCCGGCACGGCCGGGCGTTCGCAGTCAGGCTGATCCGGAACGTCAATAGCGTCGCGCTGCGGCGTGCGCGGACGATAGATTTCTATCGCCGGTCCAGGGGCGCGAATCGCGCGATAATCGACTTGGCCACGCGCAGGCCGTCGAGTGCTGCGCTGATGATGCCGCCGGCATAGCCGGCCCCTTCGCCAATGGGATAGAAACCCTCGACGCCTGTGCTTTCTAGCGTTGCTTCGTTGCGAGGAAAGCGGACGGGTGAACTGCCACGCGCCTCGGGCGCAACAAGCGTGGCGTTGGCCAGGAACCGCCCGCGCCAGCGATGATCCAAGGCCGGCAATCCGGCATGCAAGGCTTTCAGCACCGTCGGCGGCACAAGCGACGTCAGATCGCCCGGCACAAGCGCTCGGGTGTAGCTTGTGGAGATTGTGCCGCGACTGGTGCGGCCCGCCAAAAAGTCTCCGGCCCATTGAATCGGGCAAGCATATTCACCGCGCCCCTCGTCGAAGGCACGCCGCTCGTAGAGGCGCTGCAAGGCCACGCCGGCCAGCACATGCTGCGAGCCAAAATCCGCCGGCTCGAGCGTGACCATCATGCCGCTGTTGGCAAACGGCGACGCACGCCGCGACAGGCTCATGCCATTGGTACAAAAATAGCCGGGCTCCGAGACGCTGGGAATTACTTGCCCACCGGCGCACATGCAGAAGCTGAACAGGTTCACCTCGCCGCGCGCCACCAGGCTATAATCGGCCGCGCCAAGCTGGGCTTCTAACCGCGACTCGCCATATTGCGCGCGGTTCACCTGCTCCTGCGGCTGCTCGATGCGGACGCCGAATTGAAACGGCTTTTGCTCCATCGGTACACCGCGAGCGTGCAGCATCTCGTAGGTATCGCGGGCACTATGGCCAATCGCCAGCACCAACAGCGGGCAACGTATGTATCCGGATGAAGTATGGATGCCACGCAGCCGGGTTCCATCAAGATCGAGATCCTCCAGCCGGCACGCGAAGCGGATTTCGCCCCCCGCGGCAATGATGCTTTGCCGCCACGCCTTCACCACGGCCGGCAGGCGATTACTTCCCAAGTGCGGGCGATGCTCGTAAAGGATCTCGGGCTTTCCTTTGCAATCAGCAAACAGTTGCAAGATGCGCTGCACATCCGGCCCGCTGGCGCGACAGGTCAGCTTGCCATCGCTGAACGTGCCGGCTCCCCCTTCGCCGAACAGATAATTGCTCTCGGGATCGAAGGCACCGCCGTCATCGAAACGCTGCACGTCGCGCACGCGCGCCGACACGGGCTGACCACGCTCGATGACCAACGGTCGGTAGCCAGCCGCGGCTAAGAAATACGCGGCCGCCAGGCCGGCCGGCCCGCTTCCGACGACGATCGGCCGCTCGTCGAGCGCCGCTTCGCCCGGCGGCGGCAGCACGAACGGCGCTTCGCTGAACAGTTCGGCGGTACAACCCGATCGGCCACGAGCGGTCCGCGCGATGAGTGGCGCTTCGTCCGCGGCAACGTCCACCTCGGCCGCGTACACGAAGCGTAAATCGGCCTTATTGCGCGCGTCGAGACTTTTGCGCAAAATCCGCCAGCGGCGAATGTCGGACGGGCGCAGACCGAGCACGCGGGCGGCATGCGCCGGTAGCGCCTGCTCGCTTTCGTCGATGCCAAGACGAATATTCGAAACGCGAATGGACATGCTCTAGTATGCCTGCCGGAAATGCGGGTCAACGCTCCCCGCTTCACGATTTAGCAGCCAGCGGGGGACGTGACCAGCGGGCGCAAAAAATTAGCGGCCTCGCGAGTGCGAGGCCGCTAATGGCTTGTGTCTGCTTGGAACTTAAGCGGCGCTCTGGCCAGCGATGAAGATCGCGGCCGATCGCCTCGCTTTAGACAGGCGTGACCGAAGCCGCGCGCGGACCCTTGCCTTTGGGACCGCCGTTTGAATCAACTGTGTACTCGACGCTCTGTCCTTCAGACAGGTTGTCGAATTGCCGATCCGACACGCTGGAATGGTGGAAGAAAACGTCCGCCCCATCCGAGCCCTGAATGAACCCGAATCCCTTGTCATGCACCAGCTTCTTGATCGTACCCGACGCCATAACTCGCCACTCCTTATCACACGAAACAGAACTTGCGGCGGAGAACTTACTACACCCCGACGCCCACACAAGTGTGCCGGACCAACAGCGATCGCGGCGCACGTATAACGTAAAAAACGGACACGCTTCTCCGACGCAGGACGTCTCCCCCCGATTTGGACGGCAGATTGCCGCCAGGCGATGGATGATCGGCGCCTCAGATCAGCACTACATGAGCGGGTAAGAGTAAGGCAAATCAAGGTTGCTCGCAACCCTTTTGGACTACTTTTACTCCTGGTTGTCCGTGGAACGCTCCCAGCGGAAACCCGTTACTGAAGCCTACCACAGCGCCGGCCAATTGCTGCCAGCACCACGCGCGTCGACCACACTTTGTGTGTCATGTGGGGGGGAGGAACGCGCCTTGGTAAACTTTGCCGGAGGGCGAAATTAATCCGCCGGACGGCCCACGGCCGGCAACTTTCACCACGCGCCAAAGCCTGCCGCATCGTCATAGTTTGCCGCCCATTTTTGCTTGAGAGGACGACGCGTAGGTGTCAATGGTGACGCGACTTGTGCAAAGTCGCGCTGCGGCGAGTTTGCTCGAAATTCGTGTTCTTCCACGTGCGGTCTCCGTGGCGAAGTTGCCGATGATGCCTGTGGCAACGTTTGTTCCACGACCCATCCCGCCTGACGCCTCGCGACCTAATCCCGCAGGTCGCGTGCGCCCCCCACGATGTTTGAATCACGCGCCCATAGTCCGCGCGCTGCGCTGCTGATCGTCGTCGTCATGACGGCGCTGGCACGCACTGCGCCCGCCCAAGACCTGTTCCGGCTCCCCTCCGCGGATCAGGTTGCGCGCCGGCAGGAAGTCGTTCCGCCCGGCGCCGCGGTGCCCAGTGCTCCGCCCGCGGTGAACTTTCCCCCCAGCCCCAGTTCGATCATCAGTGGCGGTGCGCCGAGCAGCCCCGCTCCTGCAGGCAGCACAGCGCCTGGCGCCGCTGTGCCGAATGGCGTGTCGCCGTTTGCCGGTGCGGCAGGGCTTGAAGAATCGGTCGCGCTGGGCGAAGCGCCGCAGCGACCGCCAAGCCAAGGCGAAATCGGTCTCGCTTGGGGTCCGAGTAGCACGCTCCCCTGGTCGTGGCAATGGTTGCCGACCGGGTTGATGTATCGCTCGTACCTGGCGGGCGTGAAGGAACCAAGGCTGGGCACTGCCTGGCTCTCTGACAGCGCTATGGGACCGCACCATGACACGCGCCTGAACACGCCCTTTGTTGGCACGGTCTGGGATTCAACGCTCGGTGCCCGCGTCGGCATCTTGCGATACGGCACGCCCAATGCTTATCGCCCTGAAGGTTTTCAAGTCGATCTAACTGGCTCGGCACAGCCACGATTGAATCCGTACGGTGCCAGCACGCCGCTTCTGTCGTGCGATTACACCGTGGGTCTGCCGGTCACTTACGCACGTGGCAAGTGGCAATACAAGACGGGCTACAACCACCTCAGTTCGCACATGGGCGACGAGTTGATGATCAATAATCCAGCCTTCATCGCCCAGCGCATTAACTATGTGCGTGATTCGGTAATGTTGGGCATTGGCTGCTATGTGACCGACAGCCTGCGCGTGTTCGGCGAATTCGATTACGCCTTCGGAGCCGAAGATGGTGCCAGACCGGTCGAGTTGCAATGGGGCGTCGACTACAGCCCCGCGAAGCCTGGCGGTGCCCCGTTCTTTGCCGTATACGGCGACCAACGGCAAGAGCTTGGGTACGGCGGCTTCTTCGTCGTGCAGGCCGGCTGGCAATGGCGCGGCGGATTGGCGCTAAGCACCTTCCGCATCGGCATGCAGTACATCAACGGCAAGAGCTCCCAATGGGAGTTCTATAACGTCTTCGAACAGCGCATCGGCTGGGGCATCTGGTACGACTTCTAATCATCCATGCGCCGTACGCGCGGATGTTCAGATCGCGGTCCTTCTTCGCTATACGCGAACAAGCAAGCGCGAGCTCTCGACCGATACCCCGCAACCACCATGCGCTGCTAGAGCTGCTTGCGTGTGCTGCGTTCTTCCACGCCTTGGGCGTGCTTGAGAAACTTCGGTGCCGGCACCCGTTGCTGCTGGCCAACGCCGAAGAACGCCGCTATCTTGCTGACGACGAATTGCTGTTCAGGGAACGTCAATTCGGGGAAGATCGGTAGAGCCAACGTCTCGCGCGTGGCCAATTCCGTCTTCGGCAAGCTGCCCGGTCCGTATCCCAAGTACGCGAAGCACTTTTGTTGGTGCAGCGCCACGGGGTAATAGATCTCGGCGCCGATTTTGTGCTGCTGCAAATGTTCACGCAGCGCGTCGCGGCGCCCATCAGGCACGCGAACTACGAATTGATTCCATACATGCCGACGTTCGGGCGCCTCGACCGGCAACGTCAGCACGTTCGCCAGGCCAGCCGCGGTGAACAGCTCGTGATAGCGCCGTGCATGCAGTTGCCGTTCAGCGGTCCAACGATCGAGATGCGGCAGCTTGACGTTCAACACGGCCGCCTGCAGCGAATCAAGACGGCTGTTGATGCCGATCAGTTGATGGTAATAACGCGGCTGCATGCCGTGCTGGTGCAACAGCCGCAGTCGATCGGCGATGTCCTGGCGGCGCGTCGACAGCATGCCGCCGTCGCCGGGACCGCCGAGGTTCTTCGTAGGATAGAAGCTATAGCAGCCGACGTCGCCCATGCTGCCCGCCGGCCGGTGCTTGTATTCCGCGCCAATCGCTTGGGCAGCGTCCTCGACAACCGTTAGGTTGTGTTTGCTGGCGATCGATAGAATCGCATCCATCTCGGCGCACTGACCGAACAAATGCACTGGCATAATCGCTTTGGTACGCGCCGTTCGCACGCTCTCGATCAGCGACGTGTCGAGATTGAACGTGGCCGGATCAATGTCAACGAATACAGGCTTGGCCCCCAAGCGTGCCACGGCCGAAGCCGTAGCAAAGAAGGTATAGCTCGGCAGAATGACTTCATCGCCGGGGCCGATGTCCAATGCCATCAAGGCCAGCAGAATGGCGTCGCTCCCCGACGCGCAGGCGATCGCGTGCGGCACGTGAGCATACGCGGCGATCGATTTCTCGAGCGCCTGGCAATCGGGTCCCAGCACGAAGCGGCCCGAGGCGAGCACTCGACCGACAGCCTCGGTAATCTGTGCGGCCAGCGGCTGGTACTGCCGGTTCATGTCGATCAGGGGAACGCCCGCCGTCTGTGGATCGGGCAACGCTTGATCACCGGCCGAAGCAGCATGCATACCGAGGACTCCTCGACTTCCTTGCCAATCGGGTCGCTGGGTCAAAACCGGCCCAGAGAGTACGGCCCAGAATCGGGGGGCAACGATACGAGGGGTGCCGAGTTGGGTCAATGCCGATCGGCAGGCTAGGAATTGGCGGCAGTTGCACCCGCAGTAGGCGCGATCGAGAACTCTACGGAAAAAACATTCCGCCAGGTGCGCCTTTGCGCTCGTTGCAGTGATAGCGAACTACCGATGTCCGCCGGCCAGTTCTGCCACGTCGTGTACCGACTTCGGCAGGTTCCCTTCGGCGTCGAAGGGGATTTCGCGCAGATCGCTGAGGATTTCCAGGTCAGCCCGACCGCGGGCTTCTTCCAGGAAGACCTGCGAGCATTCCACTTCGGCCACGTCGAGCGTGTTGGCGATCCATAGAATCTTTGCGTCGGGCGGTTCGGTCAGCCCGATGGTCGGTAAGGCTTCGTTCAGGATCTCGCGATCCGTTTCGAAATCGACCGGCAGCATGGCTGCAGCGACGTGACCGCTGGTCAGGCAGTTAATACGCGTGAATGCCACATTCATTTCACGCAGCGTGCGTGAGGTGCAAAACTCCGCCATGCCCAGGCCTGACGCGTTGCCGCTGGTCTCTTCGGTGAGTCCGCGGACCACGATTCGCTTTACCTTGGGATACTCCTCGGGCGCCGCAGTGTGTGACTGAAACTTGCGGCCGACGACGTTGGTGTCCATGCCGGCGCCAGAAATGTTCTTGCCGATTTCGTCAATGAACAGGATGTCGACTACGCGGAACGGCAGTCGTGGCAGCCATTGGCGGGCCAGTACAAGCAATTCCTTTTCGCGTTGCTCGAATTCATGCGACCCGACGGCGGCGATCTTGGCCGTTTGATCGTAGGCGTTTTCCAGGATGGCCAGCCCTGCCAGGATGCGGCAATTCTCTAGCACGCGGGCGCCGACGCTGCGAACGATCTGCCCGAAGCTGTAGTTCTGGATCGCACGGTGATAGATCTTGGCTCCTTCGTGCTTCCCCAGCCCGATGAGCATCATCTTCATCAGGCCGCTTTCGATGTCACCGACGAAATCGGTATGAGGCTTCACGCGCCCGACGACGACAACGTGATCGGCTTCATAGGCAAAGCGATCGAAATGCACGGGAAAGCCCTCGGCCGTCTGGCAGACAATGACTGTCTCCATGCTGGCTTTGATCGGGCAGCCGCAGAATTCTTCGGTGATGCCGTAGCCTTCGATGATATGACGCTGCCCTTCGGCCGTGCCGCCGCCGTGACTCCCCATCGCAGGCACGATAAAGGGCTTGGCTCCCAGCGATTGAAAATGCTCGACCGTGGCCTTGATGATCAGTGCGATATTCGAGATGCCGCGGCTACCGGCCGTGATGGCGACGCTCTGGCCCGGCTTGAGTCGATCCGACAGAGGCAAACGCGACAATTCCTTGCGAACCTCGGCAGCCACGTCCTTGACCGTGGGGGCTTCGAACTTTTGACGTACCCGAAACATCTTGGGATAGTCGGCCATGGTGCCTGGAGCTCCTGAAAAAGTGAGGACGGTCAGCTAGCAGGGCTGGCGCGAGGGATCGAGCAAGTTTGGCAGGGATTGTCGGACGGTCGTATGCCGAACGCGTTTCGACGCCGATACGTAACACAAGACCCGATTAACGACTGTACCAATGCCGGCCCTTCCGCTCTAGGCCGTGCGAGGATTTTGGGGCTAGAATGCCGTGGCATTCGCCCGAGGAGCGTCGCGAATCTCTCAGACCCGCCCCGGTTCGGCCGCCGCATGCCGGTTCTCAAGGGTGGTCTACTTCCAAGTGGGCAAGGAACGCCATCATGGCCACTGCCGCCAGCACGAAGAAAGCAAAGCAATCCGCCAGTCAAGCCGCCGCGGCGGCGCCCGTTCGTCGCCGCCGATGGTGGCTTCGATCGACCGTTCTCATCGGGCTGCCGGCGCTGTTGTGGTTTGCCCCCGTCATCACCGGCTTCGGCCCCGTCTTGAACAGCGTGGTGGGCATCGCGTCGCGCGATTTCAAAGGAACGATCACGATCGGCGGCGCATCGCTGGGCTGGATCTCGCGCGTTGTCCTGCACGATATCGAAGTGCAAGATGCCGACGGCAAACCGATGGCCAGCATTCCGCAAATCGCCAGCGACAAAACGCTATTCGCACTACTGGCCAGCCCTAGCAACTTGGGACGTTTTCAAATCGATCATCCGCAGGTCAACGTCATCCTGCGCGAGCGCGACAGCAACGTCGAAGATGCGGTTCAGGCCTGGTCTTCGCAGAATCCGGATCAGCCGAGTGCTGCCCATCGGGTAGGGTTTTCAGTCGTCGTCGAGCAAGGCGTCGCCACGATCGAGGACACTGTCGCGGGCCGAAGCTGGCAGATCGACGATTTCAATTGCGACATCACGGTGCCGCGCGACCCAGGCCAGGACCTCGCGATCACGGCCGCCGGCCGCGTCGCCCCTGGCGAGCCGCAGGGACAATTTTCACTGCAAGTAAAGATCACGCCCGGCCAACCGCGCGAGCCGGAGAATGACACGACGAATCCGCTGCTGACTGGCCATGGTGAATTCGCGCTGGTCGCTCAGGGCTTCTCGCTCGAGCTGTTAGAGCCGCTGTTGCGCCGCGCCAGTGAACGTGGCGAGCTCGCCGGTGTCTTGGAAGCCAACGTGCAAGGGCAATGGAACACCGAAACCGCCGATACGCCGCGCGGTGAGTTGAACGGACAGATCAACGTCTCGCGGCTGGCCTTGGCCGGTCCTTGGGTGGGGGACGATCGACTGCGCATGGATAGCATCGTCGTCCCATGCACACTGGTGCGCGAAGGCAAACGCCTCGAAATTCGCCGTTGCGATATTCAATCTGATGTCGGCCAACTGACCTGCACCGGCACGATTGACGATCTAGGCGCGCTTAATTCGACCTGGGTCAAGTCGTTGTGGGATGTATTGCCGCACTGCGAAAGCCAGGTACAAGGCGCACTCGACCTGGCAAAACTCTCGCGCGTGCTGCCGGCCACGCTGCGCGTGCGCGAAGGGATGCAAATCGACGAGGGGGCCGTACATGTCGACCTGCGCAGCGGTCCACAAAACGGTCAGTGGGGCCTGACAGGTCGCATCGAAACGACGCGCCTCTTGGCGACCGAACAAGGACGGCAAGTCTCGTGGGACCATCCGCTGCTGGTGACCGTGGCCGCGCATGACACCCCGCAAGGGCCCGTTATCGAGCAGCTCAATGGTCAATCCGATTTCTTGAAGTTTGAAGGTTCGGGCACGCCTGAGTTTTTCGGACTGACCGCCAACTTCGAATTGGGCCGCCTGGCCGAAGAACTCGGCCAGTTTCTCGACCTGGGCGAGTTGAAGCTGGCAGGCGACGGTTGGAGCCGAATGACATGGAAGCGGGCAACTGATGATTCGTTCGAAGCGGATGTCGAGCTCCAGGCAACGAACTTCGTGTTGGCGCGCCCCAATCGGCCCGCGTGGACCGATGCCAAGCTGGGAGTCACGGCCGCCATGCGCGGGCACTTAACGGGCAAGGAAATCACACAGGTCGATACGGCGCGCGTTGAAGTCGTTTCAGCGACAGATGACTTTAATGCTTCGCTGGTTTCGCCCGTCAGCAACACCGGCCCCAAAACGGATTGGCCTGTCGAGGCGCATTTGCGCGGTGAATTGGCGCGTTGGCTGGCACGTGTCGAGCCGTGGTTTGCGCCACCGCCGGGCTGGGATATCTCGGGACAAATCGACGGCGTTTCCACGGTCCATGTTTCGGAAGAAACGGTCACCATTGAAAAATGCCAGGCAGACCTCACGCAGCTTCACGCCTGGGGACCGACGCTGTTCATCGACGAGCCGCGCATGCGGGTGCTGGCCAGCGGTACGATCAAGCCGGCTGTCCAGGCCCTGCTCATTACCGATGCGACTTTGACCTCGGCCGATGTCGGCGGCCGCGTGCAGGATGCATCTTTCGTCGCCAATAGCCCCACGGGAATCGAACATATCGGCCAGGCCGATCTGCAAGGAAATCTGGCCACTCTGTACCGCTGGACGCACGATCCACGTCAGGCGGCTAGCGTTCAGGTCTCGGGGTTGCTGGCATGCACGCTCAAAGCCGACCTCAGCGAACGCTCGCCGGGCTTGGACATGAGTGTCACGGTCGACAATTTGGCAGCCGCGACACCCGGCGGTCAGTCGTGGCGCGAAAAGCAGTTGCGCATGGTGGCCAATGCCACGTACGACGAGCCCAACGACATCGTGCAGCTCGCTAATTTCGAAGTCAACTCCGAAGCGGTTCGGCTAAACGCAACGGGCAAGGTCGAGCGTTGGTCACGCGAGCGCTTGCTGACGCTCAATGGCACCACGCAATATGACTTGGAAAAGATCTCGATTCTGTTGCAGCCCTATGTGAACAACGAGGTGCGAGTCACGGGACGCGAATCGCGATCGTTTTCGCTCGCCGGCCCGATCGGCGCCTTGGCGCGGGCCGATACGACCGCCGCATCGCGAGAACAAGAGCTGCTCGCGTTGGAAGGAAAAATGGACCTCGGCTGGCAAACCGCCTCGCTCATGGGCTTCGATGTCGGCGCGACGAATATGCAGGCGACGTTGTCGAAGGGCATCTTCCAGCTTTCGCCGACAAATCTGAGCGTCAGCGGTGGAACGCTTTCACTGGCACCGATGGTGCGATTGGCGCCGGGGCCGGCACAGCTCTATCTCCCCAACGGACCGCTGATCACGCAAATGCACGTCTCACCCGAGATGTGCCGGCAATGGCTGATGTACGCCGCGCCAATTCTGGCAGGCGTAACGCACGTCGATGGTCTGTTCTCGGTGCAAATGGCCGGTTGCCAGCTTCCGCTGGCCGACCCGCGCGCCGGCGAAGCGGCCGGACAGATCCTGATTCACTCGATCGATCTCGAGCCTGGGCCGCTGGCGCGCGAGCTGGCCACGGTGCTGGGGGCCGCATCGAGCGTAAAGCTGGCGCAGAATTCGAAGGTCGATTTCAAGATGATCCAGGGACGCGTTTATCACCGCGGCCTGGAGCTGCAATTCCCCGAGGTCATGGTGCGTACCTATGGATCGGTCGGTTTCGATCAGACGCTGGCCATCATGGCCGAGATGGCTGTCCCGCCGAAGTGGTTGCGCGACAATGCGCTGGGAGCCGCCATCAAGGATAAGTCGATACGTTTGCCGATTGCCGGCACGCTCGATCATCCAGAGCTCGATCACAAGGCGCTCAATGACGCGCTAGCGCAGTTCATGCGGGACGCGGCCGGTGGCGCGGTGCGCGACGGATTGCAAAAGCAGCTCGATCGGCTACTTGCGCCGATAGCCCCGAAATAGCGCTCGTGCAAATCGTGCTGCCGGCGCAAGAGTGATATAGAATGTCCGCGGCTGGGTAGCCCAGAATATCGTTGTGGCGGACGCTCAAAATGCCATGCGGCCAGCGGTAATTCGGTATCCGCGAAGCCTTTCGGCTTGATGCTAGCGGGAAAGTGGTATCATTGCCGCAGACGGAAAACACCGGCGGCCGCTTCGGAACCCGGTGACCGTGCCCGCAATTGGTGGCGCTATGAAACTGTTGTGCCTGGGGACGACCGGTTACCATCCGAACGACCAACGGCATACCGCCTGTTTCATGCTGCCCGAGATCGGCGTGGTGCTCGACGCCGGGACCGGGATGTTCCGCGTGCGCGATCACCTGGTGACTGACCAGTTGAAGATCTTCATCAGCCACTCGCACGTCGATCATGTGATGGGTCTGACGTTCTTGATCGATGTCCTTAACGATCGGCCGGTGTCGCGTGCGGTCGTTCATGGCGAGGCCGATAAGCTGGCCGCGGTTCGTCAACACTTATTCAACGAACTGTTGTTTCCCGTTGATCCGCCATGCGATTTCGTACCACTCTCGGGGCCCGTCGAGCTGCCCGAAGGGGGACGTTTGACGCACTTTCCGCTCGATCATCCGGGCGGGGCCGTTGGATTTCGGCTCGATTGGCCGGGACGGTCCATGGCCTATGTCACTGACACAATCGCCAGTCCTACCGCGAGCTATGTCAAGAATTTGCGTGACGTCGACCTGCTCGTACATGAGTGTTATTTCTCCGACCAGCAGACGGCGCTGGCCGATCTGACGGGCCATAGCCACATAACACCCGTGGCCGAAATCGCGCGCGCGGCCAAAGCGCGTCGATTGGTGCTCGTGCATCTCAATCCCTTGAGTACCGCCAAGGACCCCGTCGGCATCGACGTCGCGCGTGCGATATTTCCCGCCACCGAGCTGGGTTACGACGGGCTCGAGCTGGAGTTCTGATCGCGGCGATCTGTTGCCGCAGGCCGGATTTCTTCCGATCGCGCTGTGATGCCGTTTGAACCACGTCTCGCTTTGCCGCGTAAAGGGTCTTGTGGTCGCAAACCGCGCGGACGGTTCGCTTGGCCCCTTGAAACCCGTTCGGCACGGGCATTGCATAAACAGTGATCGTGGCCCACCAGGGGGATACGGTAGATCGTCCTAAGTCGTGACCAGGACGCCCTCATCGAACCTTAACGTGGCAGTGGACGGTGGTTTCGATCGGAAGCCCACTGCGTAAGAAACGGGCAGCTCATGGTTTTCAGGCAATTTTCGATGCCGGGTCCTTGAGCAGGTCAAGTACGAGACTACTTTGCCGGTGGGGACTGGAAAAAAAATTTGAGTCGTGCATAATTCCGAAAGAGTTAAAGGGGGGATAGGTACTACTTCTTTCGGTGGGTATAAGCCATTAGTTTGGGTGCCCAACGATTTTAAAACAAAAAAACGAATTTCTCGGATCTTGAGTTCGGGTAGCTGAGTGGGTGTGGCTGTGGCCCAGCCGTAGGAAGCCAAGATCGAGTGCTGTGGGAGCCTCGATCAGCAAGGGCCAGGGACAGTAAGAGCTAAGCGTGCTGTTTCGCAGTTCGTCGCGCAGGGAAGCAACGCCCCGCCCTTTTTTGGGGTGTAGCGCTGCAGCATGTAGGAGACATCGACGATGAAAATGAATCGTTCTTCCGTGGTCGTTGAGTATCGGCTGGTTTCTAATTTCGAAGAGGTGCGCAAGCGATTGCTCACCGGGGAATTCGCCGACCGGCTCGATAAGCCGTTGGCGTTCTGGGCGCTCCCCACCGATCGCTCTTCCCCGATTGCACTAATGGGGAAGACGTTGCGGGAATTGTTCTCGATGCCCTTCGAACAATTGTTCGCCACGCCTGGCATCGGTCAGAAGAAAATCAATTGCCTAATCGAACTACTGCGCCGGGCCGCTAGCCCGAGTCCGCCGGGAGCGATCGAGGCCGTGACTACGGAAGAGCCAGTCCCTGCCATCGACGGAAATCACGTCGATGCCTCGCAGGTTTCCGAGGCATTGTGGGTGCAATGGCAGCAAACGGTGCGCGACAATGACCTGGGAAGCAAAACCCTGGGGCGTCTGGCGCCGTCACTGCAGCGACTGCCACGCGTCATCTGGAATACACCGCTCGATGCTTACACTTCGTTGAGCCTGGCGCAGATTCGTTCGCTGAAGACGCACGGCGAGAAGCGCGTCACCGCTGTGCTCGAGGTGTTCGGCTCACTGCACTCGCTCTTGGCAGGTAGCAACGCGCAACCGCACCTGGCCTTGCAGATCGTGCCTCGATTCGTCGTCAATATTGAGAATTGGGCAGGCGCTGTGATGCGCCGCACGATCGAGGTCGACGCCGAAAGCATTCGCCAGAAATTTGTCGATCCCTTGATGGCTCAGGTGGAAATCGACGCGGGTGAAGATATCGCGAAACTGGCCGCCAGCCGCTTGCGGTTGGATGGCTCGGGCGCAACAGTTCGCCAGGTGGCACGCCAGATGGATTTGACTCGGGCGCGCGTTTACCAGTTGCTCGGCGATGTGGGCGCCGTGATGAGCGTGCGCTGGCCCGAGGCGATGCAGTTGATCCAGAGCCTGCGTGAATCGCTGCACGAACAGGTCAAGGACGCCAAACAGCTCGAGCTTTTCGACGGTGTCGCGGAGCTGTTCTTCCCCAGTCGGTTGAACGATGGCAGCCTCGACGCCGACGAACATCACGGACTGAAGATGCCGGCCGAAGCTCACGCAGTCTAACGGGCCACGAGTGACACAGTTATCCTAGGCGACCTTCGGGGCATTTTGCCGGCGAGGTCGCTGGGGGCGTACCCCCGTCGTGCCACTGTCGACTCGCAAATCGGTTCGTTCGCGGACCGGCGATGGCGGCTCGACTGGCTCGGGCGCAGGTATCGTATACGTAGCGCCGAAGAGCATTCGCTCTAAACAGCCCGCGGCTCGTCCTAACACGCTGCCCACGCGCAGGGGTCGGACGAGGCAACCCGCGAACTCTGCTGCCACGACCGTGGCATGCGCGGCGAGAGTGCGCCCGGTTCCAAAGTGCCTGGCGTGCCGCCAGTACAACCTTTCGGCCAACCAGGCATCCGTCAGTGGGCTGATCGATTGCTTCGGCGCGTCGAGCACCTGCGACCGCGGTTCGAGCACAGCGCGATAGCCGGCGCGCGACAATCGCAATGCCAGGTCGACATCGGCCAGATTGCTTCCAACGGAGGGACAGAACGGCTCTCGCAACAGCGTCAGCGCATTGACGCGATAAAATGCCGCGGACAGCGCCGGGCCGAGCACTGGTGCCGGCTCGGCACTTAGTTCATTGGCTTGTCGCGCACCGTGGCACGCGACGCGTAATCCGCCTGCGCGATAATCAATTCCGGCGGCCACGACGCTTTGGCTACCAGGCGCCAACACCAGGGGCGCCACAGCCGCCACGCGGGGATCGGCAAAGTGGGGCAGTACAGCCGCGGTCCAGCCTTCGGTCACTTCTGCGCCGCAGCGCAGGATATGCACCAACGAGGACTGGCAATGGCGGACCCCGCGGTTCAGCCGTTCGAGCTCGCTGCTCGCGGCCGGCGCCGCGATAAAGCGGACTTCACTCGCCAGTTCATAGGGATCTTGGTATCCCTCGTCATGAACGACGAGAATCTCGCAGTCGGGCGGCCGGTTCTGCAGAACAGAGACCAGGCTCGTTTCCAACAGCGCTTCGTCGCGCGCCGCGATTAAGATCGAGAGTTTGGGCACGTGCGTGCTTCCTTGCCGCACTCGCCACGGTTGATTGATCAATTACACCGCAGCGACGACCAAAAGACACCTTGGACCGATGCTCGACTTCGGCGGCCCATGCCGCATCGTCGAGTCATTGTCCGGGTCATCGCGGCGGGGGCCTGTTGCTTCCCGTGGCGAGCTTGTCGCTTATGGGCCCCTGGGGAAATTACTCGGCACTGCGAGGTACCAGAATTGACTGGTTACCGCAAAAATCCACCGCCGTGCCAGATTCGCGATTTACTAAAGCTTCTCACTTCTTCTCGCGTTTGTCATTTTGTGCTGTCAATGACATGCTAGCAGTCGTGCCCGCGAGATCATCGTCGAGTGGTTCGACATCGGCCGACACCGTCATCACGTGCGCTCCGCCGCCCACGAAGACACCGTTGATGGGGCAGACATCGGAGTAGTCGCGTCCCCAGGAAATTGTGACATGGTGCGTGTCGACCAAGGCATTGTTGGTCGGGTCGACGTCGATCCAGCCCAGCGGGCCACAGAACACGGCCACCCAAGCGTGCGAGGCATCGGCGCCAACCAATCGCGGCCGGCCCGGCGGCGGCAACGTCCGCAAGTAGCCGCTGACGTAACGTGCGGCGAGTCCCAGCGATCGTAAACAGCCGATCTGCACATGCGCCAGGTCCTGACAAACGCCACGCCGATGAGCGAACACTTCGGCCAACGGCGTATGCACGGTCGTGGCCTGCGTGTCGTAGGTGAAATCCTTGTGAATCCGCGCCGTCAGCTCGATCACGCCTTCCAGAATCGGTCGCCCGGGCCCAAACGTCGAGGCAGCGTAGGCCGCTAGTTCGTTACTACCTGCGATGTGCGGAGAATCGAAGCAGAACTGGTAGTTATTGACCGAATGCGCCCCTCGATCGGCAGGGAGCGCATCGCGCACCATTTCCCAGGCGATGGATTCCGTCGTCATTGTCAGCGGCGACGGGCGCACGTCGACTCGGCACATCGACGTGATGCTCAGCTTGCGGTGCCCTTCGCTGATAGAGAAGTAGGAGACGGGATTGCCGAAATAGTCGGTTCGCCGATTGATCAATGTCGGCGTCGGGCGGACTAGCAACCGGTGCTGGTGGCAGGTTTGCCGCAGCACCGCACGCGGTGCCAGATGTACGACGTTCTGGCACGTTGCCACCGTCTCGTTGTACTCGTAGGTCGTGATGTGGCTGATCTGGTAGTTCATCGATCTTCGTCAAAAAAGCCTTCGGCCAATTGCCGGGGAGTGCCCGCATGTACCAGGTACTTGTGGGCAATCAGATCCGAAAGGCGCGGCAACTGATCGGTTAAACGTCCCAGCAACCGATCGAGCTTCGTGCGCTCGCCGCGCCGCGGCAGCTTGCGCAATGTTTCGGCTTCGGCCATCCGCACAGCCGTCAGCAGGCTCAACACGATGCGCTGCTCGGGGCTGCGCAGCGGCTGCGTCCGGTCGCGCGGCAGATTCTCGACATGATCCGCCAGCGTAACCAATTGAAATGCGACCGAGCGAGGATTCGAGTCGTCGGTCAAAACCAAGTCCAGCACCGGCGCCGGCTGCAATGTTGCCAGATAGCGCGAACGATACGTCATCACGCTGTCGGCCACTTCCAAGAATGCTTCCAGCACAGGCGCGTCGTGGGCCGCGATGTCGACCAGGATATTCTGTGCGAGCGTCACCGTGTGCAGGGCTCGCTCCAGCCGGCGGCCGATATCAAGAAAGCGCCACCCCTGGGTGCGGGTCATACTTTCGTCGACCAGCCCGCCAAATGCCGCCAGATCGATAATCATGCGATTGGCCAGCATCAGGATATCGCTCAGACCGACTGACGAGCGGCTCGACAGCAATTGAAATTCTTCGTGAACGCGATGAATAATCCGCCAGCTATCGACTGAAATGCGATCGCGCACGAGTGAACCCAGCCGATGCACGGCAGCCACGATCGACGCCAGGCTGGCCGATTGTGTGGCGTCGAACACCGCGGCGGGTAATGCCCGTTCGATAGCGGGCAACTGCTGGCGAATTTCCTCGATGACGAATCCCGGCTCCAACTGGCCAAGCGCCGCCAAGCAGCGCAGCAGCGGATTCAACTCCGGCAGGCTGGCGATGTCGTGCTCGCTGGTCAAGCGGCCGAGAATCGTGCGCAGCAGTCGCGCCGAACCGTCAGCCCGTTCGATTTGTCGGCCGAGCCAGAACAGGTTATCCGCGACACGACTGGGAAGTTCGTTGCCACTGCGTCGCAATTCAATCGCGTGCCCCGGCGGTGTCAGCAACGTCACTTCGCGTACCGGCCCTTCGGCCAGCACCCAGGCATCTTTGCTCCCTTCACCCCCTAGGACTGAGCGATCGAGCTGCGCCGGATCACGCGAAACGCGCACCAGCCCGCCGGGCAACGTGACGTAAGAATTCCCGGACGCCACCAGATACACCCGCAACGCCATGTAAGCGGGTTCGAATCCAGCGTCGGTCGAAACGGGGACGCACGAACGCCCGAATCGCTCCTGCGCGACGTAGCGTTCAGGGTGCTCGGCAAAACGTGCTTCACTGACGAAGTCACTACTGGGCGACGCGCTCGGATTCGTTGACAAACGTCCGCGGCGAAACGCCGTCGACAATGTAATTTCGTGCAGACGCTGCTTAACGTGCTCGCGTCCGGCCGCGTCGCCGCACCACCAGGTGCCGATCGACGGCATACAGAGATTTTCGTTCAGCAACGCACGGCACAAGTCAGGTAAGTAGCCCATGAAGACCGCCGGCTCGACGAGCGAACTGCCGAGTGCATTGGCCACCGCGACATTCCCCGAGCGCACCGATTCCAGCAATCCGGGCACGCCCACCGCCGGATCGCCGCGCAGTTCCAGCGGATCGGCATGTGCGTCGCTCAAGCGACGAAAAATCACATCGACCGGAAGCAGCCCGCCCAGAGTTTTCAACAGGACGTGATCGTCGCGAACCGCCAGGTCCCCGGATTCGACCAAGGTGTAGCCGAGATAGCGCGCGAGATAGGCATCTTCGAAATAATGCGGGCTTTGCGGCCCCTGACTCAACAGCACAATGCGTGGATTGGTCGTTTGTTTCGGAGCGAGCTCGCGCAAAGTTTCGCGCAGCGCGATGAAGAACGGCGCCATCCGTTCTACCCGGCTGCGCCGAATGACGCTGGAAAGCATCCGCGAGACGACAATCCGATTCTCGAGTGCGTAGCCTGCCCCCAACGGCGCATCGGTCCGATCGGCCACGACCCACCACCGTCCATCGGGCGAGCGAGCCAGGTCCGCCGCGTAAAAATGCAGGAATACGTCGCGCGCGGGTCTCTGTCCGTGCAATTCGCGATGAAACGTCGGGTGCGCAAACAGTAGATCGGCCGGCAGCAATCCTTCGGTCAGCAGGCGTTGCGGGCCGTACAGATCGGCCAGCACGCGATTCAACAGTCGGGCCCGCTGCACAAGGCCCGTACTAATGCGCCGCCATTCGTCGGCCGCGATCAATACCGGAAAGACGTCCAGGTCCCAGGGACGAGCCCCCTGCCCTGGCTCCCCCACGGCGTTGTACATCAAGCCGTTTTCGTGAACCAAGCGCACGGATTGCTCGCGCCGGCGGGCAAACTCGTCGGCGCCGAACGTCGTCAGCGCATCGGCGAACGTGCGCCAGGCAGGACGCAGCAGGCCCGGCGCAGAAAACATTTCGTCGAAAGCGCCAGGCAGCGGCGCGTAGCCGTCGAGCATGCCCCCGTCGCTACCCGTCGTACTGGCCAAAGAAGAGCTCATCTTTCGGCGCTAGACCGGCGGAGATCGAGGGTCAACGGATAATCGGGATTCAACTGCTCGTGCGGAGCGTTCCATGCTCCGCCCGTGTGCCCCATGCGGAAGAATCTTGCCGCCCGACGGCTTTCGGCCTCGTAGGCGTTGATCGGGCTGGTCGTATAGTTGCGCCCGCCCGGGTGCGCCACATGATATTCGCACCCGCCCAAGCTGCGCTTCTGCCAGGCATCCGCGATATCGAACACGAGCGGCGTCTGCACGGGTATCGTGGGATGCAAGCAACTCGGCGGCTGCCAGGCGCGATAGCGCACGGCGGCCACGAATTCCCCTTCGACGCCCGTCGGATGCAACGGCACGCGGCGGCCGTTGCAGGTGACAATATGTCTCGAGCTGGTCATGCCGTTAACACGCACCTGTAAACGTTCGACCGATGAATCCACATAACGCGACGTGCCGCCCCCGCCCTGCTCTTCCCCCAGCACATACCAGGGCTCGATCGCCTGCCTTAATTCTACCTGCACGCTGTCCTGCACAATGGTGCCGATCAACGGAAAGCGAAATTCAAAGTGGGCGTCGAACCAGGACAGCTCCAGCGGAAAGCCGGCAAGCCCGGTTTCCCGGATCACGTCGCGGAAATCCTGCTGAACAAAATAGGGTAAAAGGAACCGATCGTGCAATGTCGTTCCCCAGCGAACCAGCCGATCCCGGTTCGGCCGTTCCCAGAATCTGGCGACCAGCGCTCGCAATAAAAGCTGCTGCGTAAGGCTCATGCGAGCGTGCGGCGGCATCTCGAACGCGCGGAATTCCACCAGGCCGAGCCGGCCTGTCGCACTGTCAGGTGAATACAGTTTGTCGATGCAAAATTCCGCACGGTGCGTATTGCCCGACACGTCCACCAGCAAGTTGCGAAAGATGCGGTCAACCAGCCAGGGTGGGCATTCCTGGCCACTCGCCGCGTGCGGATCGGGCACCTGGGCGCAAGCCAGTTCCAGTTCGTAGATCGAGTCTCGGCGTCCTTCGTCGACACGCGGCGCCTGACTTGTCGGGCCGATGAACGCGCCCGAAAACAAGTACGACAGCGACGGGTGGTTATTCCAATAGGTCACCAGGCTGCGCAGCAAATCGGGCCGGCGCAAAAAGGGACTGTCGATCGGCGTCGGGCCTCCCAGCACGATGTGGTTGCCACCGCCGGTACCGGTGTGCCGACCGTCGTACGCGAATTTTTCCGTTCCCAATCGGGTCTGGCGCGCTTCCTCGTAAAGAGTCGTCGTCAATTCGACCAGCTCGCCCCAACTGCGCACCGGCGGCGTGTTGACTTCGATCACACCGGGATCCGGCGTGACTTTGAAGTTTTGCAACCGATGGTCGGCCGGGGGCGGGTAACCTTCGACCACCACGGGAGACTTCATCTCGGCCGCCGCGGTCTCGATCGCGGAAACCAGGTCGAGGTAATCTTCCAAGCGCTCGACCGGCGGCAAAAAGACATGTAGCGTTCCCTCGCGCGGCTCGACGCACAGCGCGGTGCGGATCACTTCGGCCGCCTCGAGATCGGGCGACGCCGCGCGGACCGTGTTCTGCGGATGCACCTCGCGGCCGTCACGCCCCCGGTCCCGCGCCGGAATCTCAGGCTGCGCCGTTCGGCCGGGATAATCGGGAAGCGGCTCGCGCGGCGCGGTCGGATCGAGCGGATGAATTCCACGGCGGATCGCCGGCGGAACGTAAGGGAGCGCCTCGAGAGGTAACCGCAATCCCAGCGGCGAGTCTCCCGGCAAGAGAAACAAGGCGTCGCTACGCACGGGCCAGGGACCGCTGCGCCAGCGCGGCTTGCCTTGCCACCATTGCCGTTCGAGCGGCAGCACAAAACCGGTGACGGCGCTCAGCCCACGCTCGAAGACGCGGGCCAGTCGCGCGCGCTCTTCGGCGCTCTCCAGCTTTGGATCCCGCGGATCGACATTGACCGGCAGGTGACGCTCCTTGGCCAGATAATGCCAAGGATCTTCGTAGGCCGGCACCATCCAGTCCGACTCGACCTGCAAATGCGCGGCGATGCGGTGAACCAGTTGCTGGGCGTCAGCCACGGTGTTCTTGTATTTTTTGCCTTCTTTGGCGATCAAGCTCGCATCGCGCCACACCGGCTTGCCATCGGCGCGCCAGTAGCACGCCAGCGCCCAGCGCGGCAAGGGTTCGCCCGGGTACCATTTGCCCTGGCCGAAATGCAGCAACGCATCGGGCGAGAACTTCGCCTGCAAGCGGCGCACGAGATCTTCGGACAGCTTTCGCTTCGTGGGCCCCACGGCCGCGATGTTCCATTCGTCGCCGTCCATATCGTCGATCGATACGAACGTCGGCTCGCCCCCCATTGTCAAACGCACATCCCCCGCGTTCAGCCGCTCGTCCACCGCATGGCCGAGGGCCTCGACCCGCGCCCATTCATCATCGGAGTAGGGGCGCGTGACGCGCGGATCCTCATGGATCCGACTGATCGACATATCGAACGAGAACTTCGTTTCACACGCTTCGACGCCGCCTGTAATGGGCGCCGCCGAGGCAGGATCCGGTGAACAGGCCAAGGGAATATGTCCCTCGCCAGCCAACAGACCGGATGTGGGATCCAGGCCGATCCAACCAGCGCCGGGCACATAAACTTCCGTCCAGGCGTGCAAGTCCGTAAAGTCGGCGGCCGCGCCGGAAGGCCCGTCGAGCGGCTTGACGTCCGGCACCAACTGCACCAGGTAACCCGACACGAAGCGGGCCGCCAGTCCCAACCGCCGCAGAACTTGCACCAGCAGCCAGGCCGAATCACGACAACTGCCCGAGCCCAGGGTGAGCGTCTCTTCTGAGGTCTGAACGCCCGGCTCCATGCGAATCAAATAGCGCACTTCCTCCTGCAATCGCTGATTGAGCGCGACCAGCAGATCGACCGTCTTCATCCGCGGGCAACCAACCGCGTCCATGTAGGCCTTGAAGCGCTGGCCTGTCGACTCGAGCTCCAAATAGGGGCGCAACTCGCGCGCCAGCCACGGCTCGTACTCGAAAGGAAACATCTCGGCCGACGCTTCGATGAAGAAATCGAAGGGGTTGATCACCGTCAACTCGGCGATCAAGTCCACCGCGATGTTCAGCGAACGAGTCTTTTCCAGGAAGACCAGCCGCGCCAGGAAATTGCCGTGCGGATCTTGCTGCCAATTCTCGAAGTGATCGCTCGGCTCGACCTTGAGTGAATAGCTCAAGATCGGCGTGCGGCTATGAGGCGCCGGACGCAGACGAACGATCTGCGGCGAAAGAGTGACTAACCGGTCGTAGTCATAACGAGTTTCATGGTGCAGCGCAACACGGATCGACATGGTTCGATAACTGCAATAGTGTGCCTTGTGCGCTCATGGTCCGCCTGCTCCAATTCGCTTGAACCGAGTGTAGCCGATCGCAGCGCGCCCGAGTAGCCGCCAGAGGGTAGAAGGCCGCGTGATTCCGGCACGAAATGGTTGTATTCATGCAGCTTATCCACGGATGAATTCCGCATGGCCGCCACACGTTATCTGATATTCGACATCGAAAGCGTCGCCGACGGTGATTTGGTTGCACGCCTGGTTTACCCTGGCGAGAAATTGAACGCTAAAGCCGCCGTCGCCAAATATCGCCAAGAACTGATGGCGAAGTACGAGAACGACTTCGTGCCGTACACGTATCACTTGCCCACGTCGATTGCCGTGGCCAAGGTCGATGCCGAGTTTCGCCTGGTCGACATGGCGATCCTCGACGAGGCCGAAGCGCGCCCGCACGTGATTACCGAGAACTTCTGGCGGGGGTGGGAAAAGCACGGCCGGCCAACGCTGGTCACCTTTAACGGTCGCACCTTCGATATACCGCTGCTGGAACTGGCCGCCTTCCGCTACGGCTTGAGCGTGCCCGGTTGGTTCAATCTGACGGCCAAGAGCTTCGAGCAAGCGCGGAACCGGTACAACCTCGAAGCACACATCGACCTGCAAGAGTTACTGACGAATTTCGGCAGTACGCGCTTTACCGGCGGGCTGAACCTGGCGGCGAACTTGCTGGGAAAACCAGGCAAGATGGATGTCGAAGGGCACATGGTGCAGGATCTGTTCGATGCCGGAAAGATCAGCGAGATCCACGACTATTGCCGCTGTGACGTGCTGGATACGTACTTCGTGTTTTTGCGTACGCGTGTCCTGCTGGGCCGAATCACGCTCGACGAGGAGCAAGGCATCATCGCCGAGACCAAGACCTGGCTCACGGCGCGAGCCAGCGAGGTGAAGGCTTATCGCATGTATCTCGACCGCTGGGGGGATTGGCATGATCCCTGGCCGAGCACCACGCAGAAGAAGAAATGATCCGTGTTGCGCTGCGTCCTAGCCGTCGGTCGGCGTAAGCGCGATTTTCTCGGGAAAGATGGTCTCCCCCGGGGCCGGATCGCCTTCAAAGGCCAGCGTCACTGGCACGGCGACCGCCCAGCGGCATTCTCCGCGCCCGAGTGCCGCGGAATTGTGCCCTTCGATATAGGCCAGCGCGTCGGCCGCGCTATAACAACCCGGCTCGGCCAACTCGACGGCCACCGCCTCGCGTGGCAGGTCGCGCCACGTTTCCGGTTGCCAGCGGCGAAAGTGTGTAATCCAGATTCTGAATAGCTCCGCTGGGGCGGCGTTTGACGTCATTTCGCGCATGTCCTTACGTGCGTTTATTTGCGTTTCCGATCCGCGTGATCGGAATGTGTCGAAATCTGACGGTCATCCACACACAAGCGGCGCGCCCGATCGCCCCGTCACCATTCGGAACGTCGCCGTGCCTCTTTTGGCTGGCCAAAAATCTTCAGACTTCTGCCAAAAAGCCTGGACCTTGACGTCTGCGGTAAGTATACATTAGTACACTAATGTGGGTCAACATTAAAAGGTTCGAATTCTCGGACAAAACAGTAGCTCCTTGCATCGCGATGCTCCCCTTCGGCCATAATCTCCGCCGCCTGATGGCGCAGTTCAATCTGACGGTCGTCGACGTTGCGCAGCGCACCGGTCTGGACGAACGGACCATCAAGAGCATCCTCAATGGCACAAGTGCGAAACCGCACGCCCGCACGCTCCACCAAATGGCGCGTGGGTTGGGCGTCGAGACAAATGAATTCTTCCAGAGCCCGTTGCTGACGGGGCGCCGACAGTTCGATCGACTGACCAATCCGCTGGTCAAGGAGTTGATCGATACTCGCCCCGAACTTTTCATGGATTGGAGCCAGGGAGACTTCGACGAGTTATATAGCCAGATGGGAACCGGAGGCGCGCTGACCAGCGACGGAGCCTTGCGCGCGGCCGAAGCGATCAATCGCAAACGCGATTTGCACGACAAGCTCGCGCTATTGCTCGAGACCGAACAGGCAGACGTCATCGCCGGGATCCTGGATCTGTTTTATCAGCGCGTAAAAGCTATTTCGTGAGGCGATGCCCGATGGTGTGTGAGCGGCTCGGTAGACGCTTTGGTTCGCACCGGCCATCGCGGCCCTCAAATCGCAACAATCGTGCCGCACGATACTGTCGTCCTATCTCCTGAAACGTCGGACCGATTGGTTGTAAAAGTGACATAGTCTATTTACCACGCGGGTAGAGAAGTTAAAGCGCTCCCACGATTTTTTACACTTCGCGCTTACTGCTCTTGAACCACCTCTAGTGGGAATTCATCTGCCATGAATGTCGTGCGTGATTAGACATTCGCCAGTTGTCGCGCCCAATTCTCGACGGCTAGATTCTGACTATCGCTGAGACTGCCATTAGCTGTCGTGGCACCGTAGATCAACACGGTTGAGAGATAGCCAGCGAAGCGAGCTTGAATCGAGTAAGGCCCTTCGATCGCCATGCCAGGATCGTAATCGAGCCCCCCCAGGATTAAAGAATCGACCCCTTCCAGAGAGGCATACCATTGATTCTGCGTATTGGTTCCGTCCGTGCCGAAATTGCCATAGGTCAAATCAATCGGATTCGCGACACCGTTGACACGATAAGCGAACGAGGCCGCGCCCCCCGCGCCAAATCCGCGCTGATTCGTCACGTAAGTGCTACCAGAGTTGTACGTCGCGGTCCCGCTGATTTGGCCATTGATCGTGGTCGCCGCGTTGCGCCGGATGCGCGTTTGTAGCGCGGCATTGTAGAACATCGGAAACAGATATGTGAAATTGCCGTCGTAAGATTCTTTGTCCGCCGTCAGAATCGCATAGTCGAAGTTAGCAAGTGACAGATCCGTAGGGCGCAAGACGGTAAGGATGTCCCCCGCCCGACAATCGTTGCAAAATCCGGGCGCACTCGCACGCATCCAGTGCTGGCCGCACATTCGCAGCGCCGGAGCGTTATTGATCGGCGACTGCGCGATCCAGGGGGGCGCGTAATTGAATCGGAGCGCGTGGAATTGATAGCCGCGCGGCCCGCGCTCGAACAAGGACCTGCAGAGCGTGGCCTGGCCCAGCGGCCCATTCTGCTCGCTCAGGTGATTCGCATTGGCCGTCGAGTCGAATCGCATGCCGCTCGCCTCGGTTAAATCCCAGGCCGCGACGAGGTTTGTTTTTTGCGCGCCTCCCAAATAGGCATAAGGTGCAGGGAAGCCTCCATTGAAGAGCGCCGGCACGAAACCTGGCGCCAGAGCCTGCCGCCACAGCCGTATCGAGGCCATGGCGCCGTCGTAGAAATTGGTCACCCCCCCGGACGTGCCGAAGTTCCACGCGCCCAATAACAGCGGAGCGGTTTGACCGGTGGGCAGTATGCCGAGCGTTCCTTGTAGCGCGGTCGTCGTCGCCGGAGTCGTCGAACCGTCGAAATACAGGCTGACCGTCGGCACGGTCATGTCGACCGCAATGACGCAGTGCGACCAGTTCGACGGCGCGTTGGTAGTGACGATGGCGCCATAAGCGCTTGCCGAGCTGTTCCAGGACCAAAACTCGACTTGGCTCTCGTGCCCCGCCGTGCCCGAAGCCCGCGCAGCCCAGCCACGCTTGCCCGAGGTATTGAAGATGTCCTTCGAGACGTAGCAACGGCTTGTGCCCGACAAAGTCGTATTGCGCCAGATCTCGATCGAAAATGTGTTGGCGTTGGTACCGGTGCTGAAATCGAGAGACGCGCTATGAGCTGCTTGCAAATATTGTGATTGCGCCAAGTTGAACTGCGTGGCCTTCAAGAAGTTCATCGTGGCCATATCACTGGCGTCGATGAACAGCCGCAGTAAGCTGAGATACTTGAGCGGTGTCGGCACCGAAGGGGCGGACATCGCAGCCGATTGTCGCAAGTTGAGCGCCGAAGTGAGCGGACGACGTCGCATAATAGTTCCTTTTACTCAGGGGGTGAGAGTCGAAATGCCCGACCGGCCGCTGCGCTAACCCAGCACCAGACCGATTTCCGGCGTGTCGCCGCTGGTGCCGGAAACGTCGAGCGTTTTCGTGCTACTGCCGATCGCCGCGAGCGCCGCGGCGTGATAGACGAGCGCAAAGCCTCCGGGCTTGACCTTCACCGGCTGCGGAATCGCATAGCCGTTGACAGCGCCCGTGGCGATGTTGACGTCGCCAACGGACGCGGTCGGATTCTTCACACTGATCGCGACGAGTTTTTTGCCGGTGGCGTTCAAGCTGCCGTTGGTTCCCTGCAGGCTTGTCGCGTCGATCGTATAGCCGCCGCTACTGATCGTGGTTTTGTAAACGCCGAACATGCTGACCGGAGGCGCCGTGGTGGGGGTCAACTGCAGCAGTTGGTCCAGGTCGTTGAAGGTACTCAGCAGAGTTACGCCGGCGGGCTGGCTCCCCGGGTTTTCGGCGACCTGAAATTGCGTCAGGAGCAACAGGTTTGTAATCGAGGCAGCCATAGCGAGGATCCTTTCCCAAAGGCGAAATCAGCCCGTGCGCATGATGTAGCACAGAGCGTAATAGGTGGGCGTGTGATACTTCGCGTCGTGCGTCAACGTGGGCGTCTGATGCGTATGCGACGGGGGCGCAATCGTGGTGGCCACGGCGACCGCCGTGTCGCTGATGATCGTGCCCGCGGGCGTCACGACCGTGGTGGACGGGCTGAACGTAATACCGGTCACCGGCGCGTTAACGGTATGCGTGTGCGGATTCGGAACAAGGTTCGGCTCTTGTGCCTGGTCCTCGGTGACATCGTGCGTGTGCGGATTGGGGTTGATTTCCGCCGTACCTTCCAGGGGGTGGTCGTGCGGATTGGGGTCGATAATGTCGGTCGCTTGTTCAGTGGCCGACGGGGAATAAATATCCGCGTCCGCCCCAATATCAGCCCACACCTTTTCTAGCGGTGTGATTTCGTGATTATGATCCGCGTTGAGGCTTGTATCTCCCACCGTCAGCCCTGAGGTATCGACGGTCAAATCTGTAGGCTCGATGACGATATTCGGGAAAAAGACCTCAACCTCCAGAGGCGTCGGACCGGTCACGCCGGAAGCGATGGGGCTGCCGGTCATATTGGGCGTGATCGTGATCGTGAGCGGCTTGCCCGTGAACTCGGAATCGGTCGTGGCTTCCGTGGTACTCACCGCTGCTAGGCTCGTCGAACTTGTCGCAGCCGGCGCGTGCGGCGCGTGCGTGTGCTTCAGCGTGCCCCCCGTGTCACCAATATCGTTCTGGCTTCCGTTGTCGTCGAATCGACCGTCACCGCCCCCCGGACGCGCCCCCAGGACGAACTTGCCGCACAGGTTTGGCGTGCCGTTCGAGCCGTCGCACAAATCCCAACCGTGTGAGATGTCGACCGCCGCGCCGCTCCACAACTTGATTGTGCCCCGGCAATCATCGAGATAGTCCGTGACGCAGATCTTGTTGCCTGCGCCGTCGACGGTGTAGCCGATCGTCACCCCCGCTTCGACGTTGGGGTCGCTTGCCGCCGAAGGGCTGGGCAGTAACACGTTGAAGTGCGTACCTCCCGCGTCGTAGCCCTCGCCAGAAAGGTCGTCGACAGCTTGGCACTCGACAAAATGCGCATTGCTTTTGCTACTGCCTGCCAACGTATGGCTGGCATACGTGCGCGCGTAACGAATCAAGCCGGCTGTTGCCGGCTTGGCATCAATGATCTTGTACTTCCCATCATGCGAATCCCAGACGACGCGAAACTTGTCGCCCGTGACGGCCGCCGAGTAGAAGTTCAGCGTGTCGAAGATGGTCGTTTCACTCGCCGTCGATTGTCCATCCCAGAAGTTATCGAACGTGCAAGTCGCGGTTCCGCTGGCCATGTTGGCGGTGAGTGTGACATCGGCAAACAACGCTTGCCGTTCCATGTCGAGGATCTGCCACTCATCCTTGTCGGCGAGCTTGATCGCGAAGCCGTAGTAACCGCTCGGCGCCTGGAACTTTCCACGGCCCCCTAACGAACCGTAGAAATCGACTACCGTGATCGCATCGCCGTCGACGTACGCCGCCGCCAGTGCGCTGTAGGTTTGGATTAATGCGCTAGCGGTGCCCCCCAGCAACAAGGTGGTCGTCAGCTTGAAGCGAACGACCTGCACACCGCGGCTGCCCTCCAATGCCACGAGTTCGTAGCGGCCACTCTGGCTCGACAGAAAACAGACGCCGACGTCGCTCGTACTGGCGGGTCCCAGGTTGGACGAATCGAAGACCGTGACGCTCCCGCCGGTCGCGGTCCAGGTGCCAAGCCCTGCGTCCCACTTGCGAATCGTGGCAGCGGCCGAAGCTCCTTGCGCCAAATCGGCATTCAGATAGGCGAGCACCAGGTCGCTTGCGCGCCCTTTGCCCATGTCGATGACGACATACTCTTCCTGGCTTTCATCCCAGGCGGCGATTCCCTTGTCGCCGGCCGCGGCGCTCGTGTAGAGGTTTTGGCGGTCGTTGATAAAACCAGCCCCCGCCCCCGGCTTGCCAGCCCAAGTACTATCGAACGAGGCCACAGCAGACCCGGCGAGGAACGTGCCGGTAAGCGTGAAAGCCACGAAGCGCGCGACATGCTCCATGTACAGAATCTGGTACTCGCTCCGATCCGGAAGCTGCGCGGCGAAGCCGTAAAAGCCGCTGAAGCCTTGCCATTCGCCCGGGTCGCCCAGTGCGCCGAAGTAATCCTTGACCGTGATCGTATCGCCGTCGACATAGGCGCCACTGCCGCCACCGGCCGTCGGATCCCAGCGACGAATCGTGGCCGTCGCGTTGCCGCCAAGCGACAGCGTTGACGTGAGCTTGAACCGGACAACGACCGGGCCGATGAACGGATCGCGCACGATTTGCCAGCGGCCGGTGTCGGCGTCGAAATTCGCCAGCACCCATGTTCCTTCGGCCAGTTGCTTGCTGGCGGCGTCTTTGGCCAGGGGATCGTACAGTTGCACGTGTTGCGGTGACTGCGCGACGTAATCGGCGCTCGTATCCAATCGCAGTCGCGTGGCGTTGTAATAAGGAACATTGTCCGAGGTACGGGGCAGAGAGTCCGGCACCGTTTCCAGACGAAAGAGCCACATCTTCGCCTGCCGCGCGAGGCCAACGCGTACGCCCATCGCATCGCGCGCAATCTCGATCGGATAGCTGCCTGAAATTTGGCCCAGTGCGTTCAGCGCATCAACGACCTCGTTGAACTTGGCCGCCGAAATGAGATCGCCGGGGTTGACCGGCCGAATCGGGACCGCCATGGCCTACTCGAACTGGAAGAGTTGCAGGAAGTCACCCGCCGAATACGGCGGAGCGCCGTCCAGGTTCTCGATCGCGACCCAATGCTCGCCGGCGGCGGCCACCTCCTTGTAGAAATAATTCCAGCCGACCGGGGTCACGCTATCGCTGAGCGTTTTCGTGTTCTCAGCAAACATGTAATCCAAGTTCCAGAACCCACCGTCCTCGACGAATTGAAATCGCCGCGAGACGCGCGCCCCCTGGAACATCACCGTGCCCGCGGGCGCCGACAGAAAAGTGCTGCCATTCACCTTGCCGCGCAGCGCTCGAATCTGCGTCCACGGCGGGTAGGGAACGCGCTGCCAGCGCAACGTGAACGTGCCGTGCGGTATCTGCAGGCCCGGGCTGATGTCGTCGGCGACGCGCTCTGATCCGCCCGACCAGATCCAGGCTCGGCCCGGAACCGTCGTGCGCTCGGAGCCTAGATCCGCCGAATAGGTGAGATAGGTTCCGTCAGGCACGCCCGGCATATCCGGGCGCGGCCGGCTGAACTCGTCGAACATCGTGCGATAGGTAGCCGTAACCTTGGCGCCGCCGCCGGTGTAGGTGTTCGTAAACGCGCCGAGGTTGATGTCGGTCGCGCCGTCGGGATTGTCGGGATCGAACGGTTCGACCTGCACGTCGGTGACAATCAGATTCGGCAAGCCCGGGAATTCGATCGGGGGCACGAATTGCGTCGCCAGCCCTAGCACGCGAAATGTGCCGATCAGCGCGCGCACAAATTCCTGCCAATCGGTCCACGCGACGCGAAACACGCGCACGGCCGATGTCCCCTGCTCGTTGACGCGGATGCGCGGCGAGCCTGCGAGTTCTTCGAACGCGACCGACATGCTGCCTACCTGAATGGTGAAAAACGATCGTTGCGCCGCTGCCGGCAGATTACTCGGGCTGAGTAAAAGTGGCGGGTGACTGCCGCCGCGCCTCGGCAATCTGCCGGAGACGGCGCAGGTTCTCGTCGATGCGCTGCAAGACTTCGATTTGGCGGTTTTGCGATGATTCGGAGTTCTGGCTCGACGAACGCCGCGTTGAGCTATTGCGCGAGCCCGCCCTTGTGTGCTGATGGGGCTCGGCGCCGCCCTGAGTGTTCGTTGTTCGTGACGAGTGCCTTTTGATGTCGCGCGCGATCCTCGAAACCCCTCCTTCTTGCGCCGCCGGCCTGACCGCATTGATCTGAGCCGCCCGTCGGCGGATCAAGCGGATCAGCCGCGCTTTTTCTTTTGGTCCCGGCGATCGGTTTGCGTGGCTCGTCACACTGATGATTCCTGTGAGTTTTGTCTTCTTCGCCAGGCCCTTGCCTCGGCGGGTGTCATCCAGCACATAGCACTGGCAGACTCTGTATCCAGATAAGCGGTCACCTGCGCGGGAGTCAGCTCGGCAATCTGTGCGGCATGCCAACCGTATTCCGCGCTGAGCCGCCGAAACGCGCGACACCAGTCGGTGTCTGTCAGGCCGCCAGGCTCATCGCGGTCGTCGGCCGCCGCAAGGCCTGGCGATATCCGTTTCCCCGTGGCAACCCGCTGGCGCGATCGAGTTCTTGGGCAACGCGTACGACACTGCCGTCGGCTTCAACGAGCGCGCGGCACTCGTCAAGCGTCATCGCCTCATGCTGTTTGCGAATCACAGCCCACAGCACGTACCCCAGACCAGGACCGCACATCCATTCCGCGAGCGCAAGGGGCGTGATCGTTTTCTCGGCTTCGTCCGCTGCCTGAATATCGGATCGCTCGCGATCGGCCGCGCGGTCGGCGAGCATTGCTTGCTCGATCTCGCCATAGTCGCGCAAAGTCAGCGGGCTCCCGAGAAGCACGCGGCCGGCAATCGCCAGAGGTACCAGTGGCGCCGTCATCGTCGATAGAGTTCCCATGAAATGTGTCTCTTACGATGAGTAGTTCGGTTTCGTCCACGCGCCGCTGGTAGAAAACATCGCCGTCCCTCCCAGCACGTCGCCACTCGAGATGTCGACGGCCAATTGGATCGAGTCCATCACGGCTGGCACGCTGTAGAAATGCGTCGCGTCGAGATACAGCAACAACGTCACCGCCGAACCTTCGTCGAAATCGTCAGTGATCGGGTCAGCCGGATCGAGCTTGAAGCCAATGCTGCCGCCGCCGTCTTTAACTCCCGGCACGCGACGCTGAAATCCGCCCGTCGACGAGCTGGCGTACGCGTGATTTAGAGAGGTCGTATGAAACGTCCAGTCCGTGATCTCGGCTAGCGCGGTACTGTCGATCATCACCTTGCCGTTTTTGCCGCTGATCGTCGCCATGTACTGAGCTCCGCTGAAAGTTGGTGTCGAGTTGCGATTGCGCGCACGTGTCGCGCACAATCGAGCTGCGTATCAGGCGCGAACTCCCACGAGGACGACCTTGTATTGAATGTCGTCGCTGCCCGGGTTGGTGACGCGCAGCGTGTCACTCGTGCCCACGGCGACCGTCCAGCCATCGTTCTTGTTCACCAACAGCAGGCAACTACCCGCAGGAACATGCACCCGATCGGTCGCCGTGCCGAACGGAGCGCTCCAGGCGTGGGTTGCCGCGGCGCCTACGAGCAAGTCGTCTCCGGACGTCGTGTTCGCATTGACAATCAGCACACCCTTGACCGTGGCGAAATCGACCGTTACGGCGCTGCCGAAGATCGTTTGGGGGAGCGCCGCGAGCGGCAGGTCGTCATGGCCGCCGGCAACTACCGTGCGCAGGTCATGCCAGATGAGATCAGCCTGCCCGGCTCCTGCTCCGTCGCTCAGTTGTGCGTCGTATTCGAGCCGCGAGGCGTCGGCAATCGTGGTCAGCCCGAGCGTGTCCTGAAACAGCCACAGTAACGACGCGCTGATTTCCGCGGATAAAGCTTCGGACATCTTCGATACCTTGATAGGCGCTTTAGTTTCTTTGTAACCGAACGAGTTTGCGACCATGGCTTCGTCAGCCGAACAGGCCGCTGGGAGGATGCCGCACGATCAAGACGTAGTCGAGTTCCAATTGCCAAGAGCCGTCGTCGGCCTGCGTTTCCGTTTCTTGCGAGCGCTGCATGTTCAATACGCTTCCCTTGTCGAGCGGAAAGTCCACGCGTTCGAAGCGTCGCGCGATCGCTTGAGCGATCTCTTTGCCTTCGTCCAAGTCCGCCGACCAAACGCTAAACCGTATCACGGCGCGATCAATGCAAGTCCCACTGCTGGTGCGCGTGACGACCTCGTTTTCGCGTCGCGACAACACGACATACGGCAGGGACGTCTCCCCCCGCGCGGCGCCGGTCGACAACCGATCGGCGGGCAACACCGTCGCCAGCAAGAAATCTGTGGCCCATCGCTCGTGAATCGCTTGTTCCAGGCTCATGGCAAACGGTTGCTCGTGGGACTCCGTGGTCACTCAATCGCGCCCGTCGTCTGCGCCGCCAGAATCACGAACAGCGCGTCGATGCTCGCAGGCCGCTCGTAACCAAGCACGCGATACGCGTCCGTGCCGGACACGATGCGGTACGTGTGATCAATAACAATGTCGTCCGCAACGAAAATCTTGTGTGTGACGCGCGTCATGCGGCGGTCGTATTCGATCCGGATATCCGCTTGCACAGCCTGGATCCGTGCAGAGAGGTTGATCTGCACGTCGTGCCAACCGGCCACCTGGGCCCCGCTTTGTGTTTTTGTCCACGTTGCTTGTTGCAAGACAACGGCCTGATCCAATCCCCCGACGATGGCCAGATTTCTTGCGCGACATTGCCAACGGGTACCCAAGGTGGCACGCTCGACCTCTAGCACGACGAAACGTGCGCCTGCCGCGTCGGTAATGACGCCGCCGATCGTGGGCGCACTTGCCAATTGTTCGGCCGGTAAATGCCAGACGACGTCGGCCGCCGTATAACGTCCATCGCTCGTATCAGCCTCGCTCAGGCGGGCGTGGCAACGCAGCGCCCCAGAGACGACGCCGGCTGCGGCGCCGGACAATTGCCGCACGTTGACGGTTTCCAGGCCGTCGCAGCAACTCAGATCGCCCGTAGGGTCGAACGAAACGGACATGGTTATTTTAGTTCCGCATTTGTAATGGGCGTTGAATTGTTAGCGACAAGAGAGTGCCAGCCTTTCGTATAGCGTCAGCTAAACCCGCGCATCTGCGTCTCGAACGGCTCGTCCCGGGCAATCTGGTCATCGCACCAGGCGACGGTCTGCCGCAATTGCGCCAGATAATCGCTCCACGCCACCTGCTGACCATCAATGGTGTAGGTCGGTTTCGGGGCGGCAGTCAGGTCGGCGATGATCGCCAGCGCCTGACTTTTGATCGCCTGCAGTTGATCGAGATCCGTGGGCATCGTGTTTGCCTCGGCCCCAATGGGGTGTTCGCCTTGCTTGCGCCCAGTACTATCTTTCGAACGTTAAATCGCGAACCAAAACACCTTTTGATTCACCGCCGTCGATACGACAAAAATCTTGGCGGCATCGTTGACCGGCACGAACAAAGCCTCGCCCGCTTGCAGCGGAAAGCCGTCAGTGGCGTCCGCCGCGTCGGTCGTGAGGCTCGCATGGCCGACGAAGACCGTCGCCGTGTTGCTGTCGGCAGCCCGCAATTGCACGCCTTTGGTCGCCTCGACCGTGCTACCCACGAGTGCGACGGCGCTAGTTCCAATGGCGCTCTTTCGCCCATGGCTGAACGAGTTGACCGTTTCATCGCCGATTCGAGTCATGACGTGGCCGCTGTTGTTGAAGGAAGAATTAATTACGCGTGAATCTCGCGGCCCGCGCCGACGGGCAGTCGCGACACCTGTCCCGGCGTACCTGTCCTCTAACCCATTTCAGGCAAACCACGGAATCGTCGGCGCGGGCCACACTGGCTTAGCCGGTCGACATCACGATGTAACGCGGGTTGATGACGGCCGCGGCGCCGCGCTCGCTGGCCTTGAAGCGCACGACGATGTCGTTGTTGAAATCGGCTTCGCTGTTTTGCGGCGACTGGGTCACCGTGATCGGCCAGTTCTCCATGTAGGCGAATGCGCGGCTGAAATCACCGATAAACCACAGCTTCTTGGCATCGTTGGGGTCCATGCCGCCCGACACCAGGCGGCGATATGCCAGCCGGCTCTCCATCACCTGGTATTGCGACAGCGGATTGGCCGCGACGGTCAGTGTCGAGGCGTCGGTCGGTTGGTAACGAATCTCGCCGGCGTTGAACACCCGCTGCGCCGCGTGCCGATAGGCAGGCATCACCAGCACCGTCGTCGGCGACACCAGCACCGGTTCTCCGGTATTCGGATCGACAATGTCGGCGAATAGTTGCTCGGCCGTGTCCACATCGGTCCAGTCGACCAGTTCGTTGCCGGTGGCGATATTCACCCACGGCGTGGTCGTTTGATACGTGTCGTACGCGGTGCCGCGCCACAGGTAATTGTTCGTCGATCCGATTGCCAGGTCGACTAACCGCTTCTCTTTGTTCAGCCCGAGAATCTCGCCGACCTCGGCCGCGCGGCTGAGCACCAAGTTCGTGCGGTCGAAGAAAATCGCTTCCTTCGTCACGGGCACGATGAACCCGCGCTTCGTCGTCGAGGGCGTTTCGATGTAATCCTCGCCGAAGCCGAGGCTGGGAAAGGGCATACCAGGGGGCACTTCATCGATCTGGTCCTGAATGCGCGAGATGCCGGGGATCTTCTCGCCATCGAGCCGGGTGGAAATCGTTTGCACCAGCTTCGAGATGACAAACGCCTCTTGCGTGTAGGCGTCCATGATCTTCGAATAAATCACTTGTCCGGTGATGTTCAAGAAGGCGGTCACGTCGACGCCGTCCCCCGCCTCCAGGATTCGCGAGCCCCCTGCCGAGCGCGGATCAAGGGCGCGGACCCACTCGCGGCCGTCGGGCACCAAGGCCTCGGCCAGGTCACGCAGGCTGAAATCCTCGGGCTTGACGTGCCTTCCGCGCAAAGCTTCGCGCAGGCCCTCCACGGTCCGATGCGGGCCGTCCAGTTCGTACTGCCGTTTCAACTCGCGATATTGGATCGTCACTTCGGATCTCCTCACGAATAGGTCAGCCCTGATAGCCGTCTTTCAATCAACGGTGGGCCTGGGAAGTAATGTGATGGCTGCCGTGAATGCGGATTGCATCAAGCCTTGGCCTGTGGGCCGCCGTGAGACACGGTACCGACGATTTCGACCAGCACGCTGGTATCCGCCGGATTGACGCGCTTCGCGCAGCGACCGACGGCCAGATTTTCGGCACCGACGCCGACCAGAATCTGATCGCTGAGCGGCGGTCCGGCGGATGGCTGGTTGATGCCGACCAGCGCGCCGATTTCGAACGTGGCGCTGGCACAGTCGTAGGCAAAGACACCTGTCGTGGCGACGCGAATCGGATTCGTATCTCCGCTACGCGATTGCTGCATCGCGACGCCGGCGAAGTTATTGTGAAACAGTTGTTGATTGGCGGCCTTGCTCCCCTGATCCGCTTGCGACGAGGCCGGCAGCGCATGGTCGGTACTGAGATACACCAGGTCCCCGATTTCAATCACGGTCGCGGATTGGACCGGAAGCATCACCGGCGACGTCTCGCCATATCGCCATCGCATCAGATTGGCCATCTCATCGGTCTCCTACAGAAATAAGGATTCGCCCGCTATTTGCGGATTGTTCGCTGATTATGTAATCGATTTCGCGAAGGCTGCGCCGTCGACCTTGGTGTGCCAGGGAGTGTCGACAAGTTGCTGATCGCGCGCCACGGGTCGGCCGGCCCAGGCCGGTCGATGAGCGTGCAAGCCGGCGGCCGCCGAGACCAGCCGGGCACGCTCTTGCACCAGGCGGCGCATCGCGTCTTCGTCCGGCGCGCTGAGGAGCGAGTCGAAAAACGTTTCGCTCACGATCTCCCGTGCCCAACCGCTGTCGGACGTCACGTCTGGCAGATGCGCCTCGGCCAGCAGGCGCTGCGCCAAGACGCGCCGCGCAGCCACCGCGTCGGCCACTCGCACGTGGTCGAGCTGCGCACGCAGTTGAGCGTTCTCGCGAGTCAACTCCGCTGCGAGCGCCGCGACCAGATCGGGCCGGCGGCGTTGCAACTCGGCTGGTGTTAGCTCTTCCCACAAGATCGCCGTGGCCGCACCGTCGTTTTGTCGCTCCCAGCCCGGCGTCAGCGCCGCTTCGAACAGCCCGCGCGTCGTGGCCGGATCTGCCACGAGATCGACGCTCTGCACTTTCGTAATTCCTTCGACCACGACCCGGCCGTTACGATGCGAGGTTTTGGCCAGCACGTTGTGAGAAAAGCCGACGTTTTCGGGCGCGTGCTCCGCATCCCAAGTCAGTTGGCCGGCCAAGGCGTGTTGTGGATTGAAATGAAAGTCGGCGAATAGCCCTTCGCCGGAACGCACGACCATGTTGTGAATGGCGCCAATACGATCTTGGTAATCGCGCGGGGAACCAGGAGCGGACTTGGGATGATTGACGTTGACCTTCGCCCCTTCGTACAAGGGAGCCGCGGCCGTCAACGCCTCGGGCAGGTAAGTTCGGCCGTTCTGGGATTCGGTCCCCAGGATCTTAGCGCCGCGGATGATGCCCGCCTCTCGGTCGACGCGCAGCGCCAGACCACGGGAATTGATGAATTCTTGCAAGGGCTCGGACATCGGATCTCTCCTCGCGTTGTCGTACGGCAACAAAAAAAGCCCATCGCTCGAACCGTCGTTGGTTCGCGATGGGCTCCTGTGGATACCTGCCTGGTGGCGGGCTCTGCGGATACCTTACGTTGTGCTACTCGTTATGCTGCTGCCGGCTGCCACACTGTCGCGATGGACTGTTTGCGCGAGACGTGCAGAAGCTGTGCGATTACTTTTCGATCTTGTCGATGCGACGGCGAATGTGCTGAATCGATCCGTCTTGGACGGCAACTTCGATCTCGGCGGTGCCGTAAAAGCCCCGCTTCAACACGTCGCCCAGCATTTCTCGCAACGCGGCACACGCGTGCGATACTTTACTCTCGTTAGATGGTGTTAGCGGTTGTGTAATCATTAAAGACCATCGTATCTTTTCATGTACTTATTTCAAGGGTAACTTTTGGCCACTCGTTCGACGATATTCTTTCTTCGGCGCACAACATCTTCCGCGCACGCACCTTTCTTTTTCTGCGCGGCTAACCGCGCGGTGGCACAGCGCCAGTTTGCTGCCCATCGTCGATGCTCGCTTGCCGATGGCTGAGCAGGTTGGCCTGCTCTTGCGCATAGTCGAGTCGCCGACGCTGACTCCATGTTTGTGGCGAAAGAATGCCTGATTGATATTCGATGCGCGCTACCTGCGCGTCCTTCAGTGCGTCGCGCACAGCCAGCGGCGGCGCCACGGCCTGAATGTCAATAGCCGTCAGCGAATCGGACGAAGTACGGCCCGCGCGCTCGGCCACCGCGATAACCCTGCGCATCACCTCCAGATCTGCCTCGACCTGTTCCGCCTGCAAACGTTCGAACATTCGCACGGCGGGACTTTCCGCCACCATTGTCGACGCGTAATTGGCGTTCGAGGCATCGCTCGACAACATGAACTCGGGCATGACCAGCCGGGCCGCGATCGCCCGCAACTCAGCCTGCAGCACTGCGACGTAACTAGCGGCGTTGAGTCCCTGAGCCGGAAAATCATATTCGACGCCGGCGTGTGTATCGAGAATGGTGCCGGGCGCGAAATGCTTCCAATTCGTCGTTCGGCCGCCCGGCCCTGTCGTCGTGGCGTCGGCCTGACCGGTGACGAACTGCTGTACGGCGGTGCGAGTGGCTCCTTGATGGCGGCGCACCAGCGCGATCGCCGACTGAATTTCGGCGACGACGCTCATGTTGCGCAGCAGTTTTTCGGCGCGGCGCAAATTCTTTCGCACGGGATAGAACAGCGGCAACCCGCGCTTCACATTTCCATCGACATTTTCCTTGCGATGTTGAATGTCGCAAGCGTCGATAAAGGTCCCGTCGACGTAGTAGCCCAAAACTTCCTCGACATCGTGCGGATCGGTCACGATGCCGAAGCTGGCCGCGGGATCGCTCGAGGCGTTGGGCGGCGTCGAGACTTGCCCCGGCTCGACGAAGCGCACCCGCAGCGTACCGTCGGCGCCGACGAAAAATCGCAAGAACGCTTCGCCGTCACGGTCGCGGCGGCGCACGATCTCTTGTTGGCGGCGATGCCATTGATTCGTGACGATGAATTCGTCGATCAACGCCTGAGCCGTCGCCAACAACTCGGGGCTTGCTTCCTGTCCGTTCTTGCGCACTGCCCGGTAACTGTGCCCCGGCCCAATCACGTAGTTGATCCGATTTTCGTGCCCGTTGATCGCGAACTCGTTCGTCATCGCTAGTCCACGACACTCGATGCGAATCTGCCGATGCTCGGTTTCTGTCCAGAACGGGGCGACGGCGGCGCCGCCCCGCTGCATTTCATTGCCGATGAGCTGCCAGGCCCGGCCATCGTCGTCCCACAGAGCGTCGCGCGGATCGACCAGGCTATCCCACAGTCCTTGGCAGGCCTCCTGCAGCCGGCGTTCCAAGCGTGAAACCGGACCAGGGTCCGTTATCGCAGCCGCTTCCTGATCGCCGTTACCATGATTCAGATTGTTACCGTTGGTCGATTTCATAATCGTGTCTCCCTAAAAAGGCGCCGGGTGACAGCCACGAACAGCATCGCTCGGCAAGTGTCGTTGATTCATTTCTGCGACCTGCCTGGACGGTCAGGACGAGAGCGGCAATCGATCTCCAAAGCCATCGTCGAATGTTGGCCGCTCGGAAAGCTCGCAGGCCATGCGGATGGCCATTTCCAAGGCGTCCGGTCCGTCGTCGTGGTCGCCGATGGGAAACTGCTGCAATTGCTCGACCAACATTCGCGTCGCCGGCGAATTTCGGAAACGAAGTTGCCGTTGCGATAAAAACGGCCCCAGCCGGCGAATGCGCACCAGCTTGTTGACGCGGTTGTCGATCGACCAGGGCTGCACGCCCACGATTCCTTGCCTGCCGAACTCCGCGGCAAACTCGCGGCCGAGCAAATCTTGAAACTGATTGGTTTCGATCGCCAGCGCGTCAGGCCGAAACAGTCGGCACCATTCGACGCCATCGGCCACGATTTGCGGTGTCGCGCGACGGGCCAGGTCCGCGTCGACGTAGAACACGCCGTCCGTGCCGACCCCCAAAATTACAAATGCCGAGTAATCGCCGCGGCGTGCGTCGTTTCCTTTACTCGGATCAAGCGCGATAACCTTCAACGACAAACGTTCCGGCCAATCGTCGAACCAGATGCCGGCGTGGAAGTAATCTTCGGGCCATTCGCAAGCCTCGGGGTTGATCGGCGAGCCTTGCTTCTCGCGCTCGAAAGCCGTGCGGCCACTCTCGACCCGCATCCGCATCAAAGTGTACAGATCCTCTTGCTCTGGCCACAACAACACGGCGCCCGCCTGCATCGTGGCCGCATGCGATTCATAGAAGTCGCGCGCCATCTGCCGGCAAGCGGGATTATCGAGCGCCGTGTAAAGCTCCTCCCACCTCTGCCAGGCCAGCATGTCGTCCGGCCAGCGCTCGATGGCGCGAAAAATGCGAGACTCCCAACCGGGAGTCCGATGCAGTTCGAGCCCCAGCGCGTCGTGATGCAAGGCCGTGGCCAGGTGGAAAATATTCGTCGTCGCGGTGCCGGCCTTGATCAACGTGCCGTGGAACCAGTTGCGCGAATGCTCGCGCTGCAAGGCCGATTCCATATGTCCGTCATTTTGCAGGTCATCGCATATAATCAGCGTCGGCCGATGCTCACGACGCCGGCGGCCGCGAATACGCTGACCCGTTCCGAATGCTTCGATCGTGACGCCGTTACGCAAGCCAATCGCCGCCGCACGCCAGACGGTTCCCTTGCCTGTCGCGTCGGGATAATCGGCGGCCAGCAGCTCGTTATCCAGCAACTCGGCCCTGATGTTCTCTAGGTGGCTGACGGCCTGGTCCTTCGTATCCGATACGATCCAGATATACGGCTCGGTCCCCTCGACGGCCATTCGCAAGGGGCAAGCCAATGACGCGACGGTCGATTTCGCGGCCCCGCGCGGCCCGATAACGTTGATCTTCTGGCCGCGCGTCGACCGCGATTGCTCGATTTGTTCGCCCAACCAGCGGTGCATCGCCGATGGCGGCAATTGAAAATGGGGCGACAGATAGTGCTTCGCCCAATCGAGCAGGCTACGCGCGCGATTGTCGACTTCCTGGGGCGATCGCAACAGCCGGCGAAGATTGTGCGCCAGCGCGGCGAGCACGAATTCCTCTTGTTCGGCCAGCGAGGATCGTGGATCGTACGGCAGACAGCCACGGGCGTCGTCGTAGGCTGCAGAAGAGGCTTCGGCGACCGAATCATTGCGGACCTCCACTTTTTTCCGCTTGGCAGGCGTCACTTGCGCTTCTTCTTCCGCTTGGGTTCGGCCGCCAGGTTGGCTAGCAGCTTTGTCACGCGATCCAACAGGCGTTCGCAACGTTCCGGGTCGGCCACCTCGTGCGTAATGATCGTGGCCAGGTGTTCGAACACGTCATTTAATTCCTCCACAGGAATCGTACCGGGACGACGTTTCGCAAATCGCTCGGGAAAGATGCGCTCTAAGAGCCAGGCCGAGGCGTTCCAGGACTTCTTGCCCGCTTGCTGGATATTCGAAAGCAGAATTACTTCGAAGTCCGACTCCGCGCGCTTCAATCGCTGGGCGAACTCCCGACTGCGATCGGCGCGCACACGGATCGCCGATACGGTGCAGCCCACGTGCTTGGCGGCGGTGCGCAGGCTGCCGCCGACGGAGACGATCGCACGAATCTCGGCTTCTTTGATCGCATCGATCGATGATTTCATGCCCTTGCTTTCACGCCACGTTGCTCGCACCGAGATATTCGAACGAAGCCACGGCGCGGCCGCTCGAACCGCGGTAGTTGTGAATGAAGCGGCGAGCGCTGCGCGAACCGGTCTTCAGCACGCGCACCGTTCGCCACCGGGGCGACTTCGTGCAATGTGCCAGCACCGACGGGTGGCTGGCCGTAATGTTGATGCGCAATCCCTCGTCGCGATGCTGTTGCGCGACGGCCTCGGTCACGCGCATGCCGATGCCGATCCCTTGAAAGTCGGGCAGTGTCACGACGCGGCTGATGCGCCAATGCCCGCGCCGCCCAATCAAGGGAAACGTGGCACAGAATGCGACCGCGGCATCGCGCCAGGTGGCAAGAAAGCAGCGCGCCGTCGGCGCCAGATTTCCATTTAAATAGTGATGGCGCGCAAACAAAGTCCACGCACGACGGTGGCAACGAAAGAGTTCGAGTTGCACGGGCGGACGCCGAAGACTCCTCCATTGGCAGATCCCGGTCGCCATATCGACGATCCAATCCGGCGTCAGCCACTCAGCAACGTCGTAATGGCAGGTGATCGCCACGAAGCGACATTTCAGCCGGTCGTCGTGAATGGCTCGCGCCACGGCCGCCGAACCAATCTGCGCGACATTCCTGTCGACCACGCTGGTAAATTCATCGAAGGCCACGATCGGCACAGCCGCATCGTTGAGTAACATTGAATGTTCACTCGCGACACCGACCGACAAAGCCCGCGCCACGTCGCAACGAAACCGCTCGCCATTGCTCAGCACCGAGTACGGCTTTACCCAGGAAGGGGGCGAGCTGAATCCGACGGCCGTCAACAATCCGGTGACATCCTTGATCGGCAGATCGCCAAACGCGTCCACCATCGCGCGATCGACAGGCCAGGCATGTCCCTGGTAAAGCACGTCGCCAAACGCCTGTCGGGCGACCGTGGTCTTGCCGCTTCCTGATGGCCCGACGATGAGTCCGATCCTCCACGGCTCGTCGGTACCGGGAATCTCCGCGCGAAATGTCGATACCGATTTTTCCGCCAGCGGCACGTCGAACATGCCCGCGACCTGCCGCACGCGAAACGAATCGTGGACCGGGCAATCGGCGGTGACTTCGATGATCGGCACGCTCGGGCCTCCGGCGTTCGCGATTGTTACAGCACAAGCACACGGCACTTGAAGCCTTCGCCGCTCAGCCGCTCGAACAGCGCGCGCTGCGCAGTTTCGTCGCCACATTCCACGACGAGCTGATAGAGTTCTTCGAGCGCACTATCGACTTGTGGGCTAAGCGGTTCTGGCAGCGCGAAGCCGCGGCGCGACTCATCGGCCAGGTTATTCAACAGCGATTGCACGGCTTCGCTTTGCGTTTCAACCTCGGACACCAGCGAAGCAAGCCGCTCAGCATTGGTTTCGGCCAGCGCCGCCAGTGGATCCAATACGGTCAGCAACTTGGCCGCTTCGTCAGCCGATAGATCGAGCACGAGCACAGGCACCTCGGCGTCGGGCGTCGTTTCGGCGCGCAAATGGCCATCGATCAGCTCCAGTGTGCCGTCGTCCAGTTCGCGCGCCAGCAGCGCGCCGGCGTAACCGATCTCGGCCAGCACGCCGCGCAAGGCGTCGCGCTGGGCGTCGGGATGCATGCGCCAGTTTCTGGGATGCGGACGAAGTTGTGAGGCTGGCACGCGGCGCAGCTCACGGATGCGATCGCGGATCTGCATGACGGTTACCTCGAAATATCATTGCTGCAGAAACGTGGAGCGGCGGTCGCCGGCGCCGACGACCGCACACACTCCACGCGCCTTGGTTCAGCGCACCACGGCTCGGGCCACCGAGCGCTGACGCGGCAACAGCGTGCGACGCACGCCTGCCCCGCCCACGCGCGCCGAAGCGCGAGCACAGGTGCCCCCGGCACAGCCGGCGTTTGCCACCGCTCCCAGCGGTAACAGCGACGCCGACTGCGCCACGACTAGCGGTTGCGTAACCGTGACCGGCAGCGCCACGGTGGCCTGGGATGCCGTCCCCGGCAGCGCGTATGCACCGCCGACAAAGGCTTGCGCAAACGGCGCCGCAACAACCGCCGATGGCGCGACCGGAAGCGCCGCCGCCTGCGCGGTCGCCACTTGCGGACATGCCGCGCAATAGGTTGCCGGCGCAATGCTGGCAAATCCCCACAACGCCACGAGCACAATGACCCCATAACATCGATTCATACGTGCCTCCTCTCCAAGTTCCAGAAACAGAGTTCACTTGCCGACGCGGGCAAGTGCTAAATCAGCAAAATGGCTATGTCATGGCGCAGCGTCAGACACGAGTCCGTCGCATGCGCGAACGACCAGATGTCAAGGCCGTGTAAGTGCCGCCGCTAATCGATCGCGTTGGCGGCCGGCGCCGGAGGAGCGCTCGTACCATCGGTCGGCGCCGGCCGAGCGGCCAATTCCTGAATCAACTGCCCCAACTCGCTGGGAGAGAGCTCCGTCCCTTTTGGCATGCGCACTTGAGGATCGTCGGCAAGCACGCGGGCGATCGCTTTCAAACGTGTCGCGTCGTCAAGTGCTCTGGTCAGATCGAGCCCCGCCTTGGGCTGTGTCGCACCGTGGCATCTCGTGCAACGCGCGGTGACAAGTGACGTCGCCGGAACCGCGCCGTTTGACATTTGAGCAAGTGCGTTACCCGTTGTTTGGACAGTGCCGCAAACGACCGCAGCTTCCGTGGCATGGACTTCTGTCGAATACTGGATCCCGGCGTTCGGCGTATAAGCGGAGTACTGCACATAGCTGGGCATCGCCACCGGCACCGCGAAGGGAACCGCAACGACTCCCGCGGAAACGGTCGCCACGCTCGTCGCCGATACTTGCACTTTGGTCGACGAACGGCACGGAGGACGCGCGATTGCAAAGCTGGTAATTCCCGCGTTAAACACGGCTAGCAGTAACACGGAGACAATAAACAGGCGTAGACGATTCATAGGTCAATGCCTCCAGGATGAGTTCGTGAGCAGCATGAGTTCGGGAAAGCTGGCCTCGTATGTGGCACGACGAATCTCGCGCCCCGCGCGTAAAGCCAGGATCGCCGGATCCGTTGAATGACGAGTCCCCATGACGAATTGCTCTTCGCCAACGCCGCATTCGGCCGCAGCCACGACGCGGGTTACCGGCCGATCGACGAACCTCGCAAAAGTGCGCGACAGCGCGTCGGCTGCGTCGTGCGTTGTCAGACCGGTCGCGTCGAGCACGGCTTGGGCGTAATCTTCGCGATCGCGTGCCTGATCGCGTGCCAGGCGAGCCGGGTCGTACAACTCGGCGACGCGCCGGGCCACCTCGGGCAGGTAGCTTTGCAAGATTGCGACTTGGCCTGTGAGCAGCGGGTGCTGATCGTCGACAATCGGTTGCATGCCAGCCCCGCCGCCGTTCAGCTCGTGGCACCGCACACAGGAAATTAATGGCCGCACGATACCGTCGTGAGCCATCGTGTCCTTTGCGATCACGTCCTTCACGGCGTCCTGACGTTGACCGCGACCGTCGAAGACCGCCGTGAGCCAGAATTTATTTTCCTTCTGAGCAAACCATTCCGACGCGTCGTAGCGCAGCACCTGCGCGCCGGCCGTGCCTGTATAGTTGATCGGAATTCGCAGCGGATCGCGATCGGGCGTCTCGGTCTCGATATCGCGGCTGAACCAGGTTCCCCCTAGAGGTCCTGGCAAGCGCACGAGTCGCCGCGGCTTGTTCGTAACGTGCGAAATAAACAAATTGGCGGCCGTGTCGGCGGACAGGCGGTCCACCGATTCGCGATCGATGCCCAGCCGCCCGAGCAATTCCTGTTCGGCGCTTGGGATGCCCGCGAAGTCGTAATAGAGCGGCGCGTTAACGGCATGCGCCACGAAAAAGTCGCCGCGCAGAACCGGTCCTGCCGAAAGCGTGGCCAGCTTCAAATCGCGCGCGACGTCGGTGGGAATCCAACCACCGTCGATCGTGACGGTTTCAATCTTATTAGTCGTCGAATGTGTGGAACGTCGAACGTTATTTTTCGACGAATGCGGTGTGGCCGCGGCGACAACCGTTTGCAAAGGCAACACCTGCGTTCGCAGATGGAAGTATGGGTCGATCTCGACGAGCTTTTCCCAGGCAGCGCGAAGCTCTGCGTAGGACGCCGGCTCGCGAGGGTTTGCACAGGCCGCCAGATCGATGCGCAACAGCGTCGGCGAGACCCGTTCGGCATGCACAATCAAACGGCTGCGGCTGACGGCATTTAATACATAGTCGATAGCCACAACCTGCTCGGGCCCGTCGACGGCGAGATAACGCAGTTGCGACCGCCTTTCAACGGGTTGCGTTTGCAAGTCGGCAAGCGCCGCGCGCGCCGCGGCTGGTGGATTCTCGGCCATGGCAACGGTTGCTAGGGCCAGTGCCAGCGTGGCATTGCTCAACCAACTCAACATCCAGCGCCCTAACAGATGAGAAGCCGAAAAGCCGGCCGCCAACAATTCACAAATGTGAAAGTCATTAAGAAATTGCTTCACCTGGCGCCGCGCTCGGGCTTCGGCCGCCTGCTCCATTCGGCGACGACCATACGCCACGAACCGGCCGCGCCGCTGCGGCGTGCGCCATACACAGGCAGCCAGCAGCAAAAAGGCGACGATCGACAGATGAGTTACGACTTCGTTCATTCGACGTGGCAGTTTTCGAAAGTTCGTGAAAACAGAAAATCGGCGGTTAACGATTACTTGGACGGTTTGCGGTCGTAGACGCGCACGTAATCGATCAACCACGACTGCGTGCTGCCGTCGGGCTTACCGATCCAGGTGCCGTTGTCTCCCACAGCCAGGCTGAGCATCAGATACATCCGCATAGCGGTGCCTGCGGGGGATGGCTTTGTCATGACGACGGCACCATCCAGGTACCAGGTCATCGTTGTCTCCGTCCATTCAAAGCCGTAGGTGTGCATGGCCGCCGAAAGGTCGGACTTGGCCGTGATGAATTCGCCGGCTTCGATCACTTTCTTCGACGTGCCCGACAGCACCGCGGGGTAGTTCTGATTGTTGATGCGGCTCGAGGCTTGATAAATGTCGATCTCCGGAGGCCACACGACTTTGCTCCAGTCCCCCTTCCACGGCATCATCCAGAAGGTCGGCCAGAAGCCGCTCCCCTTAGGCGCCTGACCGCGCATCTCGGCATAGCCGTATTGAAAGGAGAAAATGCCCGCCGTCGACAAACAGCCCGACGTGTAAGTAAAGGGTTTTGGCAAGCCGGGCGTGGGCGTCGCCGTGATCGACAAGACCGAGTTGCTAACCTTGAAAGGGTTCTGTCCCCACTTGTCCCCCTTCTGATAGTCGACATAGATTTCGACTTCGCCCGGCGTCGCAGGGCTCGTAACGCCGGCCCCCAAGGGCCAGCCGGTGCGCCACAGATGGGCCGCCGTCTTCAGTTCGTCCTCGGAATCGAACTCCGAGGCGAAGAGCAGCTTGGCCCCATTGCTCGGCGCAGGGGTTGGGCTCGGTGCGGGAGCAGGATTCGGCGCCGGCGGGTTCGGCCGTGGCGGCTTCCTCTCCTGTGATAGCGCGCTCGACGCGAGCAACACGAGACCAAGCACTACCAAGACGCGTAGGCGAGATTTCATCAACGACCTCCATGCAGGAAACGATTCGCTGTTCGAATAACGATGCTTGCCAATCGCGTCCTAGTTTACTGATTGCGCTCGTTTGGCGTTACGCCGCTTGCCCAATCGCGTTCAGATCTTGCACCAGCGACGCCATATCAAAACCATTGGGCGCCTTGGTCGTGTCGTTGACCCACTCGGGCGCGACGATGCCATACGCCTCTTCGACGTACAGCGGAAAGGCGGCCCATTCGATCTTCACCAGTTCGCCCCAAGTGACGCAGGTCGCGAATTGCGAGTCGTAGTCGACAACGAATACGGCATGCCCGCCCCAGGTGCCCGGCTGCCATGCGGCATGGCCGAAGTCGAAGCGGAAATGGGGCGCCTTCCAGATCGATTGATTCTGCCAGGCCGCCGGCAGGGAGATGCCGATATAGACTCCGCCAAAGAGATAAATGCCCTCTTGGATCTCTCGCTTGTCGCGCGGCTCGAGCGACACGTAGGCGCCGATCTTGCGCCCGGCCACGCCCGTGTTGCGCCAATAGTTCAAGACATCGATCTCGACGGCCCCGTTGTCGTTGGCGCCCGTCTTCGGATCGTAACCGCTGACGGCTTCGTAAGTGGCCAGGATATCGCTATCCGGTAGTGTGACTTCCTGCCCGTGATTGGCCGTCCAGGTCTGGATTGCATGCCCCACGCTGGCACACGTGCAATCGCCGATGCGATCGTTGAGCATCATGCCCCACGGCGCCTTGGCGTTTTGGCTCCAGCGCACGTAAGAAGGAAGCGGTGGTAGCGCCGCGGGGACAAAGTATCGCGCCGCCCGCAAGGTGCGCGGGTCGAAGCGTGGCGCTAAGCGTCCGAGTTTGCGTGTATCCATGAGTCGCTTCGCTGGCCTTATCCCCAGCGCTCCTGTATTCGTTGATTCGCCTGTGTTGCTGACCCTAAGCTACTGCGGCCCTAAACCGTGATGCCGGCCAGCTTCAGGATCAGCTCGATCAGCGCCAGCGTCTGGGGGTTCGTGAGCAACGTCACGATGGCGTTGATGATGTGACCGTCGCCGATGGCCGTCAGCGCCAGGTCGACATCAGCCGCCGATGCCTGAACCGGACCAACCACGGGGCTCGGCGCGGGTGGATTTACTGGCGCCGGAGACAAGCCCGGGAAGTCCGACAGATCGGCAACGACCAGATCGCCGAGACTTTTGAACGCGACCCATTTGTCTTGCAAGGTCGAGGCCGCGACGACGTTCTCCGCTCCGGCCAGAATTGCCGGCACATCGCTGGCATGCTTCGCCAGCCACGCGACCAGCGTCAAATTGATTCCTGCAGATTGCATCTGGGCAGCATTCATGATCGGCTCCTGGTTGTTGTGAAGTTCTGTTGAAACGTCGCCGATCCGCGACCGGCGATCTCAAATGGTTTATCTGTCGCGTGCTGGTATTTGCGGCCCTGAATTGCGCGCAAGTGGCGCTTCGTGCGTTGACCTCAGTCGTGCAGCCAATTCGTGCAAGGCTTCGACGATGGCCATGTGATCCGAATGCCGCTCGATGCGCTCGGCGTTCAGTTCGTCACGTAACGTTTCCCGTTCATACCGAGATTCTTCGCGCGTCGTCGCCAATTCCTCGCGAAACGCCGTGAGCAAATCGGGAATCGTCCGTGAGGCGGTGTGCCAGGCGTACCAGCCCAAAATGGCCGTGGCGGTGAGATTACCGAGATCGGGTGAAAAGAAATCGGTCATTGGGTTAAACACCCTAAATGGACTGGTTTGATGAGCGGCGGAAACAAAAAAAGCCCGCCTTCGGATCAAGGTCCGAAGACGGGCTCTTGTAGATACCTGTTGTCGTCGCTCAGGCTCTTAGGATACCGCGTACATGGGCAATGTTAGCGAACTGCGTGGCCTGATTTCAAGCCTCGATTCGAGAATCGGTCACACGGCGCGCCGCAATGCGCTATCAGAACTCGCGCGGACCGTTATTTTCGTGCAGCCCGGGACGCGGCTTCTCATTGCCGGGATTACCGCCATCGGTTTCCGCGGCTTGCAATGGCGCGAGCAGAGCACTCGCCAGCCCGTCGTCACCTGTCATCAGACGCAGCGCCCTGCGCAATTCACGCTCGGCTTCAGGCACCTTGCCACGGTAACCATAAAAGTAGCCCAACAGGAAATGGCCGGCCCCTTCACGAGGGTTGCTTCTCACGTGCGATTCGAGCTCAGCCAAGCGGGCCGCGAATTCTCCCTCAGACGCGAAATACTCGCGCACTTTCAGAACGGGGTCGCCCCACTGCTGCTGCGGCAAGAGACGCAACGCAATATGCAACGATTCCGCCGCCTTACCATACGTACCCAATGCGAACAGAGCCTGGGCACGCACCATCCACGTGTCACCATCGTCAGGCAACTCGGCCAGCACGGGATCAAGCTCGATCAGCACTTGCGAATAGTTGGCGGCCCGCAGCGCGGCCAAGGCCCGATCGTAATACGATCCCAAATCGGTCACGGGCCGATAGATATAACCGCTTGCCCCGTACGAAATGACCTGATGACCCAGCGGTTGCGGAAAGCCAAGGTTAATGGCCGGGTAACCAAACAGCGGCGAAAACGGGAACGCGTCGTACGTGAAGAACGCACTCGGTCGGATCACACCAGCACCGCCCACTGACGGAAGAACGCGCTGGCTGATCGACGACTGCCTTTCCCGCGCCGGCGCCGGGAAGATGGCCTGACGAGCCGGATCGGAATAAGAGAACTGCCCGAAGACCTGCGATGGATAGCAGACCGCGATGGTTGCTGCGCAGAGCATCAGGCACCTACCTGAAAATGCGCGCCACGATCGGCTCGAGTCCTTCATCGGCGGGCCTCCACGACTGCCCAACCGAAATCGTGACAGAAGTCTCGGCCCGTGGCAAGAAATCGGTCGACGCCCCGCTCGCACCGGGCAGAGGCTAAGGCCGATTGCGGCGTGTTGGAATGCGGTAGCCACGCCCTTGGTCAAAAACTGACCAGCACCGGACATTGCCGCGGGTGCAAAAACGAAGAGGCCGGCCGATTATCTCGGCCGGCCTCTTCTGACTCAGACACTCATTGACTCGTCAACAGAATCGGCTGCCTGACGCGCTCCGAACCCGGAGCAGGACAGCCCGTCGGCTGAAGCGTCAGACGAGCCACCTCTGGAAATCACTACACATATAGAGACCACCTCCTTCCTCTAGAGCCTTCCCGCTGGACGGCCGATCCAGGCCGGCGTCACGACGGGCCTCTAGTCCGGTCGGGACCACGTTAGCCCACGACACACGCGACAATGCATACTATGCAAACCACTCCAAAAGGGTCAAGCATTTTTGCTGCTGGGGACTCTACCCTACCGCAGCAAAAACCCATTTGGGCCGGGGCCAAGGCGCGCTAGCACCTCGTTCCCTAAAGGGACCTGACCACGACCACGGCCTGCTCCGAAAAGACAGCCACGCCAGGAAAATGGTTCGCGCCCGCGCCGTCGAGACATGACCGGGTACAACGCAGTGCGACCGGCTCGGCCGCTATTCCGCAACCGCTTCGGCCAACGCCTTACGATAGGCTTGCCGGGCCACTTCATACGCGGCGGCGGCCGCGGCGTGCTCGGGCTCGCGCGTGTTGCGCAACTTCTGTTTCCAGCAGACGTCCACGGCATCCAAACACCATTGTGCGCTGCGACGGCTGGCGCGGATCGGCTTGTTGTCGACCTCGATAAATACGGGGTTCGTATGTGCGGCGGCAAAAACGCGCAGCGCCACCCAACACGAATGTTGGGGCGTGTACTCGAACTGCAGATCCTTGACGCTGCCGTCGGCCTCGATCTCGCGCATTTCGACGACCTGCCCATTGACGATCAATTCAACCGGCACCTTGCGCGTATCGCCGACCCGGGCTCGCTCGACATGCCAGTACGGCTTCTGATCAAGCTTGCGGGCACGAATGTCCTCGCGTGGTTTTTCTTCAAGCAGCGCCGCCGCGTTGACACGGATCGGTAGCTTCTCGCCCTGCTTCACCGACAGCACACTGGCGCGACCTGCCGAGCCCGGTTCGCCGACGCCCAGGCCGTTGACCGTAAAATCGTAAAGATGCGCGAGCCCCTCAGTGCAGTAGCTGCGTCCATCGCGGATGCCTACCGCCCACTGATCGTAGTCCAGCGGTTGATCCTTAGATCCTTTTAGCTTCACGTACGCGCGCCCAAGTCCGACGCGCTCGCCATAGATGCACGGAAAATCCGTCTCACCACTGATGCGGCATGTGTATCCGCAGTTCAGCGTGTGATACCAGATGTTCATTTCCCACACGAACGGAGTGTCGACAGCGGAAATGAAATCGCAAACGTCGTGTGCCACGTCGACGATATATTCGTTGGCGCCGATACCGTCGAACGGTGGCATGTCATAGGTCGGCAGCGAAGTCGCGGGAACCTGCAGCCCCCAGCCACTGTGCGAGAAGCCGACGACGCCTCCTTGCTCTTTCCCCCATTTCAAGACCGGCAGATCCCAACTGGGCCATTCTTCGATCTTGGTCGTGCCTGGGTAGTCGTCTTCTTTCAAGCGCAGCAAGCACAAGTGACCGCAGTGCGAGCTGGGAAAGCCTGAAACTTCGACATCGTAGCGCATCAGGTTGTCGGGGGTCGAGAGGGCGCTGACTTTGCCCTCGAAATATTGCTTCTGGAAATACCAGCATGGCCCCCACGACAGCACGCAGCCGATGTTCAGATCCTCGCCCAGGATGTGCCGCATCATGTCCTCGGGCTGGACCCCTTCTTCGGGCGATTCGTAGTGCGCGCAGCCCGCGCTGTGGACGTGATGATCGCCGGAAAACCAGCCGTGATCGGCCATTTTGATCCACCGCTTCAGCCGAAAGCTCTCGCGATGCGTGGCCGCATTGGGCACCTCGATCTCGCGAGTCAGGATGCGATACTCCGGACCGCGTGAGTACGTCACCGTATATTTGCCCGGCGGCAATAGCACTGTCTCGCCGCTGTGACGATAGATCTGATCGTGAAAGAACAGGTCCGGAGCCATGCGCCGCGCGCGCGAGGGATAGACGCGTCCCAACGTGTCGCGAAAGACGAATTGCCCAGTCGTCGGCTTGCCGTCATCGTCGATCACTTCGAGTGACACGTGTACGGCCGGCTCGCATTGAAACAGCAGATTTAGCTCGTTGCGAAAGCCCAGGTCCTGCGTCCCCTGCCCTACGTCGAACATCAGCTTCGCCTCGCGTTGGCCGACGTCCCGGCTATACATTTCGATCACACGATATTCGAGCGGCAGGCCCGAGAGTTCCTTGTTGAGCGGCTGAGAAGTGTTGAGCGACACGTCGAGCCAGCGCTCGCTGACATCTTGCGGAGAGATCGATTGCGGCGGATCCGCTCTGCCACTGGACGGCTTGTGTAGCTTGGCCGCGTTGGGGCTGCTGACGCGCAAGGCCGCGGTCACGCCGGCTTCGTTGGCGACCTTCACCAAAAGCACGCGCCAGCCGTGCTGGACGAGTTTCTTCGGCGCCGCGCCTTCGGCCACCTTCACGCGACTTTCGGGATTGATCGTTACGCCGGCCACGCACAGGGGGTCAAGCACATTCTGAATCGCGGCCAGGCTTTTCGCCGCATCTTGCTCGGCGACCGCCACGTCAAGTGCGCTTTTCTGATCCGCCGTTAGCGGCGAGCCGGCCAATTCCAAGGCCTGCACCAGGCGCGTGACCTGCGCCTTCAGTGGTTGCAGTTCCACGCCCGTAACAATCGTGAGCGGCTCGGCGGCACGCGTCGCATTGCTTGATAGGAGCAACATCGCAGTCAGCAGCAGGATAAATAGCAAAGCTGGTTTTCGCGATAGCGTCACGGGGCATCCCCTATGGTTCGAGTGCAGGGCGTGTTCGCGGGCGCCGGGCCAGGCATCTCACTCAAAGAGCATAGAGGGCGCGGACCACGGCAAAAGGCGAGAACTCAAAGGCAGGATCACACTACCCTTGTACCCTGCTGGTGGGGCTCATGCCACTATCGCGGCACCCAGGTAATGAGGGGCCATGTAGCCGGGCACGCCGGCCAGATTGAACCGGTCGACCCGCTCGATCGCCAAACCTGCGCCGGCGACCAACTGATCGATCTCGCGATTCACGTGACAGCCACCGGTGAAGAAGCCGTGCAGCCGGTCGAGGCGATGCTGCCAGTCGGCGGTGCGCGGATTCTGGCTCAGACCATGTTCGAGGAACAAGAATCGCCCCGACGGCTTCAGGACGCGGCGAATCTCGGCCAGCGATTGGGCAACTCGCGGAATCGTGCAAAGGGTCCAAGTGCTGACGACGCAATCGAATCGCCCGGCATCGAATGGCAGCACAGCGGCATCAGCGCGCTCGATGCTGACCGGAATCTTGGCAGCCGCGATCCGCTGGGCCACCCGGGGCGCCAACATTTCGACCGGATCGGCTACGACCAGCCGTTCGACGGCCGGCGGATACGACGCAAGATTCAGCCCGGTTCCAAAACCGATCTCGAGGACTTCACCGCGAGCCTCGGCCAGTGCGCGAGGTCGCTCGCGCATCACTTGTGGCCGGCTCATGCCGAATTCCAGCACACGCGGCAGAATATATTTGTCGTAGAGTCCCATCCGAGGGTTCTTCCCGAGGGCAAGCCGCGCACGAGAGAGCGGCATCTTATCCCGGGATTCTACGTTTAGCCGAAGGCCGGCAAAATGCCCGACCACAGATTTCGAACCAGGACGCTGGTCTCGCAACGAATCGGCGCTGGCCGGCGGGCGACGGCCTTGGCATGTATTCGAGTGCGTGGGAAACGTCGATTCAGCCGCGTGCAAATGGCCGATGCCTCTTGGCGACAGGCGGCCTCGAACACGATATGACCGGACGTCGAGCGAACTTGCCATTGAGCGGCGTGACTACCCCAACCCAAGGTGTAGCAGCGTTTGCCGAGCATGATGTGCTCCTGGAAATGAGCGAAGGGCGTGGCAGAGATAAGGGCGTGACGAAGAAGGGTGGCCTGAATTCGCCGAACGGCGTCCGAAGGCCGACCGTTACGATTTGCGAATCTCATGCCAGGGGCTGATGGTCAGCGAAATCGCCTCCGGCTAATGCCTGGCAGGGCAAAAGGCGTTGCCGGGCCACCCCAAAAATCGCAATTCCCCAGAGACGAAGGACTATTCTTTGAAGCTATCGCTTCAACCGACCAGAACCACAAATCGGGAAAAGGGCCCGGATTCGAGCGGCCTGCCCGCCCCAAAAGCGCCTCGCAGGCCCTTGCCAACCGGTACATTACAAATCCCAGGAAAGCTAGTATTTTTGTTGACACGATCCTAACACCCACCTAGAATCGCGAGCTGTTGGGCAGATTGTCCGCCCACTCTTTGTAACCCACGGTAGCAGCTAGTGAATTCCGAAAAAGAGTCGCCCTAAGTAACTCTTTTCACCACTCGGAACTCTACTAGCTAGGTAAAACACCGTGAGGTTTACTACTACTTCGTTCTTCCGCATCGCGCCTGTTTGCGCGCTCGTTTCGTTGGGCATCGCCCTCGGATCGACAACTCCCGTACACGCCGCTCCGGCCAGCTTCGCGCAATTCTCCGAAGCATCCCCCGGCGGCAATTTGTTCACGTTGACTGGAAGTGCCAGCGAGACTGACTTCGGCACTTCGACCGGCGGCCCGTTGGGCGCGCCGATTCCGGTGAACTTCACCTATTTGACAGTTACGGGAACGGTTCCCGCTGACTTGCAAGGGGTGCAGAACGCCACGCTGTCGATGATTTCCAGCACGACGAATCCGGTCACCACCGGCTTTGGCGGCACCATTGCCGCGCAAGTGTTCAACGGCCTGGGCAGCCTGCCCAACGGCATCGCCATCACGCGCGACACTCCCGCGAGCGAAGGTTTCGGCACGAAGACGAACCTGTTGACCGTGACGTACACCAACGCCACGCTGCTGGGCATTATCAACAGCAGTGCACCGCAGTTGTCGGCCGACACGGCCACCGGCGGCGGCGTGACGGTGAACTACACCTCGGACTTCCTGACGTTCCCCAACGGCGAGCATAACTTCTCGCTGACGTTCAGCTCGTGGAGCTCGATCGGCGTGCAAGGTCTGCCGGGCGGCTTGCAAGTCGCCGGCGTTGATCCTGCGCTGTTCTTCCAATCGGCCACGGCTGCCGGTGCTGGCACCTTCGGTGGTAACGCCGTCGTTGTGCCCGAGCCGAGCTCAATCGCTCTGGCCGGACTTGGATTGGTCGCCCTGGTCTACGGCATGCGGCGTCGTCGCTCATAGCGACGCCGCACGATTGTGCGATGCCTTTGGTAGTGGGCATCGCACGATCGTGCAACCAGTGGGATCCAATTCAAACGTCGTCGTTTGGGTTCTTTCGGGCGTGATAAGGGCTGGGGCAATGCAGCGGTTTCGTGGTATTCCGCGCGCAATGAACGATTGCGCGTTTTTTTGTCTCCCGGTGATCGCGGTCGCGATCCTCTCTTCGCAATTGCTGATTCCAGCGGCATTCGCTCTGCCACCGCTTCAGCCAATTGTCTTTTCCGGGACACAAGCGCCGGGCATGGTCGCCGGCGCCAACTTCCAGTTTTTCAACTCGGTCTATTTTCAAGACGCCTCTGGCGCCACGATCGGCCCGAATGGCCAGATCGCGTTCTACGGCACGTCCTACGACCAATCTAGTTCACCGGTGTATGGGGGCATTTGGGAGAGCGACGACACGGGCCTACACCTGGTGGCCGTGAAGAATCAAAACGCGGCTGGCTTCGCGCACGGTGTCAATTACACCGATGTGCTTGGTAGCTCATCGGTCGAACCTACTCAAACCGCTCCGGTCTCGCTGCCACTTGTCGACGCATCGGGTAATGTCGCCTACAGCGGTTACGTCACCGGGCTTGGCGTCAGCTCGGGCACCGACGAGGTCCTCTGGCAGGGCCCCGCCGGGCAAGCCGGCATTGTCGCGCGAGAGGGAACCGCGGCGCCGGGTTCGCCAGGCAATACGTTTCGCGCAGCGCTCGATTATACCTTTCCCTCGTATGCGATGAACGCGGCGGGCAATGTCGCCTTTAGTGCCGGCACACAGGGATCGTCAGGCTTTGGGATTTGGGAGGGCGCGCCTGGCAGCTTGAACCCCGTGGCCCGTGCTGGTGATGCGGCCCCCGGAATTTCGGGAGGCACGTTCCGATCCCTCGCCCTTCCTGGCTTGCCGCCGCTGATTTTGGGCCCCGCGATTAATAGCAACGGGCAAGTGGCCTTCGAGTTTCCCTACGCTGGGCCCAACAGCACCGTACATGACGGTGTGTGGGTCGGGTCAGCAGGAAGCTTATCGCTGGTCGCCAAGTTTGGTGACCAGGCTCCGGGAACCCCAAGCAGCGTGACATTCGCCGATCCGACAAACGGTGATATTGGCACGAATAACGGTCCACTCTACACGTTCAGTCGTCCGGAGATCAGCTCGGACAACCAGGTCGCGATCGCCGGCCTGCTGACCGGCACTGGCGTAACCAGCGCCAACAACACGGGCATCTGGGCCGGGGCGGTCGGCAATTTGCAGCTCGTCGCGCGCGCGGGGGACGTAGCGCCTGGAGTGGGAAGCGGCAAAATCTTCGGCAATTTGGATTCCACGCCCTCTGCCGCCACGACTCCGCTGTACATGAACGCAAACGGTCAGATTGTGTTCGCGGCGCCCTACACCCATGCTGGTGCGTCGTCGCCGGATGGATACGGCATCTGGACCGGCACGGCTGGTCATCTAACGCTAGTCGCACGCGATCAGCCGACTTCACTGGCGATTAATTCCGCCGGCCAAATCGCGTTTGCCGACTCAAGGGGCATTTGGGTTACCGACGCCGGAGGAACTCCGAGCCTGGTGGCCAGTCCCGGCGAGTTAGTCACCGACTCTCACGGCAATCAAACCACCCTGTACGCGCTGAGTTTTGCCAGCGGCAGCACCTCGGACGGCTTTGGCACTGGCTTCAACGACAATGGTCAGATCGTTTTCACATCGACGTTGAACGAGTTTAGCACGGGCAACGGTCCGACAGCCATTTTTACAACTACTATCTCATCGTCACTGGTGCCGGAACCGAGTTCGCTTGGATTGGCGATTGGCGCCTTGGTCGGGGTTTTTACTTGGACTTTGCGCAAGCAATTGCTGCGTTCCTTCGCAGTGGTGCTCGCTGTCGGCGCGATTGCCGTGATGACTACGGCTGACGCGGCAACAACGGTCGACACCATTGCCACGAGTGCGACGCAAGCTCCCGAAGTCCCCGCGGGGATCAATTTCGCGGCGTTTCAAAACGGTGGTACGGTACCCGTACCACCGTCCATTAATGCGTCGGGCCAGGTGGCCTTTTATGGAACACTCAGCGGCGCCGGCACGACGACAACCAACAACGTCGGCGTTTGGACGGGTACCAGCGGCAACGTACGATTGACTGCGCTCGAAAACGATAGCGTGAGCGGACTGGGCGCCGGCATCAACTTTCTTGGATTCGCCGCTAGCTCGCTCCCTATTTTGGCTCCTAGTGTCATTCCACCGCCGATACCGATCAACGCTGCCAATCAAATCGCGTTGTCAGCGAACATAACCGGCTTCAATGTCAATCCATCGAATGATGAGTTGCTGTGGTCCGGCTCTGCGATCGCCGCGAATCAACTCTTGCGCGAGTCGTCTACGACGTTTCATTCGAATAACTCGAGCGTTCCGACCTTCGGCCCGGCGCCGCTGATCAATGACGCCGGCGATATCGGTTTTACATCTCTCAGCTCAGCCAACGGTCTGTCCGGCATTTGGGTCGATCACGGAGGAAACGTCCAGCCCGTCGCGACGTTCGGGCAGCAGGCACCCAGCACCGCATCCGGCGTGAAGTTCAGCAATGGCACCTATGGCAGCAGCGCGACCGGGATGAATGCCTCGGGCAGCGTCGTGTTCAACTCAGCACTCGTTGGGCCGGGCGTGACCGGACTTAACCAGGTGGGCATCTGGGCTGGGACGCCGGGGAACGTTCAGCTCATCGCCCGCGCCGGCGATACGGCGTCGGGCGTGGTGCCACAATTCCCGGGTCAGGATGTTTTTGCGGCGCTGACCGGGCTATCCCCCTTCTCTGTCGCCGAAATAAATGCCGCGGGAACGGTCGCGTTTTCCGCGTCGATGTTTACGGCCACTGGCATGTGGATTCACGACTCGTCAGGTTTGAAACTTGTCGCGACCGATGGGCAGCAAGTGCCGGGATTACCCGCGGGCGACGCTTTCGCTTCGCAGGCATTCTCACCGGCTTCGCCGCTACTGAACGCGCAGGGAACCCTGGCCTTTCAAGCGCGCCTATCCGGTCCGGATATCACCGCTGCCAACAACACGGCAATATTCAGCGGATTGCCTGACAGTCTGCACATCGTCGCACAAGCCGGCGCACAAGCTCCGGGCACGCCGACGGGCACGACCTTTACGCAGCTCGCACTGTCGCTTAATCCCGCCTATGCGGACATCGGACTGAATGGAATGGGGCAAGTCGTCTTCACCGCACAGTCCAGCGACGGCAAGATCGGCATCTGGGGTACCGATCGCGGCGGCAATCTGCTTGAGGTTGCCCGGCAGGGAGTCGCTATTCAGGTCGCTCCCGGCGACGTTCGCACAGTCGCGGGCATCGCCTTCCTCGGCGGTAGCGGCAATTCCGATGGCCGTGCAAGCGGCTTCAGCGACAACAGCCAGCTTGCCTTCTGGGCCAGCTTCACCGATGGCAGTTCCGGCATCTTCGTCAGCGATGCACTGGCCGTGCCCGAGCCTACGACACTCGTCTTGGCCGGCCTGGGGCTGCTGCCGGTCGTGGCATCCTGGCTCCGTCGGCGGCTTCGCACCCGTTAGGCATTTCGCGCGAAGCAACGGCATCCGCACTTGCGACTCATCACCGGCGCCGCGTACTCGTCGCTTTGCTACACTGCGGCCATGAAACAATCCGCGGGCGTGCTCCTCTATCGACAAACACAGGAGAAGGAATCTTCCGAGTCCGGTCTCGAAGTCTTGCTCGTGCATCCGTCGGGCAATTACAACCACCGGGCTCCTTGGAGCATCCCCAAGGGATTGCCAGGCACGAACGAACCTCTCGAGGCCGCCGCGCGGCGCGAGACTCTCGAGGAAACCGGTGTCGTTGCCGGCGCGCTTGTCGCGCTGGGCTCGGTGATCCTGCAGAAGAGCCGCAAAGAGATTCATTGCTTCGCCGGACGCGCGCCCCATGACGCCCAGCCGGCGCCGGCAAGCTGGGAAGTCGATCGGGCCGAGTTCGTCGGAATCGAAAACGCGCGGCAGCTACTGCATCCCGATCAGGTGCCACTATTGGACCGGCTGCTTGGAAGCGTGGATCGCTCCTGAACGGATCGCACGTGTCGCTGTCCGGCTCCTTGCCATTTACAACTCGCGGGCTTCCCCGGCAGCGACGCGCTTCATCGAGCTTTTGGTCGTGACCGTCTGCTCGAGTGAATTTGTGCCTACCGTGATCTCGAACTTCATCTTGCTGTTGACGCGCGAATCAGCCGGCTGGCCTGCCGCGGTATCCCAATAAATCACGCCGCTGGCGTCATTACCTGCGAGCTTTATCTTCGCCTGAGCGTCCTCGCTGGGTTCGAGCTTTACGTCCATTGCGACATCGATCTTGTCGAACTTCTTGCCGTCAACTTCTTCTTCCCCGCCGAACTTGTACTGCGTGGTCGTGACTTGCTTGCCAAAGGGGGGCGTTTCCATTTCGGCCGATTGATCCCACGTCTTGCCGACAGCCACTGCTTCCTCGGGCAGCGGCATCATGCTCTGGCCGATCATCTGCTTCAGACCGTCCTCGGAGAACATCCCGCCCGCCGGCATGTTCTTGAATGCCTGCACCATTCCATCGGGCGCCTGCATGTCGCTGACCTTACCCAGCGGCGAAACCTTCATAATAAACGGCTTGCCGATCATGGCGTCGAAGATCTTGGCCAGCGTCTCGGTACCGGGCGCCTTGCTCTCTTGTTGCGAGTCGTACTTCATCGGCGGCTGTCCCGCCTGCGGCAGCGTCATTTCCATCCGCACCCGGTCGATCGTCTGGCTCAGCGTGGCCGAACCATCAGCGGCGACGTCGGTAACTTCCCACGTCATATCCATGATCTGGCTGACCTTCACCTGAAAAGGCATGGGCCCGGACTTCGTCTCTTGGGTCATGTCCATTTTCATTTCGTAGCGGGTCTTGTCACCCGACTTGAATTTCCAGCGCAGTTCGGTGTCGGCCTGTGCCGACGCCATCAGGGCGCTGACCAGTGCCAGGGGAGCCATGACGAGGCATAATTGACGAACGACTGACCGGCGTACGAGCAACGACATAGGGCACCCCCCAAAAAATCGGATTCTTGTGTCCGTGTATTTGTTTCTACGAAATTTGCGTTGACGCTACGAATTGTAGACGAACTATCCGTCGCGGGGCACCCGCCCCGGGTCCGCCGCGCATCACCGCAACCAACCAACTATCAAAGTCGCGCAAACTGCTTGAGAGCTTGGGCTTCGAGTCTTTCAGCCTACATGGCCTTGCCGCGCTCACCCTTACGATGCATTTAGGACAATCTTCCCGCCGGGAGTAAGGACGCGGGGTTCGGCCTTGGTCTTACTACGTATCTCGTCGGCCCAAAGTGCAGCGTCCTGGTGGATCGGCGGCCAGGTGTCGTAATGCGACGGCACAACGATCTTCGGCGCGAGTAATTGG